>PAZL01000061.1 GCA_002715485.1 Aequorivita sp. | reverse complement strand
GCGCTCCGCGCAAGCTCTAAATGAGCTTTAAAAAGAGCCGATGGAGGGACTCGAACCCACGACCTGCTGATTACAAATCAGCTGCTCTAGCCAGCTGAGCTACATCGGCTTTTTGACCTCTTTTTAGGGCTATTTTTCAGCCATAAAAAAGTCCGCTATTTCTAACGGACTGCAAATGTAGAGAAATTATTTTTTCTACAAAACTTTTTCTAAAAAATTCTATTACAAATATGCTTTTTGTTTTTGTTTTCTTTTTTTAAGCTGGCGCTCTAAAGTTTTAACAACTTCATCCGTAGCCCCCTCAAAGCTTTTCGCCTCTTTCTTTACCATCATATCATCTCCCGGAATGCTCAATAGCACCTCCACTATTTTATTCTCCTTTTCACTTGTTTTTTGGACTTTTAAAAATACATCTGCAAAAATAATCCTATCGTAAAATTGCTCTAGCTTGGACAGTTTGCTTTCAACAAATACCAAAAGTTCATCTTTGGCAGCAAAGTTGGGTGTTTGAATGTTTACCTTCATACTATATTATATTTAAAGTTAATGTAATATGTAATTTTACCCCATAAAGTGTTTTTTTGAGTTTAGCCGTTTCGCGGATGTGCGTTTTTATGAACCTCTTTCAACTGCGCAATACTATTTTGTGTGTAAACCTGTGTGGAAGCAAGACTGGAATGCCCCAACAGCTCCTTTACCGAATTAATATCTGCGCCTTCGCTTAAAAGATGCGTTGCAAAAGAATGCCGCAAAATATGCGGGCTTTTCTTCACCTTTTCGGAAGCTATACTAAAATATGAATTAATAATCCGATAGACAAGGGTTTCATAAATTTTAACCCCTTTTTGGGTGAGAAATAAAACATCGGTGTCTTTTATATTTTCAAGTACGCTTCGCTGTTGCAAATAACCATTTATAGATTGCAGTACCGTGGGCAAAAGTGGAACAATGCGTTCTTTGTTTCTTTTGCCCAACACCTTTAAAGTTTTCTGAGCAAAAGAAACATCCGTTACTTTAATATTGATCAACTCAGCCCTGCGTATTCCGGTGGAATAAAAAAGCTCCACGATTAAGCGATTGCGCAATCCTTCAAAATCATTTTCCTCTCCAAACTTTTCCATTACGTTCCCGATTTCCTTTTCTGAAAAAGGGACTTGAATTTTTTTTGAAGTTTTCAGCGCTTTGTGCTTTGCCAAAGGGTTGATCTCTATTTGTCCCGTTTTCAAAAGAAATTTATAGTAAGTTTTTAACGATGAAATCTTCCTGTTCACGGTTCTGTTTGAAATACCGGAATCTACCAGCGAGACTATCCAGCTTCTCACCACGGAATAATTCGCATCTACAATTTCAGCATACTGAAATTCCGCAGAAGCAAAAGCATGAAAATCTTCCAAATCTTTTAAATAGGCAGTCACCGTATGTGGTGAATACTTTTTCTCTAACTGGAGATATTCTACAAAAGGCTGAAAGGACATTGATTTATAGCGGCTTGTTTTAGTTTATCAATTTTTAAGATTGAAAATCTGAGATTCTAAAAATAACTGATTAACTTAAAAAGCCAATAACTTTTAACCATAAAAAAATCCGTTGGAAAATTTTCACAACGGATTTATATGTTTAAGATTCAAATAGAAAATACTAAATATCTTCCTGATCTCTTAAGTTTTGAATATACTGTGCTTTTTGAAGCTGTGCTCTTTTCTTAACGGAAGGCTTAGTAAAAGCTTGTCGTGAGCGCAACTGGCGCATAGTTCCGGTACGGTCAAATTTGCGCTTGAAACGTTTCAGCGCTCTATCGATATTTTCTCCGTCTTTAACTGGTATAATTAACATAGTGTCATCACCTCCTTTCTTTAGGACGGCAAAAGTAAAAAATAGTTATGAGTTATGTATTATGTGAGAAGGTTTTTTTTGAAAAAATTTACTCTTTATATAAAGAAGCGCGTTTGCTCAAATCCTGTATAAGCTTCTCCTCCTCTTTACTCTCCAATAATACGTTGTAACTTTTCCAAAAAGATTCATTGTAAGGCTTACTTGAAAAAATATCTGCGGACCAATCATTTTGTTGCAGTTCTTGGCTTATTAATTCTGGATCTTGAATTATATCACTGAATAATATTTCTTGAATAGTATAATAATATTGCTCGTCTTTGTCAAAGCCAGGTTCGGCTTCGGTTTTAATCCTATCGGAAGAGCGGTCACCAGTGTTTACAAGTTTTGGTGTTTCGTAATATATATAGTTGGGATACATTTTGCCATCATAGTCCTTATAGGTTATCACTAATTTGTGGATGGTCTGTGTGTCAAAAAGGCTCTTACTTCGCTTTTTCTGAATGTCGGAAGCGGCAATCAATTCATATTCTATTTTTTTGATTGCGTAATTGTCATAATAAATATATATCCAACCCTTTGGTTCAAAACCTTCATTGTAAATGTTTGGTGTGTTCAAACCTACAAAATCGGCTCCTTTTTCAATTTTAATTTTATAAAGTTTTCTTCCGTTGTCAACCAAAATAGTATCGAGATCAAATTGGTGCTTTTCCAAAATATTTTTGCCCAGCAATGCACCAGTAACGTTTGAGTTTCGAACTAAATTAAGTTTTCCTTTAAAAAGGTTTTCCAAACCGTTCACCCGGCTATCGTTCCACTTTATCGCTTCAATCAAGGACGAAGTTTTCACTAAATTCCTGTTTATGTTTTCGGTCTTTATGCCTTTATTCTTAAGGAATGCTGCAAAGGTGAAAACGCTATCAATGTCCCGTAAATCGTAACTTTTACGGGTTTCGTCTACATTTATTTTCAGGTTGTTTTTTGCTCCAGAAGCATAGCTGGAATCATACAAGGTGATGGCACTCTCAATAAGCCATTTATACTCCTTTTTATTACGCTCTTTGTGGCGCAAAAAACCTTTTTGTAAATAGGGTTGTTCGGGAAGGTTTTTCGGTAATTTTTCAATAGCTCTTTGTACTATCCCATTACCCGTGGTAGGGCGGGGATCTGCTACTATAACCACTTCATCTAAAGAAGCAACGTCTTCTTCCAAAAATATATCGGAACCGTTTTCAAATTCACTAATAACGACCTTAAAACTTTTATACCCAATGGAAGAAATAACAAGCGTGTCCTGAAGATGTTGCTGTGGTACTTTTAAAACGAAATTACCATCGGCATTGGTAATGGAACCGATAGTGGTATTCTCAATATAAACACTTGCGCTTTCAATAGGCTGAAATGTTAAGAAATCGGCGACTTTTCCTTTTAGCTCTGTTTGGGCGAAAGTGGTGGCACCGATGAAGAAAATAAATAATAAGAAAAAATGCTTTATAGTGAAATGCTTCATTTCCAAAATAATTTTTTAAAATAAATGATTTTACTTCGCCGGCTTATATTCTTTACCTTCGATAATCATTTTAGCAATGATCTCCCGAAGAATCTCTGAAGTCCCACCGCCAATTGGCCCCAGCCTGCTATCGCGTAACAAACGTGCCAAGGGGTATTCTTCCATATAGCCATAACCGCCCAAAAACTGAAGACATTCGGTCATAACCTCATCAGCTACTTTGGTAGAAATAAGTTTGCTCATCGTGGCTTCCTTTACCACATATTCCCCATCGTTCAAACGTTTTGCGGTAACATAGTTAAATGTCTTGCTAACCTCAATTTCACTTGCAATCTGTGCTACTCGGTGACGCAAGGCTTGAAATTTCGAGATGCTTTTTCCAAAAGCGAAACGATCCTTCATATATTGAATCGTATATTCCAAAGCAAATTCACTTCTTGCATGTGCATTAATTCCCATTATTAAACGTTCCAATGCGAAGTGCTGCATAATATATGGAAAACCTTTATTCTCCTCACCCATTAAATTTTCAGCGGGAATTTCAACATTGTCAAAAGCTATTTCACCCGTATCGCTGGCTCGCCATCCTAATTTGTCAAGCTTTGTTGCAGAAATTCCTTTTGCATCACGATCAACTACAAAAATACTAATGCCTTTATTGCCTAGTTCGGGAGCTGTTTTGGCCGCTACTATTAAATAATCGCTGTAAACACCGTTAGTGATAAAAGTCTTTGAACCATTTAAAATATAACGGTCGCCTTGTTTCACCGCTGTACTTCGCATTCCGGAAACATCGCTACCACCAAAAGGTTCGGTGATACAAAGACAGCCTATTTTTTCACCCGTGATACTCGGAGACAGGTATTTTTCTTTTTGCTTATGATTGCCTTCCACCTTCAAATGTGTCATGGCAAGATATGCATGTGCCCACATTGCGGCCGCAAAACCGCCACTATTAATTTTTTGAAGTTCTTCTAAAAAAATTACGGTATAAAAAAGGTCCAAATCAAGACCTCCATATTCTTCAGGCTGATAAATACCAAAGTAGCCCATCTCACCAAATTTCTCCCAGATGAAGCGCTCAATATGCCCAGTTTTTTCCCATTTTTCAATGTGTGGCACCACTTCCTTTTGAAGGAAATCTTGAAAACTCTTTCTGAAAAAATCGTGTTCCTCTGTAAAATACATTTTATCCATGCGGTCTTAAAACTAATATTTGTAAGCCTTTCGGCGATTTAGAAAATCTACTCAACGGACAAATATAAATGAATTAGCTGTAACTTTCTTTCCGTCATTCCCTCAATTTTGTCCAGTTCCTGTATACTGGTTAGTTTTTCGCGAAGCCGCCTAAATTCCCAGATTTTTTTGGCCATCTCAAAAGAGATGCCAGGAATTGTCGAAATATCGGAAGCAGAAGCAGTATTTACATTAATCTTTGCAATAGCTTTAGGGGTTTTTACCGTAAATAAATTGAGTGTGCGCTGTACCACTGGAGGCTCAAGTCCATAAACATTGTACAACTGAATATCATTTGAAAACCCACCGAGTTTTTCGCGATAGGAAATAATTCGCTTGCTTAGCGCTTCGCCAATACCACTCACCTGCTGTAATTGTTCTTCGGTAGCTTTGTTCAAGTCAATTTTTTGCTCGTAGGGCTTTTCAGCAAAACCTTTTTCACTTTTATAATTTTTGAAATTGTATTTTGTTTTTGGATTGGTCACCCAATTCGGAAATTTGAAATAAGGGCTCAATTCATTTAACAAAGAATCCGAAACACCAGTAACTTTCTTAAAATCTGTTGCCGAATTAATCCACTTTCCTTCTTTTCTATACTGAAGCAATCGGTCAATTTCCTCATTGGACATTCCTAACACATAGCCTTTATAATCTGTTATGAAATTTGGATTGAATGGATATTTCTTCGGTTTTCTGTTTTCAATTTCAACAAGCCGAAGGGAATCCATTTGCTTTTGAACGGAAACAATTTCAGCAGAAGAAATATCAAATGTATCTTCTTCTGAAAAATCCACGAACCAATAAATGCACAATAGCGTAACAATAAGCAACAATAAAAGCAAAATCCCACTCCGTTGCTGTTTGCTGAACGTAAAGTGGGATTTTAACTCCATATAAGATTGTTTAGTTATAAATGCTTCGACATATCTTCAAGTCCATCATCAATGGCCTCATGCTTGGTGCGGATGGCATTCATATAGCGCTTGAGTTCTTTTCTAACAACAGGCGTTAACAGAATAACCCCTATAATGTTCGGAACTACCATTGCAAATATCATTGCGTCTGAGAAGTTGATTACAGACCCAAGGCTGATAACCGATCCTACCCATATAAAGATACAAAATAACAGTTTATAAATAAGCTCGGTAACTTTTCCCCTTCCGAATAGATAAACCCAGCCCTGCATTCCATAGTATGACCAAGAAATCATGGTAGAAAAAGCGAATAAAATAACAGCTACAGTTAACACTACCGAAAAGTGTGGAATTACACTGTCAAAAGCCGTTGCGGTAAGCTCAACACCTTCCTTAACTTCTACACCGTATTGAATAATATTATTGTCGAAATTGGTGATTACAATTACCAAAGCTGTCATAGTACAGATAACAACTGTATCAATAAAAGGCTCCAAAAGCGCTACAATTCCTTCAGAAGCAGGATATTTAGTGCGTACTGCGGAGTGCGCAATAGCTGCGGAACCAACCCCGGCTTCGTTTGAAAATGCGCCTCGACGAATTCCTTGAATCATTACACCCACCAAACCACCGGCAATTCCCAGTCCGCTGAAAGCACCTTCAAAAATTAAAGCGAAAGCATCGCCTATGTGATGATAGTTGGCAACCAATATTATAAGTGCTCCCAAAACATAAATTCCTGCCATAAATGGTACTATCTTTTCGGTAACTTTCGCAATTCGCTTGATACCTCCAATGATTACTACGGCAACTATAATGGCCATTGCAATTCCAAACCATATTGCTGCACTAGTGCCCTGCAACTCAAAAAGCTGAACAAATTGAGCTGCGGCTTGGTTTGCCTGGAACATATTTCCGCCCCCAAAGGAACCACCAATCACAAATATTGCGAAAACGATAGCGAGCACTTTACCTAGTCCGCCCATTCCTTTTTGGCCAAGTCCCTTTTTAAGATAATACATAGGGCCACCATAAACAGTACCGTCAGGACCTACATCCCTAAATTTTACACCCAAAGTACATTCTGCAAATTTGGATGCCATTCCCAGTAAACCTGCAACAATCATCCAGAAAGTCGCTCCGGGCCCACCAATGGAAAGTGCTACGGCAACCCCAGCGATATTTCCTAAACCAACAGTAGCGGAAAGTGCTGCTGTTAAGGCCTGAAAGTGTGAAACCTCTCCATCTGCACTGTCATCGCGAATGGTTTCTATTAAATTTTCCTGTTCGTTTGGAGTAACATCTCCGTAGAGTGTATCAGCTCCATGCTTCTCTATGTCTTCATATTTTCCACGCACTACTCGAATAGCAGTACCAAACCCCGTAAAATTTATTAATTTGAAATAAATTGTAAAATAAAATGCACCTCCAATCAGTACAATCAAAACCCAGGGTATTTGAAAAGTTTCAGAAAATGGAATTTCGTAAAATATTAACTCAACAAACCAACCCGTATATTTTTGGAATATGGCATCTACTTGCTCTGAAGCAGTAGTATCCTGTGCAAAAGTGATGATTGGAATTAAAAAAGTGATTAGCGAAAGAAGATATTTCTTCATAGTGGATTTTTAAGATGAAACGTTTTTTGAAATAAAACAGAGCAAGATGCTTAAAAAAAACTACAATTTCAAAAAATTAAAAGGAAATTTGTTAACGTTTCCTTAAACACCGTATTCTCTTTTCAAACTTTCTATTTGTTCTGGGCGCCCAATCAATATAAGTTTTGAATTTTTTTGAAGTACGAGCGAAGGTTCGGGGTTCACAATATATTCACCTGTTGGGGTACGGTACCCTATAATGGAACAGCCTGTTTTTTTACGAACATCCAAATCTTTTATGGCTTGTTCCTTTCCATTTGAGCATATTTTTTCAAAAGGTATTTGCTCAACATTAATACTGTCCTGTTGGCCGGAGACAGTCAAATTATCTAAAAACTCAACGAGATCTGGCACTACTACTAATGACGCCATGTGGTCTCCACCGATTTTATCGGGCATAATAACATTGTCTGCACCGCCCAATTTCAGTTTTTTATAACTTGTTTCCTCACTAGCGCGGCTTATTATTTTAAGATTTTTATTCATCTGCCTGGCTGAAAGTACTATGAAAAGATTGTCTGCATCATTCGGTGTGGCGCAAATTAAGGTTGAAGCTCTTTCTATACCAGATTTTATCAAGATTTCATCTTCAATGGCATTTCCTAAAATAAACAGATTATGCTCATCAGCAAAACGATCAATGACTTCTTCATCCTTTTCAATAATAACGAAAGGACGTTTGTAGGCCAATAGCTTTTGGGCCGCTTGTTTTCCGTTTCTGCCATAACCACAAACAATAATGTGGTCATGCATGGATTCCAATTTTTTCTGCACTCTTTTCTGTCTTAAAATTCCTATGTTTTTACTTAAAATATATTCTGTAATTACCGAAATGGCATAACCAACTATAAAGATACTGGAAATGATGAGAAGCGAAACAAAAACTTTTTCCTGAGGGCTTAGAGGCATTACTTCACCATAACCTACCGTAGTTACAGTAATTACCGTCATATAGAAAGCATCTATCCAGCTGTAGTCAGAAAAAAAGTGAAAGCCTACTACTCCGGTCATAAATACCAAAAGTAAGAGCAGAATTGCAACCGTAATTTTAGAACTTAAGAGTTGCTTCATAAATCAAAAACAGAGGTTCGTTTAGTATTCACGAGATCTTTTAGCCTCAACAAAAAAGCTATTGTAAGATAAATTGCAAAGCCTACACCAAAAGTGGCAAAAGAAACATAAATAAAAAATAGCCGGACACTCTTGGCTCGCATCCCCAACCTATCTGCCAATCTGGAAGACACATAAAAGCCACGCTTTTCAAGATAATGGCGCAAAGAATATACCGCTTGCAACATAGCTGCAAATTACACTTTTTCCGATTAAAATTTAAAATAGAAAAAAAGAAAAGTCAGTTCCTAATAACACTGCCCCCTTGTGATTGCATTTGTGAACCCAATATATATCCCCCAATTGCACACTCCAAACATTTATTTTTATCGCAGTATTCCGTTTTAAGTTGAAGCAATGCCTGACTTTGGCAAGCACTTTTTGAAACTTTCTTTAATGAATTGAATTTTTTCAGAACAGTATTTTCCTCTGATGAAATTTTAGCGGCCAACTCCAATATTTCTTCAGAAACATCTTTGCCATGCTGCACTGCATAACAAAATTTTAAAGGAATGATAGTATTGATTATCAGAAGATCCATCAAGCTTTTGGAAACACGTTTTTTGCGCTGTAAAGATCCTACTCCAAAATTATAATGCGTTTCCCAATATTCGCTTCCAGACACATTCAATAATTCGTAAAATTCCTCTATTTGCTGCCCAGCAATTACTTTTGAAAAGAGGCTAGGTTGCTCAAAATAGAGCATTGCAAACTGCGCCAAACGAACGGTGGGAAAGTTTGGTGGACGAAGCCTAAAAAACTTTGGAACAATTACATTACCATTTTTTAGTTGAAATTTGTGCTTCAAATATTCATAGCGCCTTTTCAGTGTTTTAAAGTACCAATCTTCTGTTTCACCTTCTAACAAACCCGCCTGCCCCATTAAAAGTGCTTCCAAATCTTGACGCTCATGGCTACATTTTTTTACAACTGAAAAATCAATTGATTTTGCAACACTAAAAAAAGAGCTGCCATTCACTTTAAGCCCAAAGTTTTTGCAAAGCACTCTAAAAAGCAGACTTTCCCAATGATTTTGAGTAGCTTTCAGTTCTTGCAAAAGCATTTCTTGCTTGTGCTGAAGTCTTTCAAGATAGAGTCGCTCCAACCAGTTTTCAACCTTAAATTCATCAAGGTCTTTAAAATCGTTCTCACAATTTATCCACTTGTTCCCTTTAGAAAAAAGTTTTTGATATTGCTGAATTGTAGCTTTTGGTATTTTTTCATTTAAAATAAACGTAGGAATCACCGAGCCGTCCTTTCTATAAATTTCAGTATCGTGCTCCCATACAACGTGGAGTATTACATTATCATAAGCCGAATCCTTTTCATGACTGTGTGCGTACCAATCTGAGGATTTTAGATGAATCTCAACATTACCGGCCCAAAGCTGACCGTCTAATTCTATTTGTGCGTTAAAAAAATCTGGTCCTGAATTTAGGTTATGGCTCCCTTGATTTTTTATGTGCAAAATTTCACCATTCGAAGTGTAAAGACTGCCCACATCAAACTTCTGAAATTTCCACACATAGTGCAGAAAATCCTCTTTCATTGCTAATAACTTTTAAGGGGAGTCTTAAAATTGAGAAGTAAATATAGTAAAAAATATTATGCTTCTACTTTTTCGTTTTGCATTTTATCCTGCGTATCTACCTGTTTTTGAACTTTTTCAGAAATAGTGTCCACATAGAGAATACGGTTCCATTTGTATAGCCGTCGCGATAATAATACATACCTAAAAATGCCGACTGCCAAAAAAATCACACATACTGCGAGCGCCACGTAACCAAGCCATTTTATACTTTCAAAATCCTTTAATTGCAGAATTCCAATTCCGCCGAGCAAAAGATAAAGCGAGGAACGAATATAGGAAAGCAGCGTGCGCTCATTGGCCAATTTGGTACGTTCCAACGCCAATATTTCATTGGTATTTGCTGGAACTGGCTTAGTGCGCAGAAAGCGAAATAATTTTTTGGCCTCGTTTTTCATAGTTGCCTAAAAATAACAAAAATCCCGCTCCATTTAAAGTGAAGCGGGATAATATTTTAAATCTCGTTAAAACTACAATGCACGAATGATATCATGTTTTGTAATAATATTATAATTGCCATCGCCCAAATCTACCAAAACAGCATTGTTTTCTTTATGAATCAATTTTGAGATTTCTTCAATAGGCGTGCTTTTTTTCACAATTGGAAAAGGTTTGTGCATTACTTCTTTTATTGGAAGGTCGGCCACATTTTTGTTTTCCAAAAATTTACGGAGTAAATCGGTCTCGTCCAAAGCGCCCACAAAACCAGATGTATCCTCAACCGGAATTTGACTGATGTGATATTTTTTCATTCTTTCTATTGCATGCCCTACCAATTCTTCAGTTTTTACAGTAATCAACGGTTTATCAGCGTGCTCTTGAATTAAATCGGAAGCATTTTTCACTTCATCTTCCACAAAACCGCGTTCGCGCATCCATTCGTCATTGTACATTTTGCCTACATAGCGGCTGCCGTGATCGTGAAAAAGAACAACCACCACATCGTCTTTCTTGAATTTATCTTTCAGTTGAAGCAAGCCTTTTATTGCGGCACCGGCTGAATTGCCCAAAAAGAAACCTTCCATTTTTGCAAGCTTTTGGGTATAGATTGCGGCATCCTTATCGGTTACTTTTATAAAACCGTCAATCACGCTAAAGTCAACATTTTTCGGAAGAATATCTTCTCCAATCCCTTCGGTGATGTAGGGATAGATTTCGTTTTCATCAAAAACACCCGTTTCGTGATATTTTTTGAAAACACTTCCATAGGTATCCACTCCCCAAATTTTTACGTCTGGGTTTTGCTCTTTTAAATATTTTCCCACGCCGCTGATGGTTCCCCCAGTACCAACGCCCACAACAAAATGGGTAACTTTTCCGTCAGTCTGTTTCCAAATTTCAGGACCAGTACTTTCGTAGTGTGCCTTGGTATTGCTGAGATTGTCGTACTGATTTACGTACCAGCTGTTGGGAGTTTCCTCTGCCAAGCGTTTTGAAGTAGAATAATAACTGCGTGGATCTTCGGGCGCCACATTTGTTGGGCAAACAATCACTTTGCTTCCCACGGCTTTTAAAATATCAATCTTTTCCTTGCTCTGCTTGTCACTGATTACACAGACCATTTTGTAGCCCTTTACGATCGCTGCCAAAGCCAATCCCATTCCGGTATTTCCTGAAGTTCCCTCAATAATGGTTCCGCCGGGTTTTAGCCTTCCATCTGCTTCGGCGTCTTCAATCATTTTTACAGCCATTCGGTCTTTAACTGAATTTCCTGGGTTAAAGGTTTCGTATTTGGCCAGTACCAAAGCGGGAATATCCCCAATTATTTTGTTGATTTTTACCATGGGCGTGTTGCCGATGGTTCCCAATATATTTTCTGCGTATTCCATATAATTTTCTAAAAAGTGCAAATGTACAATTTAAAGCTGAAAACATCCCTGAATATCCGATATGTACTATTCTAATAATTTTCATAAAAAAGCAATTCTAACTATAAAAAAGACTACTTAATAAAATACTTTCCTAGCAATGATTTTCATCATAATACAAGGAAAATTCTATCGATAATTTTGCTTCACATTTAATCAAAAAACTAATTTTTAAACTTTACAAAATCATGAAAAAAGCAGTATTCGGATTCTTCATTTTATTCGTTCTTCCCTTCACAATGTTTGGCCAAGAAACCGAAAGTAAAAACACAAACGAATTTTCAAAATGGCAATTCAGACTTCGTGGTGTGGTGGTAGCTCCAGATGAAAGTGCCTCGATTGAGGCAATTGGCGGTGATGCCGATATTTCCACCTCGGTAATCCCGGAAATAGACATTACCTACTTTTTCACCAAGAATATTGCCGCCGAGTTAATTTTAGGCACAACAAAGCATAATGTAAAAGCAGTAAATACCGCTGTGGGAGATATTGACCTAGGTTCTGTTTGGTTATTACCCCCTACCCTTACGGCCCAATACCACTTTAACGAAGGTGATTTTAAGCCCTACGTAGGTGCCGGAATAAACTATACCATTTTTTATGGAGCAAAGGAAGGCCCCGTTGCTGATGACATAAACTATGACAACAGTGTGGGGTTTGCCTTACAGGCCGGACTGGATTATAATTTTAGCAAAAATTGGTTTGTTAATATTGATATTAAAAAACTCTTCTTAAATACCGATGCTACTATAAACGCCACTTCTGCACTTGGGGCAACTGTAGGGGCAGCGGTTGACATTAACCCTTGGCTAATAGGTGCTGGAGTAGGGTATCGTCTTTAAGGAAATGTATTTATTAGTAGGCCCGGCAGACACATTGCCGGGCTTTTTATATTATTCAAACCGTATGGCCTTTACGGGAGAAATTTTTGAAATGATAAAAGAAGGTATCAAAAGCATCAAAATACAAAGAAGAAATGTACCTGCATTCAGCATCAAAATATAGTCCCAATGCAAATAAACAGGGGCTTCATTTACATAATATGTATCTGGGTTCAATTTGAAAATTTTACCGAATTTTTGAACCAAAAGCAAACCGATTCCAATTATATTTCCCCAAAAAAGGCCAACACCAATTAAATACATCGCGTTGTACAAAAATACTTTGCGCACGCTCCAATCGCTGCTGCCCAATGCTTTTAAAATTCCTATCATCTGGGTACGCTCCAAAATCAAGACCAACAAAGCTGTAATCATATTGATGCCTGCCACCAAAATCATAATGCCTATAATCATTACAATATTGAAATCAAATAAATCCAACCACTCAAAAATAGAGGCATATTTCTGCCGAATAGTTTGTGTATCCAGCATACTTCCCGTTTCGTTATAGACCTCGTTTCCTATGGGGATAATTTCATCAAAATCATTTACAAAAACCTCAAAGGCGCCAATCTGGTCTTCCCCCCACTTATTCAACCGCTGAATGTGACGAATGTCTGTTATTATAAATTGTTCATCAAACTGCTGAAAACCGCTGTTGTAGATTCCCACAATATCGAAACCACGACTACGCGGGGTTTTGGAAACTTCGTCATTCAGAAAAAAAGTAGTCACTTTATCACCCAATTTCAAATGCAGCCTATTCGCCAAATATTCTGAAATCAAAATATCTTCATTCAAATCACCTTTAAAATCAGGCAGTTTCCCTTCTACCAAATAATCTTTGAAATATTCCCAATCGTAATCGCTGCCCACACCTTTTACAACAACGCCTTCAAAATCTGTTTCAGTGCGAATCACTCCTCCTTTTGAAGCCGTAACCTGTACGTGTTTTATTCCTTCAATATTTTTAAAAGTTGGGTAAAAGTCCTGATTTTTTGAAATAGGATTTTGGGAATCGTTGGAAAAATTGGTGTCGAAATTCGTGATAATTATGTCGCCGTTGAAGGCGGAAACCTTTTCGCGAATCTTTTTTTGAAGTCCCACGCCCGTAGCAATTGAAACGAGCATCATAATAATACCGAGTGCGATTGCTGTGATTGCAATTTTTATTATCGGTGCCGAAATACTACTTTTATAGTCCTTGGAAGCAATGATGCGCCGAGCGATGAAAATTTCGAAATTCACTACGATTTTATGGGCTTAACTTTTTTCAAAAATACGGTTTTAATAACAGTCATACTATTTTTTTCCTGTGGAAGCCAAACCACTGAAAAAAACAGATTGGTCTCTGACAGCCTTTTGGAAGAACCCAATCTTGAAAATCCTTTAAATTTACCTCTCCCCCGTGAAGAAACCAAAAGCAATAAAAAAAAGGTCCTAATCAATACTGGCGAACTGCGAATTGTTGACGAAATAGTTACGGGCGCGGAACAATTCCCTTTGTATGCTTCATTTTTAAAAAATAAAAACGTGGGCGTTGTTGCAAATCAGACTTCATTTTTAGAAAATGAAAATCAGCATTTGGTAGATTTTTTAATTTCCAAAAATGTGATTGTAAAAAAAGTTTTTGCGCCAGAGCACGGTTTCCGTGGAACGGCAGATGCTGGCGAACACGTTAAGGATGGTGTAGATTCTAAAACAGGTGTACCTTTAATTTCACTTTACGGCAACAATAAAAAACCTTCCCAAGAACAATTAAAAGGAATTGACGTGGTGGTTTTCGATATTCAAGATGTGGGCGCACGGTTTTACACCTATATTTCTACGCTACATTATGTTATGGAAGCTTGTGCAGAAGCGGGAATTCCTGTGATTGTTCTTGACCGTCCAAATCCCAACGGACATTATATTGACGGCCCAATTTTAGAAGCTGCAAACCAGAGTTTCGTAGGGATGCACCCGATTCCGGTGGTTCACGGGATGACGATTGGTGAATATGCAAAGATGATAAATGGCGAAGGTTGGTTAAAAGACAAAATGAAATGTGAACTGACTGTAGTTGAAATTGAAAATTACACACACGATACTCCCTATGCACTCCCTATAAAACCTTCACCCAACTTACCGAACGACCAAGCTATAAACCTCTACCCAAGCCTTTGCTTTTTTGAAGGCACTTTTATTAACGCTGGACGCGGTACGGATATGCAATTTCAGGTTTTTGGAGCACCTAGTTTGCTTGCTTCAAAATATACTTTTGAATATACGCCACAATCCAACGAAGGTGCAAAAAATCCAAAATTCAATGGGCAGCTTTGCCACGGAAAAGATCTTCGGAAGGAACCGCGTTTGAACAAAATTAATTTGGAATGGTTGATTGATGCTTATAATGCCAACGGAAAAAAGAAGGATTTTTTCAATTCGTTTTTCATAAAACTTGCCGGAACAGATAAATTACAACAACAAATTGAGCAAGGTTTAACTGCGGAAGAAATTCGGGATTCTTGGAAGGATGGGCTTGCAAGGTTTAAAAAGATTCGGGAGAAGTATTTGCTTTACCCTTGAGAGAAGTCGCAGTCTCAGTTTTCAGTTACTGAATACTGTGACTGAATACTGCTACTTAATTAGACGTTTCATCTCCTCCACAATATTGAAAGCCGCTGGGCAAATGGCTACGTTTTTCATTGTAAGGTTTGAAATCTGCTGAAATTTCTTTCTATCTGTGTGGGGAAATTCGCGACATGCTTTTGGGCGAACATCGTAAATACTGCAATAATTATCGGCTCCCAAAAAAGTGCAGGGAACGCTTTGCAACACGTAATCTTTGTCTTCATCAATTCGCAAATAGTTTTCAATAAACTGTTGCGGCTTCATCCGGAAATGTTTTGAAATCCGTTCGATATCCTTATCCGTAAAAAGCGGTCCCGTAGTTTTGCAACAGTTGGCACAAGTGAGACAATCGGTTCTTTTGAATTCTGCTTCGTGCAATTCCTGCATCAAAGTATCGAGATGCTTCGGTGGTTTTTTCTTCAGTTTTGCAAAAAACTTCTTGTTTTCAGCTTCTGCTTCCTTTGCTTTCTGTGGAAGTT
>PAZL01000060.1 GCA_002715485.1 Aequorivita sp. | reverse complement strand
GCACTTCCTCTTTCAGCCTTTTTATCTCCTTTTTTTGCTTTGCTTCAGTATTGAAGATTTCGGAATCCAATTCATCAAACTCCACCAAAACATCATATAAACCGTTTAGAATAAACTCTTTTTTATACTTTTCCTTTATTTCGAAAGGCTTGTATGAAAGCTTGTTTTCTTTACAATTGGCGAAAACTTTCTTTTCGTGTTTTTTTAGCCAAGCATTTTTTACGCCTTCAATATCGATAAACAATTTTCGGTAATCTAGCGCGGTTACTGGTTTTATGGGCAAAGCATTTTCAGCAGTTAGAAATTGTTCATTTAAAAAACTGGGTTTGTTTTTTTCTGCTAAAATATTCTCTAAAGGAAGCGAAAGTCGTGCGCCCAAATCAGTAATTGCATAACACAAAACTTCCAAAGTCGTGATACCTGGGTCGTGTGCATTAAAGTCCGTCCATAGACCGCTGCCCAAGGCCTCGATATATTCAATTCCTTTTTTCCGAAGAAATTCAAAATCAAGATCGTCCTGAGTAGACGTGTTCTTTGCAATGGTATTATATGTTTTTACGGAAGACATACCGTTGGTTTTTTAGGAGTTTGTTCACTGCATTTTGATTGCACTGCCATTATAAAATGTTTTTTGGCCGAAACTAATATAGCCTTGGGACTTGATGGAATTACATTCGTTTTTTCAATATATTCAGATGTTTCAGAGGTTCTGTGTTTCACAATTACACCTTCCAAAAAGTCAACATACGGTTGGTTTTCCAGATAGGATATGAGTTTATTTTTGTGAAAAGCCACTCCAAAGTTTAATGCTGAAGTTTCCGAATATGCCCACGGAGAAAGGTATTTTTTGATGTCTTCCTCAATTTGTTTTGTATAAAAATTTTCGTCAAACCCCACGTTGAATTTTACGCCGAGGGTAACCTCAACCTCTTCGTAATCTGGGTTTATAATTTCTGCAGAAACGAAAAATGTATTCAATTCATTGATGTAATTTTGAATCTCGTTTCGCTTAGCGGTGCTCAACCGTGGCTGAAAAATATCGAAAGCATTATTGCTTTGAATATCAGGAATTACAACAACTGCAACGCATCCAGGTGCATGGTAATCACTTTCTTTTGTGTGATTTAGGCATTTCACTTTATAGACTTCTGGAAATTTCTCAAGAATTAAATGCTCGTAATCCCACAGTGAAATGGCACGGTCGCGATGACGAATCCGTTCGCTAACACGTCGATAGTAGCTTTCATCGCTTTCTTCGGGTTTTCCGCCGAAGGAATTATAGGGCTGCAAAACACTTTTTATTGCTGAATCACGCTCGGTAAGTTTGCTGATTGTTTCCGCAGGCAAACCGTTTTTCAAATGGGTAAGTTCGTTTGCCTTATTTATAAAAGTTGCCGTAATAACCTGTGCGTGAATGTTTATAAATCTACAAACGGCATCAAAACTTTTTGTGCATTTAGCACGTATCCAAACCATTCCAGATTGTAATAATGTGTTGTTATTAGTGGCTTCACGTGGAATTGTAATTGTTACAATTCCTGTTTTTAGAAAATTATCCGTTGTATTTCCCAACAAATAATCGCTTGAAAGTTCCATCCACGAATTATTTGCAAGCACAGCCCACGAAATTTTTTCTGAAGAGGAAAAGCTTTCCGCTAAAGGGTTTTCTGTTCCTTCCAATAATTGAAAGAGCAGTTGAATTTGTTGCAAAGCTTCAGTATTTTCAAGACCAATATAAAGTTCGCCGCCCACACAATAGGTAGGAAGCAAAGTTTCTGAAGTTTCTGCCTGCCCGAAAGGATGCTCATGAAAAAGTTGAATTTTTTCAAGATTAGCAGTGTGTGAACCCCCAAATTCCACTTCTTGACTTGCCGTATAGGAAAGCGCTATTTTTTCAATAATTGGTGTGTACGGTTCGTTTGGAAGAACAGTATCTTCTTCCGTGGAAAGTGCAAGGGCATAAACTTTTGGGAAAAGGGCGTGCAAAAAAGATTGGTTTAATGAAAGCTTGATTGGTCCGTTTTTCCCCGTGGTATAATTTGTATTGTTGAGCGCAAGATTGCTTTCAAATACATCCCCCCTTTTGGTAAAAAGTGTAAATCCATCATTTACGGTTACCAAGTTTTCATTGTTTTCAATGGAAACCTTTGCTTTAAAGTAATCGTTTCCTGTAACATAAAGATTACTGAAACTTGAAGTAGGGCTGAATGTTAGGCCGGAAGGTTCTGCATATTTTTTTGTTACAGTATTAAAGTTAAAATATAACGTCTGAAAATATAAATTTGGCGAAAGGTTGAAATTGTTATCGTCCCTTCTGTAGGCTATGTAATGTTGTTTAAAATCAGCCGGCGTGTTTAACCATGAAGCGTGAAGAAAAACCGTATCCCACTTTTTGCTGAACATTTCGGGATAGTCAATATAAAATGCAGAACGTTCCATCGGTTGTGTGCCGAAAGGGAAAAAGGGCTTGTCTGCCGAAAGAGTTCCGAAATCGTTTTTTAAATGAAGTTTTTCAGCTTCGGAAACGGAAACTTTTACGGTTGCATTTTTTACTTTTTTCTGAAGCAATTCGGTATATAGTTGATAGCCAAGGCTGAATTCGGGCTGTTTTGTCTTCAGCAGAAAACGAAATACGGGTTGTTGGGTCTCAAAATTTTCTTTGTGGATTTCTTGTTTATAGGGAACAATTGCTTTTTCTGTTTTATCTATTTGCAAGCAAAGCTGAATTGTTTTATTTCCGACGGAAGATGTAAGCCCATTGGCGGAAGCCGAAATTTTAAAAGGTCCCAACCAGCCTTTTTCGCCAGTAGCAAAAACCTCGATACATTCAATTAACTGCGGAATATTGAAAACCGGAATTGATTTTTCAAGATTGAAAATCACTTGAACAGTGCGTTCTCCTTCAGCTAAATTTAAGGTCGGCGCTGCGATTGAGAAACCGAGATTGGGAGTTTCTAACGGAATAGAAGGCTTAAAATGCGTTGGATAGCCAAACGGCAACCAATTTGCATCAGCCTTAAAAGGTTCTCCCTTGCCGTCTGAGGAATTTACAGCTGGTGCGGCAAAAAGTCCATTAAATTCATTTGGGTTTAAACTGTTAGTTTTTCTGTGATGGTAAACACTTTTTATAGCACTGATAGTGGCTTTATTAACGACGACTTCCTTGTCGGTCGCATATTGAATGCGTTTACCCAAAGCATCCTTTCCAGCTTCCAGTAGCGTGTGTTCATCTATTTTGGATTTTGATAAATTCTTGGCCAATTCAAAAATTAGATGAACACTATCGGCAACCGGAGCTTTTTTATCAATTTGAAGAATTTCATTGTAATAGAAATCTAAGTGTCTTTTGGTGAGTGTGTTAAAATGTGCTTTGGAGATTTCTAGTAATTTCAGAAAACATACAAAAAGCGTAAGGTGTGGGGAGAGGCGGTTTGATTTTTCTGCTTCCGAAAGAAGGTTTTTTATTTTATCTTTTTCAACAAAAAATGATTTCCAATTTCCTGAAGGAATTGTAGCGTTTTCTAATGAAAAATAATTCACTTCCGAAGCAAAATTATAGGCAAATTTCATCCAGTCTTCCGTTGAAAAATCGTTCAGTTTCAGATTTTCGGGAAGTAATGCACTGATTGACCTTTGGGTTTGCTCGCTGCCCTTATGGTTTATCAAAAATTTATTTTCACAGTTCTTAGCCATGGTTTTTAAACTTCAGTGCCTTCGGTTTTATAGAATGGGAATACCATATTTGCCCTTGAATTTGTAATACGGACAATGTATTCAATGTTTATCAAGATTTCGCCGTTCAACTCGTTTGTTGTGTCCAGCGTTATTTTTTGTACGTCGATCCTAGGTTCGTAATAGAGGATTGCTGTTTCAATCAATTCTTTTATATACGTTTTCAGGGTAACATCAAGTGGTTGGAATAGAAGTTCTTCTAAATTGCAACCGTAATCAGGAAGCATAATGCGCTCGCCCAAACGTGTGGACAAAAGAATCTCAAGGCTTTTGTTGATATCGGCTACGCCTGCGGTTATTACCAATTCGCCGGTTTTTTTGTCAAAATGGGGCGGAAAGCTCCATCCTTCGCCTAAAAATGTATCATTATTCATCACTTTATCTATTTAATTGTTTTTATTATCCACCAATCAACACTGTAAATTCTCCCAAAACGATACTTCCTCCGTGCGCGGTGCTGTCTCCCAAACGTGCTGCTGGCATTCCGCCAATCATTACCGATGATGACCCCATAACTATTGAATCTGGTGGTCCCGCACAGGTTGCCATATCTCCAACTCTTGCCGCGGGCATTCCGCCAATTAAAACCGTTGGTTCCCCCGCAGGAAGTATGGGTCCACCTACATGCGGACTTCCGTTTGGATTTATCATCGGACAAATGTGCAAATCGTTTATTCTAGCTGCTGGAGGCATAATTTAATTGTTTGTTATAGGTTAATTAATTTGAACCAATGATCCTTTTAAAACCGCAACGGCACTGGTTGAAACTTCTGCTCCGGCACTTCCTTCAGCTTTAAACTGGGCATTTGCTTTTACATTAATGTTCATTGCTTCAATGTTGCAATCGCCAGTTGCCTTTATGCTGAAATCTTTTCCGCTTTCCATGGCAATCCCGGTGTCATCCATTGTTATTATATTTCTATTGTCATCCTCAATTTTTATTATTCCCGCATCGTCATCTATGGTTACTTTTTTTCCGCCAGGCGTTTCAATGATGATTGATTTTTTATCATCGTTAAAAAGCAGTTTCATTTCACTGCGTGTCACAAATCCTTTTTCGTGATTGTCATCAGAAGCTGTTAATGGAGCAGGTTTTGCACTGCTGTGAAGCATCCCGAGGATTACGGCGTGGTTTGGATCATCGTTTACGAACCCTACAATCACTTCGTCTCCAATTTCAGGAAGAAAAAACGACCCTCGGTTGTTTCCTGCATCCAAGGTTGCTATACGTGTCCAAATGCCTTGTACGTCATTGTCAATTATAGGTATTTTAACCAAAATTCTATCCTCACCATTAGGGTCTGATTCCAATTGGGAAACAACACCTACTTGTAGCCCACTAACCGCAGGAATAATACCGGCAGCAGGCAATTCTGAAATATCGTAGGTTTCGCTGAACCATTTTGGGTTAATTCCGAATTCAGCATCAACAGTCCAATTTCCGTTTACAATTTCGTGGCGTACGGCACTAATAAATATTTTTCCATTAAAGCGATCGCAAACCCCTTCCAACTTCAACATCGTTCCGGGTTTTACTGTTGGGATTCCTTGAAATTTCACCCTTCCGCGTGTCTTTGAAAGTTGTTGAAAAAGTGTTTTTGCATCGCCCCATTGCTGAAGTTGTGTAGAATTATAATAGCCACCGTGTTTCAATTCAAGGGTTTTAAGATCAATTACTTCGGCTAAATCTGAAACTGAAATGTTTCCATTTAAAATAAGTCCGCTATCAGTACTTTCTACTTCCAAAACTTCTTGTTCTGAAGGATTCCAGCCATATGTTGTAATTGAATTGAATTGATTGCGGGCATCCATTTCAGCATCAAAATCGAGAAGGGTAGCGCCAAAAGTGATAGTTTCCACTTCTTCTTGGGATAAATCTGGTTTCGAAATTTTTATTTTTCCGTCATCGACAGTGCAAATCTGTCCATTTAGTTGGGCGCGTGTTATCATAAAATCCCAGTCAGAAGTGCGATATTGTACCATCTCATTGTTGATAAAAGAAGTAGTTTCAATATTGCTTTGCAGATTATATTTCCCAATTAGTTCTTCAATAATATCGCTGTCCTTGCTCTCGTAGTAAAAATTACTTTTTCTGCCAATTGTCATTTTTACGGCTTCATCTCTACATTCCACAATCAAAACAGAGTTATTTTCCCTAATCTTAATACTATGTTTTATTATAATTCCTTTAAAAATAGTTTCATCATCATTGTGGTATCCTGCTTTGATTTCAATTTCTTTTCCTGGAATCAATAAGTCTTCATTACTTAAACTGAAATTTTGCGAGGCAGCTTCTCCATCAAAAAAAACAATCTGTGCAAAGGGAATACGGTTGATTTCCTTTTCAACGGAAATGTTCTTTACTTGATGTACGGACGAAAGCTCGGTACCCTCAATTATTATTTTGAAGGTTACCAAATCTGCGCTGCGCACGGTTTCTATAGTTCTGCTGTTGTTCATATTTAAGATACTTTTTCTATGGGAGGAAAAATAATTTGTTGCCCGGGTTGTAACCTTCGGAAATTTGTAAGATTATTGGCCGCAGCTACCTGCAGGTAATATTTTGAATCGCCATATATTTTGAAAGTCATAAGTGGAAGTGTATCGCCTTCTTTCACTATGCGCACATGTGTTAAATCTGGAGAGTTGTTGTTTTCGCGCGCTACTCTCAAACTATCTTCTACCACCCCTTTGAAACTAGCTGTTACAACGGCCCTCAATGGAACACCCTCGGGTGAAAAAAGTTTGTATTCTATGGACATTTCGGCTAGAATTCCTTTAAAAAGCAGTGTGCCCCAACCTATCATTAAATAGTTTGGTTTATGTTCATCGCCGTTATAATCAAAAACTATTCTTTTAAATCTTTCAATATCCGCAACGATACCGATACCTAAGTCATCACTATTTCCCTTTATAATTCCGGTTCTATCAAAGAGGAACTCAAGATTTAGATCTTCAGGTGCCGTGCGTACAAACTTTGGTTGTGTTGCACTGGTACCTTGCCCTTGGGCTTCGGTGTATTCTACTTTGTATTTGAAAGCATATTTTTCGGGATTCAATAAAGATGAAAATACGCCATCGCCCACGATTTGTGTAAATTTATTATCGCGGTAGGCTATGATTTTCAGTTTTTTGAGTTCTCCTTTCATTACCGTTCATTTTTGCGTTCTTCAATTCGCATAATTTCTTCAACACAGGTTTTTACAATAGTATCCATTTTGCCTCCCGCTTGTTTGTTTGGTGAGGCATTGGTCTGCTCAGTTTCGTTCACATTTATTTTTATTTGAAGCTCTTTAATTTCTATGGGCATTTTATACAAGTGTAAAATAGTTGTACGCTAACTCTATGGTTTCAATAGTTACTTTGCTCTGTTCGGCATCTAGTTCCGCAACCTCCCATTTTATAGGGTAGGCGTGCACTACATTCCAGGTTACCAGCGGTTCGTGGTTTTCATTCAGCAATTTCACGGTTAAGTCTACGGGTTCAAACTCAAAACTTTCTATAGCATTGCGACACCATTTTATGAGTTGTGAGTCGGTTACCATTCCACGTTTTAAAACAAGGTTTGGAAATTTGGACCGTACCGGAAACTTATGTTTGAACCTGTTTTCGCCTCCTTCGGCAAATTCCTCGGTTTCAATATCTACGGAAAGCCCCGATACAGATTGGAACTGAACGTCTTTATCCTGTGAGGAAATTCCGTTAAATTCCACCTTAAAATGAAAGCTTACTGGCGGATATGGATTGTTCATTAATCACCGTTTTGAATAGTTAAACCTTCGTGGGCAATTTCCAAAGTTTCAATAGCAGTTTCGTTGCCGTCGCCTTTTAAATCGGTTGATTGCACTTTAATGGGAAAGGCGTTCTTAACTTTCCAAACTATTACGGGCGCATGTTCCTCATTAAGTAGCGAAATGGTAATGTCGCGACGTTCAATTTTATTAAGGCTAACGGTATTCCACCATTGATAGAATTCGTTATCGTTCGCAAATGAACCACGCTTTAATGTGATATTACTGTATTTCTGCATCCCGGGCATTTTTATTTTACTGTACTCCGGGCTTGCACCATGACGGTACTCGATCATTTCGGTTTCAACGTCTAGTCCGCTGACTTCGGTAAAACCTATGTTTGTTCCTCCCCAGTCCACTGAGAAATGAAACTTTACTAATGGATATGTTTCGGCCATTTTTTCTATTTTTTAAGTTGTTATTTAATTTTTTTTACTGCTCATTGATACTGAAAACAGTCTAATAAGACTAAGCTTCCTGCATTTTGTGTGAGAATTTCAACACGATGAATTCTGCCGGACGAACTGCCGCCATTCCTATCTCGATATTCATAATTCCGTTCAAAATATCATCTGCAGTCATGGTTTCACCCAAGCCTACGCGAACGTAAAAAGCCTGTTCTGGCTTTGCTCCAGCTAAAGCGCCAGCACGCCATTGAAGAATTAGGAAGTTCTCTATCATCGCGCGTACTTTTACCCAAGTATTTGCATCGTTCGGTTCAAAAACAAATTGTGCCGTAGCCTTTTCAACAGATTCTTCTACCATATTGAAAAAACGACGCACGGGTACATACTTCCACTCATTATCATTACCAGCAAGAGTACGTGCCCCCCATACGAGAATACCTTTTCCAGTGAATGATCGAAGCGCATTTATAGATTTTCCCGAGGTGTGTATATTCAGGTCCTGTTGTGCCTCGTGGGTTATTTTGATGGTTGGCTCCACAACAGCACTGACTGATTCATTAGCGGGAGCTTTCCAAACGCCGCGATTACTGTCTACACGAGCATAAATTCCAGCCATTGCGCTACTTGGAGGTAGGGTAACGTACTGTTTTTCCAGTTCGGTTTTTATTTTGTTATAAAGTATCAAGTTAAAATCGCTATCGCCACTATCTGCGAGTTCACTTAATGTTTTGGTATCATAAGCGCCTGCTGAAGTAGTATTTGTTTCATCAGTTACATTATGTGCCAATGTTACGGCTGTATCATCGTATGCGTAGCCGTAAACAGTTTTTAGAAACGGATGATAGGCTGCGCCATACTTTAATAAATCAACACCGTTACCCAAGGAAGCAGTGTTGCTAATATTATCACTGTTATTTGCGAATGCATCAATAATAACAAAACGATCCTTCAGTTTTTGCGATTGCATAAGCGCCCTATTAATAAGCGAATAGTAACTTGAAGCTGTGGAAACGGCCATAGCATCTGGAAATACATAAAGTGTAGGTTCGTCAAATTTTTCTAGTTCGTCCAAACCTGCCGAAAGCAAAGGCTGATTTACAGTGCCGCTAGTGTAATCACCCACAGAGCAGATGTAGCAAGGCCCTCCGCCATTATCAAAATACATGCGCATGGCATAATACATTACATACGGACTGGTTGTTCCCATGGCCACGCTAAACTTTTGGTCCAAAAGTTGGACTGGTGGCCCACTGTTTATAGTATCGTTAATAGTTACGGTAATGTTAGCCTCATTCTGCGCTTTTCCAAAATAAGTTTCATACTCCAGTAGTGAAACAATTCGCTTGGGTTTGTTTCGGACGGTAGTGTCACTAATCTGTGTGTAGCCAATAAAGGCCGGAATTGCTGTTTCCACTTGTGCCACTGATGGCGGAAACTTCGATATTTCCTCCACATAGACCCCGGGTGTTTTGTACGTAGTTGCCATAGTTTCTGTTATTGATTAATATATATTTCTGAAATGGTTTTAATTATATTTCCTCCGCTGTCCTTTTCATACAGAAGCCTCGAAGGGAATGCAGATGGACGTTCTTGGCCGCTAAAGCTGTAACTGATGATGCCGTTTTTCACCAGCGGAAGTACAGCAGGATCTGTGGAATGTAGCAAGCTGCTGTCTTTTGCATTGCGATAATTCCAAATAGTACTGCGGTTTTTTATTTGAAGTTTAAAAGTTTTTGGATTGGAGGGAATACTTCCGTTTACGTTTAAGATGTTTCGTGGATTGCCATCAAACGCAACAGTATCGTCGCCGGCCATTTCCAATGAAATGATTCCGAAGAGCCCAATCTTTTCCTTTTCGGAAAGATTTTTTCCTATTTCATCAAAACTTGTTTGGCTTATGGTGTAATCTTCAATGGCCAGGGTAGTAGTTTCAATATCCAAATAGTTGAAGGAAACGCCCTCAGGAGCAGGTTTTTTATTTGATAGATAGTAGGGAATAAGGGGTTTTGAATTCACAGTTGAATAGTTTTCAAAAAGCGCGTCTTTTACATAAATCAAAAAATCAAAAACCGTAGTTTGCGAAAGGTTTACCAATGGTCTATATGTTCCCGCATTTGGAGCCGTTTCTTCTGCTTTTGAAAAAACTGTAAAGCCATTTGAAGTTGTTTTAAAAACGAGCCTGTTTCCTTTAAAGAGTTCCTGGGTTTTTTCGGAAGGAATAATTTTACAGAAATCCTCAAAATTATAGTTGCCAAGCTGTGCTTCTTTTAACATTGGACTACTGTCAAAAGCCACACTACCATCATCCAAAAAATAATGATGGTAAATGTTTACATTGAACAGTTTGCGATATGTTGTGACGAAGCTCATTAAGTTATGTTGTTAAGAATTCCGGAGACTTCTGTGATGGGAGTGCCTTTTTCAAGAAGCGCATCGCTTTCAATTTTTACAATGCTTATTTTGTAAACTACACTGGGCAGGGCTTTTCCGCCCAAGGTGCCCCATATGTAATTTAGTTGCTCAAAAGTAGGGGTGTAGAGTTCAGCAATAAAGCGAAACTCTTTTATGTTTTCCAATGCTGGAATGGCTGGATTTAAAGGAGTGTTTACTTGTGTGAAAATTTTTTTTGATTGAAAAAATTCTATAATAAATGATATGGCAGTCAGCGAACGCGTATATGTATTTCTGTTTGCTGAAAAAAGTGCAAAGACATTTAGGTTTACCGGTGCATTTTTGTATATGGTTTCCCCGTTTTTAACTTTGATATTTGGATTGTTTTTTAAGGCTATTTCCTCTTCAATGTTTAAAAGCGAAAGCACCACCTTATCGTTCATGGTATTTGTATCGGGATCCTCATGTTTTGAAACATTTTCCAAAACCACCAGATTTGCATCCGTAGTTTTTTGCTCCAAATATTTTGAAACCTGATCTTTTACTATTTCTAGCGTTTCGTAAATCATTTTGTAAAGAATCGGTTGGTTATTCTTAGAACCCCAAATTTATTAAAACATAAATGTCTATACAACAGGATTTTACCTGAATTTCTAAGGGGGTTTTCACTATTTTTTCCATAGGGAAAACCCTTGTTTGATTATAGGAAAAATCCTATATGGAAAGGGGATTTTCCCTGTTTATTGGTTACAAAAAGTTCTTTTTTGATTGTTTTTACTACATTGCTGGCAATTAACTTTAAAACCAATTTAATTATGTCAAAACCATCAAATTGTATTACAGTTGCCGCAGCAAGGCAATTACAGGATAACTGGGTAGCAACACGTGCGGTGGATATTGAACGTGCCATGGGATCGGGAGATACTCGTGAATTTTTGTTTAGCGTTGCGGAGCTTGAGCAATTTCTGGCCTATGTGAAAGCAGGTTCCGGCAGTATGAATCCCGGAATTCGTATTTATTTTGGGGCGTACGATAATGCAACTTCTGATAAAGCTACGGTATTTTTGGCTCCTACAATGGGTGTTACTCCCGGAGTAGCAAATGATTATAGCTTAGAGCCATTGAACAAAGGAATTACAGGATTTCCTCCAAAAAATTATTAGTAGTGCTAGCACTTTTCTTTGTACACCTGGTAGAAACTTTAGCATTTATTACTGGGCTTGTTTATTATAAAAAAAATAAAACCAAACCTACTTTATTTCTGGTTTGGTTTTTAGGTATTACTGTGTGTTCTGAACTTTTTGGCTGGTATGCATATTTTGTGGAAAACAGTTTTTTATCCTTCTTAAAAGGCACACCTTTTGAATCCAACTATTGGTGGGGGAATATTTATTCGGTAATTAGTTATTTATTCTACATAAATTATTTTAAGTGGTATTTATCTTCTAAAAGATCAGTTACTATTCTTAGTAGGCTTTCTATATTTTTTTTGATATTCAGTATTTTGGAAATTGTGTTTTCAGGAGACTTCTTCCTTAAATTTATGTCTATTACCAATATCCTCGGGACTTTGTTTGTTTTTTTAAGTATTGCATTTTATTATTTGGAATTGTTGAAAAGCGATCAAATATTACAAGTACAAAAAAGCCTTCCATTCTATATATCAGTGGGAGCTTTATTTTTTCATTTATGCACCACTCCATTTTTTATATATAGTTCTTATTACAGTAATTCTGTAGATCCGGCGTTTGTAAGTTTATATAGACAAGTTATCTTTGGAACTAACTATTTGTTATATTCCATCTATATTGCTGGATTTTTAATATGCTATCGGACAGAGAACCCTTATTACCACAAGAAAAACTTTTAATAGTTTATTTTATTGCCGTACTGTTGTTTTTCGCAGTCTTTGCAATTGTATTTGTTATTGCTTTTCAGCGCCGAAAAAATAAATTTTTAAAGGAACGTTATGAAACAGAAAAACGTTACCAGCGTGAATTGGCAGATTCACAAATTGAGATACAAGAACAAACTCTAAAGAACATCGCTTGGGAATTGCACGATAATGTCGGCCAACTGCTTTCAGTAGCCAATATCCAACTGAATGTGCTTATGAATATGGTTCCTGAAACTTATCATATGCAAATTCAAGAAACAAAAGGTATAGTGCAAGAATCCGTTCAAGAAATACGATCGCTATCCAAGGTGCTCAATAACGATGTGGTTCTAAAAAATGGGCTACTTGCTTCGTTGAAAGTAGAGCTTGACCGGTTTAAGCGATTAGGCTATCTCGATGCCTCACTAAAGATTACAGGTGACATAATTCCTATTAATAGTGCGAGCGAAATTATCATTTTCCGTATCCTGCAGGAATTTCTTTCTAATGCTTTAAAACACGCTCGAGCATCAAAATTATTCGTACATTTAGAATATAAAGAAAAAACGCTGGATATTTCTGCATATGACGATGGAATTGGTTTTGATATTTCTTTGAAGACTGACAGCTCGGGTATGGAAACTATGAAGAGCAGGGCAGTATTGATAAATGCAGATTACAAAATCGTTTCCGAAATAGGAAAAGGCACCCAATTATATTTAAGTTATCCCTATAAAAGTACAAAATGAGACCAGACACAAATCATACTGTTGGTATAGTGGACGATCACTCCCTTTTTGCACGTTCATTAGAAAAACTTATTAATTCATTTCCCCAGTTCAAAGTTATATTCCATGCTAAAAATGGATTGCACCTTCAGGAAAAGATTGAAGCCAGTGATGTTTTGCCAGAAATAATACTTTTGGACATAAACATGCCAGTGATGGACGGTTTTGAAACAGCAGAATGGCTCTCGCTAAACCATCCAGATATAAAAGTATTGGCGCTCTCTATGGAAGATGATGAACAGACAATTCTTAAAATGTTACGGAGAGGCGTAAAAGGATATCTACTGAAGGATATTCATCCCGAGATTTTGAATACTGCCCTTCAAGAATTAAATGAAAAAGGATACTATCATTCTGAAAAAGTATCTGAAACTTTACTGCATTCCCTAACCCCCGATGAGGAAGGAAGAATCCTAGACTTTAAGGAAAACGAACTTACTTTTATAAAATTAGCGTGCTCTGAGTTGACCTATAAAGAAATAGCCGTTATGATGGATTTGAGCCCAAAAACTATTGATGGGTATCGTCAGGATTTATTCAAACGGCTTAAAATAAAAAATAGAGTAGGTTTGGTAATTTTTGCTTTGAAAAAAAACTTAATTCATCTTTAAATACAGGCATTCCACACAACATCAATTGGAGGGGTTGCTTCTAAGCAAATCTTTTCTTTTTGAACAGGATGGATCAATGTCAATCTTTTTGCATGAAGATGAATACTGCCATCTGGATTACTTCTATCAAAACCATATTTCAAATCTCCCTTTATAGGACAATCAATAGCAGATAATTGTGACCGAATTTGATGATGCCTACCTGTTTCCAACCTTACTTGCAACAAATAATAATTGTCAAGGTTTTTCAAAAGTTTATAGTGAAGTATTGCTTTTTTACTGTCCGGCACTTCTTTGATGTGAGCATATGATTTGTTCTGTTTTGGATTTCTTTTTAAGAAATGCGTTAGCGTATCCTCCATTTTTGGTGGAGGATTTTTCACAATTGCCCAATATATTTTCTCGGTTTCCCTTTCTGAAAACATTTTATTTAATCGCGCCAATGCTTTAGAGGTTTTTGCAAAAACTACGACTCCGCTCGTGGGGCGGTCTAACCTGTGAACAACCCCTAGAAAAACAGCTCCTGGCTTGTTGTATTTTTCGGCAATGTATTCTTTTACAACTTCCGAAAGGGGGGCATCGCCCGTTTTGTCACCCTGTACAATGTCTCCCGGCCGCTTATTTACAACAATTAAATGATTGTCTTCAAACAGAACCTGAAGATTATCTTTAGTGCTATGTGGATTGGATTTCTGGATTGTTGGATTATTGATTTGCTCGATTATAAATTTCTAACTATCACTAGTATTGTTCGGTATCGTTTGGAAAACCACCGCTTTTTACATCAGCACTATACTGGCTAAAAGCGTTTTTCATCTCAGAATATAAATCGAGATACCTTCTTAAAAAACGAGGATTAAATTCGTGAGTCATCCCAAGCATGTCATGAGTTACCAATACTTGTCCATCAACGCCATTTCCGGCACCGATGCCTATGACGGGAATGCTTATTTTTTCTGCAACTTCCTTGGCCAGCTTAGCGGGTACTTTTTCCAAAACCACCGCAAAACAACCTGCCTTTTCCAGCAATAATGCGTCAGAGATTAGTTTTTCAGCTTCCTCTTCCTCTTTGGCACGAACGGTATAGGTTCCAAATTTATAAATTGATTGCGGCGTTAGGCCCAAATGGCCCATTACTGGAATTCCAGCATTCAAAATTCGTTTTATAGATTCCTTTATTTCCTTTCCGCCTTCAAGCTTCACAGCGTGACCGCCACTTTCCTTCATAATTCTGATTGCTGAACGCAACGCCTCTTTTGGATCGCTTTGATAGCTTCCGAAAGGTAAATCAACCACAACCAAACTGCGTTCTATGGCACGTACTACAGAAGCTGCATGATAAATCATTTGGTCCAGCGTAATCGGTAGCGTGGTTTCATGACCAGCCATTACATTGGAAGCCGAATCGCCCACTAGAATAACATCTATTCCAGCGCTGTCCACAATCTTGGCCATTGTAAAATCGTATGCAGTGAGCATCGATATTTTCTCGCCTTTCTTTTTCATGTCCACCAAAGTTTTGGTGGTAATACGTTTGTACTCTTTTTTGGCTGTACTCATAACTGTAACAAATTGGTGGGTAAAAGTACTAATTTTGGTGTACACTCATTAAATAACAACTATGAAGTTATTGGTTATCATTTTTGCAAGCACGATTTTTACTTCAACATTTGCACAAAATCAGTTTTCGGAGGCAGATGCTCACAAAGTCGTCAATATATTTTTTGAAGGTTTTCATAAAGGAGATACCCTTTTAATGAAATCTGTAATGGCCAATGCCATAATAATGCAGACGGCATACACAGATAAAAAGGGGCGGCCTAAATTGAATAGTGATGACCCGAACGGATTTTTAAGTGCTATCGCCAATCGCCAAGCTGATCAAAAATGGGACGAGCGTTTACTGGATTATAAAGTTGAGATTGATGGAAACCTTGCGCACGTTTGGACGCCTTATGAATTTTGGTTCAACGAAAACTTCAGTCACTGCGGGGCTAATAGTTTTACTCTCGCCAAGTTTGATGACGGTTGGAAAATAATCCACCTTATCGATTCCCGAAGAAAGGAAGGTTGTAAATAAAACTTAGCAATCACTAATATTTACTTGTACAGCCAAGCCACCTTCACTAGTTTCTTTGTATTTTGAAGTCATATCCTTGGCGGTTTCCCACATCGTGGCAATGACTTTATCGAGCGGCACTTTGGCTTTTGAAGGGTCGCTATCCAAAGCCATTTCACAAGCATTTATAGCCTTTATGGCTCCCATTGCATTGCGCTCAATACAAGGAATTTGGACTAAGCCGGCAATTGGGTCGCAGGTCATTCCTAAATGATGTTCCATCGCAATTTCACTAGCCATTAGGCATTGCTCGGGAGTTCCGCCCATAAGCTCGCACAAAGCTCCTGCAGCCATAGATGAAGAAACCCCAATTTCTGCTTGGCAACCGCCCATAGCAGCGGAAATGGTGGAACCCTTTTTGAAAATACTTCCAATTTCACCAGCAGTGAGTAAAAATTTACGAACATCCTCAAAATTAGCGTCATGGTTTTCAATAACCATATAATACATCATCACGGCAGGAATAACGCCAGCGCTTCCGTTGGTGGGTGCAGTAACCACTCGGCCCAATGAAGCATTTACTTCATTTACCGCGAGAGCAAAACATGAAACCCATTTCAGGATTTGCCGAAATTTAACTTCTGTATTTCTAATTGCAGCAATCCATTCTTCGGCATTTGTGTATTTATGGTCGCCAATCAGGTTTTTGTTCATCTCAAAAGCCCTTCGCGTAACGTTCAGTCCGCCCGGCAATGTTCCTTCGGTATGGGCACCCACGTACATAGAATCCAGCATTACTTCCCAAATTTTCTTTAGGCCGTCGTTTATTTCAGCTTCGCTTCTCAATGATTTTTCATTTTCAAGGACGAGTTCTGAAATTCTCTTTCCCTCGGCCTTGCAATATGCCAAGAGTTCTGTTCCTTTCTCAATAGGGAAGGGAAATTGCGCAAATTTTGCCAATTTAATCTTTTTGCGTTTCCGTTCCTTTTTCACCGTAAAACCACCGCCGATGGAGTAGAAAGAAGAAGATTTTTTGGAACCGTCTTTTAAGGTCGCCCTAAAAGTCATCCCGTTGGGGTGAAACTCTAAAAACTTTCGGTTGAAGATTATGTTCTGCTTTGGAAAAAAGGGCACTTCCTTTTCGCCGTTCAGTTTCAATTTATTTTCTGAAGTTATAAAATCAATTTCTTTTTCAATGTTTTCAATAGGAAATGTAACAGGATCAAACCCGGAAAGACCTAGCATAACCGCGAGATCTGTCGCATGGCCCTTTCCCGTTAGTGAAAGGGAGCCGTAAAGATCTACCGAAATTTCTGCTACGTTTTCAAATTGTTTTTTCTCTTTCAGTTCGCCAATCCACCGTAACGCGGCACGCCAGGGCCCCAATGTATGGGAGCTGGATGGACCAACTCCTATTTTCAACATGTCAAAAACACTGATACTTTCCATAAATTTAATCTTAATTCAAACCTAAGAAATTTTAAGTGATCCTGCTAAAAGGAAGTGAGGAATTGTTTATAATTTATATTGGAAATATTCCATTAAATAGGAAATATTCCTATTTTTGAACTATGGAAATTTTCTCTTCAGGAAAACTCACGAAAGTAAAGAGTAGGCACGAACCAGGCGTTTCAAAACAAACAGGTTTTGCAAGCCCGGCCACACATTATTTGGAACCCACTATTGATCTGAACCAAGAATTGGTACTGAATAGAGATGCTACATTTTTTGTGCGGGTGGATGGAAATGGGTTTAAAGAACACAATATTCTTGATAGGGACGTTTTGATCATCGATAGGTCATTATCCAAAAATTTAGATGATTTGGCATTAATAATTCAAGAAGGGGAATTTAAGATACGACGAATTCCCTTTGATTTTTCGGAAGAAGAATTCACCGTTTGGGGAATTATTACTTACATAATCCATTACGCCCGATGATTGCCTTGGTAGATTGCAACAGCTTTTACGCTTGCTGCGAGCAAGTATTTCGTCCCGATCTCTTGGGAAAACCAGTTGTGGTTTTGAGCAATAACGATGGCTGCGTGATTGCTGCAAATAAAGAAGCCAAGGCGATTACTGACATCCCGATGTTTGAACCTGTTTTTAAGATTAAGGACCAATTGATTGCCCGAAAAGTGAACTTTTTCTCTTCAAATTATACCCTTTACGGTGAAATGTCGCAGCGGGTAATGAACATTTTGGGAACGTTTTCACCCAATGTAGAAGTGTACAGTATTGATGAAGCCTTTGTGGACCTTTCGGGAATGGATCATTTTTCATTGAATAAATATGGATACTTTATAAAAGATACTATTTTTCAAAATACGGGTTTGCCTGTGGGCGTGGGAATTGCACCAACAAAAGTGCTGGCAAAACTGGCAAACCGAATGGCAAAAAAAATTGAGGAAAACAACCACGTTTTTGTAATTGATTCCGAAGAAAAAAGAATTGAAGCCCTAAAATGGTGCAAAATTGGGGACGTTTGGGGTATTGGCAGAAAACACGCCGAACGACTAAAAAAAATAGGCGTTTTTAACGCACTTCAATTTACCGAAACGCCTTTGCAATGGGTTCGAAAGGAAATGACCGTTGTAGGCGAACGCACTTGGCGCGAACTGCGGGGCGAGCCGTGTAAGGAATTTATAATCCAACCCCCGCCAAAAAAAGGAATCGGCACAGCAAAATCTTTCGGTGTAAAATTGCCAGATTTAGAGCGTATTGAGGAAGCCTGCGCCTATTACATAAGTGAAGTGAGCGAAATATTGCGCGCTCAGAAATCGTGCGCCACCCATGTTCGGGTTTTCATTATAACAAACTATCACAGCAATATAGACAAACAATACTCAAACAGCCGTACCGTAACTTTGGATGTTCCGACAAATGATACTTTCAAGCTTATCTCGGCAGCCAGAAAGGCATTGGTTGAAATTTACAGACCTGGCTATCGCTATAAAAAAGTGGGCGTGGATTTAACAGGAATCATCCCGGAAGATTATGTGCAGGGCAATTTATTTTACCAGCCACAAAGACTTAATAACGAAAAACTCATAAAAACCTTCGATGCTATTAATCGAAAATTTGGAAAGGCTACCATTTCTTCAGGGCTGGTTGGTACGCGCATTGAAGAGTGGGAGCTCATCAAAAAAGAGCGGAGTCCAAGATATACTACCCAGTGGGAGCAACTTCTAACTATACCCGCCAAATAAAAATCCCAAATTCCAAGATTATTTTATGAAATTTGGGATTTTCTGAACTTTAGCTCAAGTTCATATACTCTAAATTTTAAGGTACCAAAACCACTCTGAAACGTGCTTTGTTATCCATCATACGTTTAAAGGCTTTTTCCACATCATCCAGTTTATAGGTTTCAATCATGGGTTTTGTGTTCGTCATAGCGCTAAAATTCAATGTATCCTCACTATCGATTGCAGTCCCGCTTGGCCAACCGGAAACGGATTTTCGTTGCTGCAATAATTGCATGGGCGAAACTTCCATAGCATCTCCCGTAGCACCAATGCAGATAAGTTGTCCATCCACGCCAAGTCCATCAATCACAGCACTTATGGCATCTGCATGTGGAGCGGTGGCTACTATCAATTTTGCACCACCTAATTTTTGAAGTTCTTTAACCGCATCATCTTTTTTAGAATTTATATAATGATGCGCGCCCAAATCCTTTGCAAGTTTCTTTTTATCGTCAGAGTGGGAGAGGGCGACGGTACGCATGCCCATTTTGTTGGCATATTGTACGGCCAAGTGACCCAAACCGCCTATTCCTTGAATAGCAACTACGTCGCCAGGACGTATGTTACTGTTTCGCATAGCATTGTAAACGGTGATTCCGGCACATAAAAGGGGTGCGGCTTCTTCACTAGATAATTCTTTAGGAATACTTGCCACGGCTTCCTGAGGGGCGGACATATATTCCGCATAACCGCCGTCATACGATATCCCACAAACCTTGGCGTTTTCACAATTTATGAAATTACCGCGTCGGCACTGTTGGCAAGTAAAGCAATGTCCGCCATGCCAGCCGACGCCCACGCGCTGTCCTTTTTTCCAGTTTTTTACATCTTTGCCTACTTTTTCAACTATTCCCACAACTTCGTGGCCGGGAACACGAGGGTATTCCAGACCTGGAAAACCACCTTGTTTTACAAAATTATCGCTATGGCAAATACCACAGGCTTCCACTTTTATTAATACTTCATTATCTTTTGGAGTCGGTTTTTCCATTTCAACAATTTTGAAATCGGCTCCCGCTTTTGGTACTTGTACTGCTTTCATACGTTTATTGTAATTGGTTTATCTGTGAATTTTCATGAGAATTTAAAGGTACACATTGTAAATTCCCTTTTGTTTTAAGGGAACGTTAAAAGGAAATTACCTTTTTGAAATTCTATAGAAAATGAAAGAAGCAACAAATCCAACTGCTGAAAAAATTGCCAACATCCAAAAAACGGCTTGATGTCCTGATTCTCCTGGCGAGGCATCTAAAAAATAACCTATTGCAGGGCCTGCAAAAATATCGGGCGTGTATCCTATAAATGAGATAATTCCCACCGCTGTCCCCGTAAACAATAATGGAATATTGCCTTCTTGTAAAACTGCGAAATACAATACACGTGCGGCGTAAACACCCACTGCGGTAACAATGATTGAGAGAAAAAATAGTACGTTTTCACCTTCACCCAAAATTCCGGATGCAAAAAGTAAAGCGCCAACAATAGAAAGTAAAAAGCCAAAACATAAATAAATGGAGGCCCGGGAGCGGTCTGCAAGAAACCCGACCAATATGCCAACTGCAGGCCGGATAAACAACAAAAAAGTACCGGTTTCAGCAGCGTCAACTTCACTGTACCCCATTACTTCGTTGGCATAAAGGGAGAATATATCGGTTATTTTATAGCCTACATATGCGCACAGAATTATAACCATCAACAACCAAACTGCGGGAAGTCGTAATACCGTTTTTATATTCTGAAATGTTATTTTCTCAAGAGTTACGGGTTCAGCTTTTTTATCAATTTTCAGAAAAAAGAAAACCAAAACACCGATAAATGCTACAATCGCCGATGATACATATATTACAAATTGAAACGCATCTGCTTGTTCTGTTGCATTTAAAACAGTATTTGATTCTGAAACAAACAATGAAAACACAAAAACGCCCAATAACCCAAAAAGCGCTCCTACCAATCCGCGGCCGCCGTCCAAAAATCCAAAGGCTTTCCCTTGGTTTTCTGTTCCTCCCCAGACTCTTGTAGCTTTTATCATTGCAGACCAAAAAAGAAAAATAGTAGTGAACCCCCAAAACCCATAGAGTATTGCCAAGGTTTGCAATGATGGATTATTCGCATAAACCAATCCACCTAATGCTGTTAAAATGAGTGCTGTTCCCATCAGTTTCCGCGGTTGAAACTTATCTGCCAAAGGTCCGCCGAATAAATAGGAAAACAGCGCTACAATTCCATATACTGAAAAAAAAAGCCCTAATTGCGTATTGTTAATTTCAAAAACATCCAAAACCGTAGCTCGGAAAACTCTTACCAAAACAAAGGGCAGGATAAAAACCGCCTCACCAGAAAGTATGAGCAAGGTTATATATAGGAGGTGTTGACGGGAAATATTTTTCAAAAAAAAATCTTGTATCGTATAAAGATAAATATTTCAATTTTTAAGAGCTTCGTTATACATTAAACTTATTTCTGCCATCCTGTCAGAAACTTTCCGCTGGCATAATCATTGTCTTATACAGAGCGTAGATTAAAATTTTGAATTAAATAATAACAATAAACTATAGATATGAGTAAAATAATTGGAATCGACTTAGGTACAACCAACTCCTGCGTTGCCGTAATGGAAGGTAGCGAACCAACGGTTATTCCTAACGCCGAAGGAAAAAGAACAACGCCTTCCGTAATTGCATTTGTGGAAGGTGGTGAAATTAAAGTAGGAGACCCTGCAAAACGTCAAGCGGTTACAAACCCTACCAAAACCATCAGCTCCATTAAGCGATTTATGGGGAACAAATATTCCGAATCAAAATCTGAAGCGGAACATGCAGCTTACAAAGTAGTTAAAGGTGACAACGATACTGCCCGTGTTGATATTGACGGACGTATGTACACCCCACAGGAATTAAGCGCGATGATTCTTCAGAAAATGAAGAAAACCGCGGAGGATTATTTAGGACAGGACGTTACCCGTGCGGTAATTACTGTTCCAGCATACTTTAATGACAGTCAGCGTCACGCAACTAAGGAAGCAGGCGAAATTGCTGGACTTAAGGTAGAGCGTATTATAAACGAGCCAACGGCTGCAGCCCTTGCGTACGGACTTGATAAAAAAGGAACCGACCAGAAAATTGTGGTGTTTGACTTTGGTGGTGGTACGCACGACGTTAGTATCCTTGAATTAGGTGATGGCGTTTTTGAAGTATTGGCTACCGATGGTGATACACACTTGGGTGGTGATGATGTGGACCAAAAAATTATCAACTGGTTGGCTGATGAATTCAAAAAAGAAGAGGATTTCGATTTGAAAAAAGACCCAATGGCACTTCAACGTTTGAAGGAAGCTGCCGAGAAAGCAAAAATTGAATTGTCTTCATCAACCCAAACCGAAATCAACTTGCCATACATTACGGCAACTTCCAGCGGACCAAAACACTTGGTTAAAACGTTGACGCGTGCTAAGTTTGAGCAGTTAATTGAGGACCTAGTAAAAAGAACCATTGCGCCTTGTGAAAAAGCATTAAAATCTGCTGGATTAAGCAAAAGTGATATTGATGAAGTAATTTTAGTAGGTGGTTCTACCCGTATTCCTGCAGTACAGGAAGCGGTTGAAAAATTCTTCGGAAAAAAACCTAGTAAAGGGGTAAACCCAGATGAAGTTGTGGCCGTTGGTGCTGCAATTCAAGGGGGTGTATTGACTGGAGATGTGAAGGATGTATTACTTCTTGATGTTACGCCGCTTTCTTTAGGTATTGAAACAATGGGCGGTGTAATGACCAAATTGATTGAGGCCAACACAACCATTCCTACCAAGAAAAGTCAGGTATTCTCTACTGCGGCGGACAATCAGCCGAGTGTGGAAATCCACGTATTGCAAGGAGAGCGCCCAATGGCGAACGACAATAAAACAATCGGTCGTTTTCACTTAGATGGTATTCCACCAGCACAGCGCGGTACGCCACAAATTGAGGTGACGTTTGATATTGATGCCAACGGTATCATTAAAGTAAGCGCTGAGGATAAAGCAACCGGTAAAAAACAGGATATTCGTATTGAGGCTTCTTCCGGACTTACCGAAGAGGAAATCAAAAAGATGAAAGCGGATGCCGAGGCAAATGCCGAAAGCGATAAAAATGCGAAGGAAAAAGTTGAAAAACTGAATGAAGCGGATGGAATGATCTTCCAGACTGAAAAGCAACTGAAAGAGTTTGGTGACAAATTATCTGACGATAAAAAGAAACCAATCGAGGAAGCTTTGGAAGAGTTGAAGAAAGCTTATGAAACAAAGGAAGTTGAAACCATTCAACCCGCTTTGGATAAAATAAACGAAGCTTGGAAAACTGCTTCAGAAGAAATGTACAAAGCCCAGGCCGAACAG
>PAZL01000059.1 GCA_002715485.1 Aequorivita sp. | reverse complement strand
TCTAATTTTAAAAAATTGATATAATGAAAAATATATTTTATAAAATAACAATATTTTCCTTAATCATCGGAGCATTTGCCTCCTGTGAGAAGGAATTAGATCAAGTACCTTTCGATGAATTTGGTACTGAAAACGCCTATGTTACCGCCGCAGATTTTGAAAATGCTATTCGTGGTGTTTATTCAACATTGACATCTGGAGGATTTTATGGAGGTAGCGATGCTGGTGGTATGCTTGATGCACCAGATGTATTGGCAGATAATGTTACTTTTGCTCAAAAAGGACGTGGTACTAGACGGACATTGCACAATTGGCAATATGGCCCTGCTGATGCTCCATTGAATGGTCTTTATACATCTGCATATAGATTGATATACAGAGCCAATCTTGTTATAACAAATATCCAAGATTTCGAAGGTGAAAACAAAGAAAATGTTCTTGCAGAAGCCAAAGCTCTTCGCGCTTTAGCTCATTTTGATGTAGTTACTTTCTTTGGAAAGATACCTACACAATCAAGTGACGCCAATGGGAGTTTAGGGGTTGCTTATGTTACGGATATTGATCCAAATCAAGAACCTGCACGCGAAACAGTTGGTGCTGTTTATGATAAAATTATTCAGGATCTTACAGATGCAGCTGCCGGAATTAATGTAACAAATGATCCAGGGCGTATGAATAGAGATGCGGTAAACACACTTCTTTCAAGAGTTTATCTTTATATGGGTGAATGGCAAAAAGCAGTTGATGCAGCTAATCTTGTTAGCACACCAGTTGCACCACGTTCAGACGTTGTTGATGTTTGGACTGATTCAAGTAGATCAGGACTTTTGTTCTACATTCCAAATGAACTTCCTATATTAGGTATCAGTGTAGGAGTTACATGGAGTCAAGGTGGTTTAACTAACCTGATCCCGGAATATGTTGTTTCTTATGATTTTTACAATTCATTTGCAGAAGATGATATCCGTAAAGAAGCATATACTTTGCAAGCATCTAATAACGCTGATGGTTTACAATTCAACGCAATTAAGAAACTATACGGAAGAGAAGGTCAATCTAACGGCCAGGTAGATATTAAAATTCTTCGTGCCGCTGAAGCTTATTTGAACAAAGCTGAAGCTTATTTCAACTTAGGAAACGAGTCTGCTGCAAGAACTGCTTTAGATGCCGTTAGAACAAAAAGGTACACTACTCCTCCAAGTGGAGAAACCGGGAGTGCACTTCGTGATGCAATTAGACTTGAAAGAAGATTTGAATTCGCTTTTGAATATCAAAGATTTTTTGACCTAAAACGTTGGGGCTTGCCTGTAGAGCGTGATGGATTCGGTGATCTTGCTGATGGTACAGGTACACCTTCAGATCAGCAATCACTTCCTGCTGGCAGCAACAAATTTCAGTTGCCTATTGCACAAAGCTCTCTGGACCAAAACCCTAATCTAGTTCAAAATCCTGGGTATTAATAAATCTTAAAATCTATCAAAATGAAAAAAGTTAATATATTAATTGTTATTCTTACTATAGCTATCGTTGCTGTTTCTTGCGAGACATACGATGACTATAATACAGATCGTAAAACTGTGGTAGGTTTTACTACCGCTACCAAGAACATTAACAACATTCCAGAAGGCGGAACAAAAAGCACTACTGTTGATTTATTTGTTTCTGACTTGTCAAGTGCAGCTAGGACTTTTACTATTAAAGCGATTCCTGCTGATTCACTTGGTGCAGCATCTGAGAACTACACTTTTGACAGTACGGTAACTTTTCCAGCAAACGAACGTTCTGCATCTATAGAAGTAATCGGTATCGATAATTCAATTACAGATGAAAGAACTTTTTTCAAGTTAGCTGTTGAAGGTAGCGCCGATGTTGTTTCTGGTGGTATTGTCCTTATGGGTCTTAAAAATTAATTTTTAAATATCCTATATTTTATTAAACACCCCTTAAATAAGGGGTGTTTTTTATATATAATACATGATACAATAGAAGAATTATTCTAATTACCTTTGCTTAAATCCAAAGAGAACATAACAGACACCCATGCAAGATAAAACAAATACAATATTTGGAATTTATCCAATAAAAGAGGCATTAGCCTCTCAAGTTGTTTTTGACAAAGTATATATACAAAAAGGAATCGATAGCGATAAGATTGAAATGCTTATTAAAGATTTGGAAAAGGCCAATGTCCCGGTTAATATTGTCCCTTTTGAAAAACTAAATAGGCTTACCAAAGGTAATCACCAAGGTATTGTAGCACTTACTTCGCCAGTAGCTTTTCAATCATTGGAAAATGTTGTGGAAAGAGCATTGGATAGTAATAATATTCCTTTATTTTTAGTGTTGGATCAAATTACAGATGTACGTAATTTTGGAGCAATCCTGCGTACCGCTGAATGTACTGGCGTTGATGCTGTAATTATACAAAAATCTGGAGGTGCTCCCATATCTGGCGATACCGTAAAAACTTCTGCAGGTGCTATTTTCAAAATTCCAATTTGTAAAGTAGAACATATCAAAGACGCCATTTTTTATCTACAAGGCTCAGGTATTACCACAATTGCAGCTACCGAAAAAACCCAAACTGAAATATATTCTGTAGATTTAAAAAGACCATTAGCAATAATTATGGGTTCTGAAGGTAAAGGGGTATCAAAATCAGTACTTGGCTTGGTAGATGAGAAAGCCTCATTACCCTTGCTGGGTGAAATTAACTCATTGAATGTTTCTGTTGCTTGTGGTGCTTTTTTATATGAAGTAACAAGACAAAGACGTATATAGCGTTTATTTAGATTTGTCCTTAGCCTTTTCCCTAAAATTGTATATTATTTTTACAACTTTCCTATTTTCCTCTAACACCTTTTCATTTATGGATGATGAAACAGAATCTTCTGCGGGTTCTTTTGGCAATTCAATAAAATTTCCATTTTCATCAAACTGTCGTAAAAAAGGATCATTTTCTGGAACATAATCTTCCCGCTCCCACTCATATTTTTTTCTTTCAATAGGATTTCCTTTAAACAGAAATGCAAAAATGAGCCCTACAAAGAAACCAGACAAATGCCCTTCCCACGATATTTCCGGATTTACAGGAAAAACATACCAAAGCATGCCCCCATATAGAAATACTACCGCCAATGCCAATGCTGTGAGCTGATACTGTTTTGAAAAAATTCCCTTAAAAAATAAAAAAGAAGCAAGTAAATATACTACGCCACTTGCGCCAATATGTAGCGAGGGGCGCCCAATAGCCCATGTAGCCAAGCCCGTAAACAACAGTCCAAATATGAGGACTTTCCAGCGTATTTCTCTATAAAAATAAAAAAGTGCAGCTGTCAAAACGAAGAGCGGCACCGAATTATTAAAAAGATGCTTTAAACTGCCATGTATAAACGGACTGAAAACAATACCCCGCAGCCCCTCCAACTTTCTTGGATAAATACCGTACGGATTAAAATTTATATTAAAACGGGCCTCCACCCAATAAACAATCCAAAGTACCATCACAAAAAGTAACGGATATCCAAAAACCTCTGGACTGAATTTCAATTGGTTGGATTTTGACATAGTTGACAGATTACAAAAAACACTCCCAAAATCAAATTTATGATAAATTGTCAGTGATACCGATTTATTAAAATTGTAAATTTGAAAAACTATGAATGTACCACTCGCCGAACGCATCCGCCCCACAACGCTAGAAGGCTATTTAAGCCAGCAACATTTGGTCGGCCCCAAAGGCTCTCTTACATCACAATTAAGTACTGGAATGATTCCCTCTATGATTTTTTGGGGTCCTCCAGGCACTGGAAAAACAACACTGGCAAATATAATTGCTAATGAGAGCGGAAGGCCTTTTTACACTCTTAGCGCTGTTGATAGTGGTGTTGCCGCGGTGCGCGAAGTGATTGAAAGAGCAAAAAAAAGCGACAATCTCTTTTCTACAAAAAACCCAATTCTATTTATTGATGAAATTCACCGTTTCAGCAAATCGCAACAGGATTCACTTTTGGGTGCTGTGGAAAAAGGATGGATTACCCTCATAGGCGCCACTACAGAGAACCCCAGCTTTGAGGTAATTCCCGCATTATTATCGCGCTGCCAGGTTTATGTTTTGGAATCTTTCAGTCGTGATGATATGGAGGCACTGCTGAAAAGGGCCTTAAGGGAAGACGAAATTCTTTCCCAAAAAAAAGTATCGCTAAATGAAACTGAAGCCCTCATAAGGCTTTCGGGAGGTGACGCCCGTAAGCTTTTAAATATTTTAGAGCTGGTAGTTCTTTCAGAAAAAGATAAAAAAATTAGCATCACTAATGAATTAGTAATGCAAAAGGCACAGAAAAATACTGTCCTTTATGACAAAACTGGTGAACAGCACTACGATATTATTTCGGCATTTATAAAATCCATCCGCGGCAGCGATCCGAACGCAGCGGTATATTGGTTGGCTCGAATGATTGAGGGGGGCGAAGACATTAAGTTTATAGCTCGAAGAATGGTTATTCTCTCATCCGAAGATATCGGCATGGCTAATCCAAATGCACTATTATTGGCAAATAGTACTTTTCAGGCAGTTAATACAATTGGTTATCCCGAAGCGCGAATAATTTTGAGTCAATGTGCCGTATATTTGGCAACTTCTCCAAAAAGTAATGCTTCTTATAAAGCCATAGGCGAAGCCCAACAAGTAGTTAGGCAAACAGGCGACTTATCTGTACCCCTATCAATCAGAAATGCACCAACAAAGCTTATGAAGCAATTAGGCTATGGAAAGGAATATGAATATGCCCACAATTATGAAGGTAATTTTGTTCCACACGAATTTCTTCCTGAAGAAATTAAGGGCACTACCTTCTACAAGCCGGGAAACAATCCAAAGGAAAACGCTTTAAAAAATTATTTGAAGCAACTTTGGAAGGATAAATATGATTTTTAGTTTACGGATAAATAAATCGTTGATGATGATCCATCCTTAATTACTAAATTTCCAGATGGGTCAAAGGAAGCATCAGAAACCTTTCCTGAAGCATCCATATATTTTACCACATTATCCATTACGATAATTTTCCCTCTTAAAAGAAGACCGTCTTCAGCATTGGCAGTTTCTTCATATAAAGAATAACCTTCGGTTGTTTTTCGCAGCAGAAATGTTTTTCCATCACGACTATAATTTGAAAATTTGGCGTCGGGAAGCAAACTTCCTGAAACTTTTGAAACCTTTGGTTGTTTAAGTTCCTTTATTTTTGAATCCTGTTTCCGTTCTATTAAAGAAGCCTTGGCAGTGTTTGAATTATTGCTTAAGAGCATCACATCTTTTTGATTTACATTAAGTAGCTCTACACTATTGAAAGCCTTGCGCAGTGCATCTTGATAGCTTTTATCAAATTCCTTATACTTGCTTTTTCCTTCTTGGCTTCTATAAATTTCATTATCATTACAGTCTCTTAAAACCACTTGCAGTTTTGTGCCAAACAATGTTTTCAATTCTTCAACATTGGCATAAAGGCCATCACAACGGTTTGCGTTTGGTGCCGAATCTGCTAAATAAGCATTGAAGCCACTTTTTTCAAAATAAAACTTGGTCATGGAATTTAATTGAAATTGATCTTTTGATTTAAGAAAATCAAATTGATCAGGAACAATTACGTAACTATAGTCGCTCAGGTTTGTTTGCTGAGCTTGAAAATTAATAGATAAAAATAATGCAGTTAGAAGCAGTAAAAAACGTGTCATTCTTCGTCAATTATAATGTTAAATCCTAATTGTAAAGATACACTTTTTGCCTTTGCTAAATTACCATACCTTATAAGATTGTCTGCCGCGAGATAAAAATTAAGCTTACCAATATCAGTGGATACTCCCAAACCAACATTTGAAAATGAAAAGGAATCTACCGTATATGTTGCCTTTGCAGATAAATAGTCAGTAATTCTTCTGTGGTAGAACAAGGTTCCTGCCATTTGGGTTCCTTTGGGCCTAAAAATAGCATAGAACTGTAATCCTAGGTTTTGCTTATGAAGCTTACCACTACCCATATTTAAACAGTCACAATCGCCAGAACTGTTGAATCTCCCAAAGCCGTAACTTAAACCCGCGTTAAATTTTGTAGGACGAAACTGTGTATATGAATTATAAAGCGTATCAATAGGAATTTCTCTTTCTATTTCATCTTCAAGGTCATCATAATACGGAAGGGTGGAATCTCCTTCATTGAGGGGTGGAAAAATTAAGTTAATTCCATCCAGGGTATAGGTTCCATGCGCCCGATAGTTTTCCACATCTTTTGAATGAAATATTGCCCCAACATCCAGAGCACTGGCAGAAAGTGTCCATGCTTCATTAATATCATAGGTAAAGCCCAGGTCTACCCCTATTCCAATGTTTCCACCAAAGAATGCACGGCCTAAAATTTCATTTGTAACTTGTGATGCACCATCCAAATCCCTCAAGGAAGCATAGCCCGATGTCTGAACGCTAACGTCTGCATTTTGAACGATGTGCTCATAGATATTTTCCGAATCATTATCGCCCAATCGAGTTATGAAGGTTCCTGTATTATTAACACTTCGGTAACTGAACATACTTGAATACAGCTTTAATCGCGCGCCCACCGTTAGTTTATCACTGATTTGTTTATTTAAACCAAAATGGTAGACAGTCATAAAATCACCCGTGGTACTTATTTCACCCAAATTAAAAGGATAGTCCAGATAATCCCTATTTCCTTCCCACGCAAGAATTGCCAAATCCTTCGGAAAATAAACTATAAAATCAAATTCCTGATAGATTCCGCCAGAAAAATAGATATCGTTTTTTGCGCGCCAACCAAAATTAAGAAGCTCCAATTGTTGTGTGGCCGTGAAGAAATCGGTATGCTTCATTTCAAATAACTTCTGCGTAATACGGTCATTGATATTATCATTTCCATCTTTGAAAATATCATAAACCGAAACGCCCGACGAACCGCCGTTGAAATGGATTTGCGACAAAAATGGAATTCCGTAATGTTTCTTTTGAGTTACTTTACTTCCGGGGTTCAACATTAAAGACTGGGGTATATCGTCAAAACCGTAGAGAATTTGCTTATTTTGGGAAATAGCCAAAAAGCCCACGAGGGATAATATATAGGTAAATAAATTTCGCATTGTATTAGTATTCCAAAAAGTAGGTGGTTTTGGATTTTAAGTTTAATGTACCTTCCAGATTTTCGTTGGAAGAAGGTATAGTTACCGTGACCACAACCTTATTGGCCTGCGTAAGGCGAAGTATATCATCCCCCTCAACATTCTCAATATATTCGGTGATTACTGGTGCCGTGGGCATTCCTTCAGCAACGGAGGTTCCTGCTACGTATGTAGTATCATTTGCCTCACTTAGAAACTGAAAATCTACTTGAAAACTTCTAGGGATGCTATTGGTGAACTTAAAGTAAAATTCAGCGCGCTTAAGGCTTTCCTGCAATGTAGTATCATCTAAAAATTTAATCTCAGTGGTATCTGAAACGGTAAGAATTGGATTTGAATTTATCGAATCGTAAAATTGGTTTGCATTTAGATTGAAGTATATTAAATCTAGTTCCACTACGGGTGTCAGGGCAATATCTTCAGCTTGATCAAAATCGGTATCCTTGATGCAAGCCGAAAACAAAAGGCAAGCACAGACCATTATAATGGAACGGGATATGGCTTTATTCATATGTGGGGATAATTTACCTGTTGTTAACGTACTTTTATGCAGGATTATTACTACAAATGCTCTTTAATTTCAGAAAGTTCACTAATGGCAAAGTGTGGTACTGAAACCGTTTCATTTCTATAGTTAAAAAACAAGGTGTACATACCTGCTTTTTGTGCGCCTAAAATATCTGCTTCCAAGCTATCGCCTATCATAACACTTTTTTCTGATGAAACCATAGCTTTCATTAGGGCGGTTTTAAATATAACAGGATGGGGTTTCTTTAACCCTACCTCTTCCGAAGTAGTTATGGTGTTAAAATATTTTTTTATACCGCTATTTTGAAGTTTTAAGTGCTGCACCTCTTCAAAACCATTGGTTATAATGTGCAATTTATAGTTTGGGGAAAGATAATCAAGAATTTCAACCGCACCGTTAAAAAGGTGGTTGTCCAGGGGTAGTTCTTCAATATAGCAATGTGCAACTGAATCAATAATTTCTAGCGGAAATTTTAATTTGAAACAATCAAAAGTTTCCGTTAATCTCCCTCTTCGAAGTTGCTCCTTACTTACGCGATCCTCCCGATATTTTTTCCAATAATTTAGATTTATGGGTTCATATACTTTCAAAAAATCAAGCAATGGCAATTCAATTTTATGTTTTTTGAAAACTCTTTCAAATGCTAGAGCTGAATTTTTATCAAAATCCCAAAGGGTGTGGTCCAAATCGAAAAAAACATCGGTTATCTCACTTTTCTGCATACTCCTGTAATTTTTCAGCTAAAACTTTTCGCCAAACTTTATTGCTTTCTTCCGAAGAAAAATCGCTGTTTGAAAATATCATCGTGAAAGTGCCATTTACCTTATCTACGGCAGCAAGGATGTTATTGACTGTTTTTTCGATATCTGATGCATATTTTTTCTGAAAAGCTAATGTGGTCATTGCTATGGGATGTACGACCAAAGGTGTTTTTATTTCGTAATCCAAATCATAAAAAAGAAAGGGTGTACACGTGCCGGCCCTGAAACCCACGGTATCGCGAAAGACCATCGTAAAATCACGCTTTATCTCCAGCTCTACCAAATGGCGGTAAATGTCGGGTAAATTCACCAAAAATTCAGAATTCAGCGAACTGCCGAGAGAACGGTTGGTGATTTCTTCCATTCTACGTTTTTCAGCTTTTAAAATTTCATAATTGCTAAGTGCATTAAAGGAAAAAATAAGTCCAACCTCTTTATAGTCTGAAACAAACTTTATCAACATTTTAAATTTTTGCCGATGCGTGTTCATACTCTCGTTAAAAGAAAGTGCATTCCCCAAAAGGAAGAATACCGTTAGACCAAAATCGCTCCGTGTGGACTTGTTTATGATCCATTTAAAAGTATCCAGCGGATCGCGCTTTAGGCCTAAAATTACCTGTGTTCTACTGAGAATATTTCGAAATTTTCCTTGAAAAAAACTATCAAAATAACCTATCACGGAGCGAAAAACCCCTTTCTGTTTGTAAGCATAGGGCTGCGAAGCAAGAATAACGGGATGTATCTTAATTTTTTTCTCAGGAAACTCCATATCCGGAAAAGTCTCTAAAAGTTTGGCCTTAAAAAGGTGTGCCCAAATATCCACGACGGGCTGTTGAAGAAATCCATGTTTAAATGCCAAGCTTTCCGAAGCCATAAAACGTCCCACTTCATCTTTTACGTGTGGCAAATACTCCTCATAACGCGTTATCATAAAAAAACTTGCCGAGAAAATATCAAAAGGGAGGGCGCTATTACTTGATACCGAAAAAAAGCCAAAAGTATCTCCCCATTTTTTTACCGAAACATCAATTGCCTCAAGACCCTGCTGTTCTAATAGTCCATAACTTTGAAAAAACAGTTCATTGCCCAATGGTTTTTTTACATAAGAAAATTTAGGGCCGCCGTGCGCAATAAACTCTTCAATTTCAGAAGTAAACGCAACTTCAATTCCCAAGATTCGCAGACAAATATGCTTAAAGATATAGGAAATACGGGGAGTGAGTTTTTGGGTGTAAATTAATAGCATATTGGGTTACAGCATATTTTCATCGGCAAAGCTAAAGTACGCTTTTTCGGTCACTATAAGGTGGTCCAGTACTTTTATGTCCAGACTTTCCCCAGCGGTTTTAAGTTTTCTGGTAAGCTGAATGTCTGCCTGGCTGGGCTTCAAAGTACCTGAAGGATGGTTATGTGCCAAAATAATGCCTACGGCTCCCAATTGCAAAGCCTCCTTAAATGCTAAGCGGACATCAACCACAGTGCCAGTAATTCCCCCTTTACTGAGTTGTGCGCTTTTAATAATTTTGTTTGAATTGTTAAGGTAAAGTATCCAAAATTCTTCGTGCGGTAATTCTCCTATAATTGGTTGTACAAATTCAAATACAGCATTACTGGAAGTGATTTTTTTTCGCTCCAAGGCTTCTCCCGTTCTTCTTCTTCTTCCCAATTCCATTGCCGCGGCAATGCTTATCGCCTTGGCCTCGCCTATGCCCTTAAACTCCATCAATTCAGGAATGGAAAGTCTACCAAGCTCACTCAAATTGTTACTGACAGAAGCCAAAATACGTTGGCTCAAGGAAACAGCACTTTCGTTCCGGTTGCCAGATCCTATTAGAATCGCAATTAATTCTGCATCGCTCAATGCAGTTCGACCTTTAAGTAATAATTTTTCGCGAGGGCGGTCGTCTTCGTTCCAGTTTTTTATGGAAAAGGAGTTGCTTTCTTCCATAGCTTAAGCTTTTCATTAAAGATAATAATGTATGCTTAAACAGCATAAAGATTTGAAAACAATCTTTATATGTCTAAATTTTAAATACATTTATTGTTTTAAATTATAAATAATGAAATCACTTTTTGAAAACGAAGCATATTCTGAAATTAAGGAAAGACTGAACGAGCTTACTAAGGAAAGTGTAGGCAAATGGGGAAAGATGGACGTTGCCCAAATGTTGCACCACTGCCAGCAGCCCTTAAATGTTTCATTGGGTAAGGGCAATTTAAAAAAACAATTTTTTCCGCTTGCCTTTCTTTTTAAGAAAATGTTATATAATGACAAGCCTTGGAAACACAATTTACCAACGGCAAAGGGTTTTAAAATTACCGACAACAAGGAATTTGAAACTGAAAAATACGAGCTTGAAAAATTGATAGACAAATTTCACGTGAAAAAGAATGAAACACAATGGGAGCCACACCCTGTTTTTGGAAAATTCACTCCCCAACAATGGGGCAAGATGCAATACAAGCATCTAGACCATCACTTAAAACAGTTTGGGGTTTAAATTATAATTCTACAATTAAGCTTTTTGGTTTTTAAGCCAATCCAAGGCTTTTTTATGATTCTCAAATTCAAAACCTTCCACTTTTAAATTTGGCCAAACTTTTCCAAAGGCCTCCATGCTCTGTCCGAGCCATTCTTCTTCGGTAACAATGGCAATTGCCGTTATTACCCCCAAGTAATTGAACGAGAATTTAAGATCTTCCCATAAGGCTCCAGCAGAATAATCAAAGTCTTTTACCTCAACGAGCATTTTAACACATTCATGTTGTTCTTTGTGCTGTTTCAGCAAAGGATTTAATCTTTCATAATCTTCTTTAGTGGTTTTTCCTGAAATCATTACTCCCAAAATATCTTTGGGAAGTCCATTGATAAGGGTAAACATGACATAACTATTTTTAAAATTGAAACTTTAATTTAATTATTGTCAGTTTCTATCACTATTAAAGATGTATTAATTAACACATTTTTAATTTCTGAAAGCCAATAGTTTAAAAGAAACAGTCCATATTTTTCAATATGGACTGTTCTTGATCTTGTGACCGCGGAGGGATTCAAACCCCCAACCCTCAGAGCCGAAATCTGATGCGCTATTCAGTTGCGCCACGCGGCCTTGCTATTCCCAAAAGGAGGGAATTCTATATATAACTAAGAAAGCCTAGATTTTACTAATGTTGAAATGGTTTTGCCATCTGCTTTTCCTGCAACCTTTGCGCTGGCCAAGCCCATTACTTTTCCCATATCGGCCATAGAGGAAGCTCCAGTTTCAGTGATTATTTGATCAACAATTTCTCCCACCTCTTCTTCACTTAATTGTTTTGGCAAAAACTGCTCAATCACCTGTGCTTGTACCAATTCCGGTTCAGCAAGATCCTCGCGCCCCTGCTCTTTATAAATGGCGGCACTGTCCCTACGTTGTTTTACCTGCTTTTGTAACAATTTTATTTCTTCCGCTTCAGTCAAATCTGCTTTGGAACCTGTTTCGGTCTGTGCCAAAAGTAGAGCAGATTTTACGGAACGCAACGCCTCCAAAGACTGGGCATCCTTAGTTTTCATTGCGGTTTTCATTGCATCCATTATCTTTTCCTGTAAGCTCATACCATTGTTTTTAATAGCGTACGAAGATACTTAATTCAACCGAAACGCGAAATAGTATCATTAGTTTTATAATTGAATAGATTTTACAAAAAAGGCCCAAACTCAATTAAGAAATTTGGGCCCCTGCTTTAAGTGAAAAAATATCACTTAGTCAACATTATCGTGCAAATATGAATTGTTCTTACGCAATTCAATTTCATCGTCTTCTGTATTTACGGATGTTCTTGAAATGTTAGGTTCGTTTTTTGTTTCGTTAAGATCAATGCCCATACGTTTGTAAGCCGGTTGCTTTTCAATTTCATCGATACGGGAAGGGCTGTTCTTAAATTTATAATTAAATTCCTTCATTTTCCTTTTACGCTCTTCAGTACGGTCGCTCAATATTTTTGAGATTGGTGAATTCAATGGGTCTTCTTCTCCTTGAGTTTCCTCTTCTTTTGAATTAGGTTCAGCAACTGTTCGTTTTTCGAAAATAATTTCTTCCTCTTCTATTTCCTCTGCAACCAATTTTGCGGGCTTGGCATTATTTAGCTTATTTTCTACTTCTTGGTAGTCATCCAAGCTATAACGCTTTATTCCTTCACCAGATACTTCGGTAACCGGAATAACCTCAATGTGGTCCTGAACTTCTATCTCGCCCAGATCAAAGAAAACAGTCTCATCCTTCTTTTCCTTTTCAGAAGATTTATCTGAAGATGAGTTTATAGGAAGATCAAACATCAACATTTGCTCCTCACTTTCTTCAGAAGAAGATGTGACAGTTTCCGAATCGTTTTCGGCTTCCTTTTTTGGAGCTTCAAGAATCACAAATTCGTTCACGTTAATTTTATTGACTTCCACTTGACTGAATTCTTCTAAATTCTTTGCTTCCACTTCTTCATAAGAAACATTAAGATTCTTCAACAATTCCGAAGTTTTGATGTAACCTTCAAATGGCAGTTTCTCTTCCACTTCAGCATCGTCAAAAAGTGTGTGCTTTACCACTGGAGCCTCGGTTTTAGGTTTTGTGCTCAAAGGTTGCTCTGGTAATCTTACCGGACTAGCTGTTGCCTTTGGCGTAAGACTCTGTTCTGCTCTTTGTTCATCCTCAAGGGTGTGGATAATTTTTTTTGTTTCAGTATTTACTATTTCGTTTTGTTGTTCCACATTGAAGCCCGTTGCAATTACGGTGATTGAAATAGAGCCCTCAAGATTTTCTTCTTCACCCACACCCATAATGATGTTGGCGCTGTGGCCAGCTTCATCCTGGATATGGTCACTGATTTCACCAATTTCATCAATAGTGATTTCGTCAGAGCCAGAAACGATAAGCAGCAATACATTTTTGGCTCCTTTTATTTTATTATCATTCAGCAAGGGCGAATCTAAAGCTTTACCAATGGCTTCTTTGGCCCTGTTGGCGCCAGAAGCAGTTGCGCTTCCCATAATAGCAGTACCGCTATTGGCAAGAACGGTTTTTGCATCGCGAAGGTCAATGTTTTGTGTGTAGTGATGTGTAATAACTTCGGCTATACCACGAGCAGCGGTGGCCAAAACCTCATCAGCTTTTGAAAAACCTGCCTTAAAACCAAGGTTTCCATATACCTCACGCAGTTTGTTATTATTTATTACCACTAAGGAATCCACATTCTGACGCAGTTTCTCAACTCCAATCTGAGCTTGATCGTTCCGGGTTTTTCCTTCAAATTGGAATGGAATGGTTACAATTCCAACTGTCAGGATATCCATATCCTTTGCCATTTTTGCAATAATTGGCGCTGCGCCAGTTCCAGTACCTCCGCCCATTCCAGCTGTAATGAAAATCATTTTGGTATTGGTGGTAAGCATGCTGCGAATTTCCTCCATACTTTCCACGGCAGACTGCTCCCCTACTTTGGGATTTGCACCAGCTCCCAGCCCTTCAGTAAGGGAAACCCCCAACTGGATCTTAATGGGCACTGGGCTATTTTCTAATGCCTGTGCATCTGTATTACAAATTACAAAGTCAACTCCCTTTATGCCCTGACTGAACATATGGTTAATGGCGTTACTTCCCCCGCCCCCTACACCAATAACCTTTATCACATTGGATTGGTTTTTTGGAAGGTCGAAAGAAATGTTGTCAAATTCTGTGTTGCTGCTCATATTTTTTCTATTTGTGGTCCTTTCTTTTTCAATTACTTTTTATTCGGCATTGTCCAAAAATTCCTTGAACTTCTCTGCCCACTTGTCAAAAAACCTTTTTGAGGGTTTTTGTTCTTTATCTTTGTTCTTTTCTTGCTTTATTTCTTCTTTGGCTTCGGTTTCTTCTACTTTTTCTTTACTTTCTTCCGAAGCAACTTCATGTGAAAAACGCTTCATCAATGAAGATTTTTCTTTACTCTCCAAACTGTTCAGCACCAAGCCTACTGCGGTTGCGTACATGGGGCTGGTGGTTTCTGCGTCACTATCGCCAGCCAAATGCTCATTTGGGTAGCCAATACGGGTATCCATTCCAGTAATATATTCCACCAATTGCTTTATATGCTGAAGTTGTGCACCACCTCCAGTGAGCACAATGCCGGCAATAAGCTTCTTTTTAGGATCCTCATGGCCGTAATTTTTTATTTCCATATACACCTGCTCGATAATCTCGATAACACGGGCATGAATTATTTTTGAAAGATTTTTTAGACTGATTTCCTTAGGTTCTCTTCCACGTAAACCTGGAATTGAAACAATCTCGTTATCCTTGTTTTCCCCAGGCCAAGCCGATCCAAATTTTATTTTTAGTAGCTCCGCCTGTTTTTCAATGATAGAGCAACCTTCTTTTATGTCTTCGGTAATAACATTTCCACCGAAAGGAATTACCGCCGTATGACGAATAATTCCATCTTTAAAAATTGCCAAGTCCGTCGTTCCCCCTCCTATATCAATTAGGGCTACACCGGCTTCTTTTTCCTCTTGGCTTAAAACTGCTTTTGCGGAAGCTAAGGGTTCCAATGTTATCGCTGAAAGCTCAAGGCCAGCACTTTTAATGCATCTTCCCACATTTCTGATGGAAGAAACCTGCCCAACCACTACATGAAAATTAGCTTCCAATCGAGCGCCATACATTCCAATAGGCTCTTTTATTTCGGCTTGTCCATCAACTTTAAAGTCTTGGGGAAGCACGTGCAAGATTTCTTCTCCGGGAAGCATTACCAGTTTATGTACCTGGTTGCAAAGACGATCTATATCCTCTTCTTTTATAACATCTTCACCATTGGGGCGGGTGATATAATCACTATGCTGAAGACTACGTATATGCTGACCCGCAATACCTACAACAACTTCCTTGATTTTCATTCCTGAAGAAGTCTCGGCATCCTGCACGGCTTGCTGAATGGACTGAATGGTTTGGGTAATATTGTTTACCACCCCACGATGCACGCCGAGACTTTTGGCTTTGCCAATTCCCAATACCTCCATTTTGCCGTAATCGTTCTTTCTCCCAATCATGGCTACTATCTTGGTAGTTCCAATATCCAATCCTACAGCAATATTATCGTTTTCCATGGTCTTACTTTTTTGTGGCAATTACCTGACTTTCGAACTTCAGATTTACCATATTGTACCCATACAGCGTACTGTCCTGTTTTGTTTTTTTATAAAATGCTTTAAAGTTTTGGAATTTTTTCTCAATATTTTCCGGCTTCCCAAAAAGCACTTTAAAGTTTGTTTTTCTAAGTTCCAATTCTATCTCGCCGTTCATTTTTCTGTATAAACCCACAACGCTTTGTTTCATAAATTCATCGTCATTGATTTTTAGCAGCAATTGGGTAACTTCAGTAAAATTATTTTTTGAAATTCCCGTAATTAATGGCACTCTTGCCGAGTATACGCCAGACAACGGCATCATTTTTCCATCAGCGTCCAAGTAATAATCCGGCGAAGCAGATACCCTGCCTATTGGTTTGCGTTGTTCAATTTTTGCCCCCAAGGTACCGTTCACCGATACATAGACCTGAGCATCACGAACCATAGGGTTTTCCTGCAGCCGTTGCTCCATCTTCTTCAAAACTAAAGTTTCTTTGCCTATGCTCGTAACCTTAGCTTGATTTTGTATCAACAATTTATTAACTGTATTGAATGTTATAAATGGACTGTTTTCATCTACAAATTCCACGTCCAGTTTAGTCAATTTTCTGGCGTCGTTTCGCTTTTTGGTAAAGCTGAACAGAAATGCCATAATGCCAAGCAAAATGATAAATTTGATGATTTCAATACTCCGTTTCATTTTTCAATATTTTGGTTAACTTATTCACTTCAGCACCTATATCTCCCGCCCCCACAAGTAATTTTATTCTACTTTTTGACTTCAACATAACTTCAGGAAGGGCAGATTTAAAAACCAATCGTTTATTTTCTGCTACAACTTGTTTTAAAAGCCATTCAGAAGTAATTCCTTCAAGGGGCTCTTCCCTTGCTGGGTAAATATCTAGCAGTACTACCTCGTCAAATTGCGACAGACTTTTTGCAAAACCTTCAGCAAAATCACGGGTTCTGCTGAAAAGATGCGGCTGAAAAACAATCTGTTTGTGATCGTTGGGATACATTTCGTCCACAGCCTGAAACAAAGCATCAATTTCTGTGGGATGGTGTGCATAATCATCGATCAAAACCAATTTATCAGTTTTGATTTTATAGGAAAAGCGACGCTTCACCCCTTTAAAAGATGCCAATGCTTTGGGCAGACGATCGGTTGGGGAGCCTGCTAAAATCGCCATGCCCAAAGCCATGATGGCATTAGTAAGATTGTGATGCCCCGGAAGATGAAAAGTTAAATTTTCCAAAATTCCGTTCGGAGTTTTTAAGTTAAAAATGTATGCGCCGTTTTCTATTTTTACATCTTGCGCTTCATAATCTGCGGACTCTTCTACAGCAACAGTCATTCCGTCCAACGGAAGGTTATTTTTTATAAAAACGTTATCTTCTTTTTCAACCAATTTTGCAAAATTTCGAAAAGCATTTTCTATTTCATTAGCATCTCCATAAATGTCCAAATGGTCGGCATCCATTGATGTTACACAAGCAATGTCTGGCCGAAGCTGCAGAAAAGATCTGTCAAATTCATCAGCCTCCACAACAGTTATTTCACTGCCTTTATAAATAAAATTTGAATTATAATTCTCTGCTATTCCCCCCAAGAATGCGGTTACGGGCATATTACATTCAGCTAGCAAATGACCTAAAATGGCTGAAGTTGTGGTTTTACCATGAGTACCCGCCACCGCCAAGCAAAGGGTGTTTTTAGAAACTTCACCCAAAAGCTGGGCGCGTTTTAAGATTGAAAATTCTTCGGAAAAGAAATAGTTTAAAATTTTATTACCCTTTGGAATGGCGGGCGTATAAACTACCAATACATTTTCGTTGGAAATCACCTCTTTTTGAACCTCAGAAATTTCATCAACAAAAGTCACAGGTATTCCTTCGGCTACCAATTCATCGGTCAAATCTGTTGAAGTTTTGTCATAACCAAAAACATCTTTCCCTTGCATTTTAAAGTAACGCGCAAGCGCACTCATACCAATGCCGCCTATGCCGACGAAGTAAAAGGTCTGTATTTGATTTAAATTTTTCAATTTTAAGCTTTCAATAATTTTTCAATCTCTTCAACTATATCTTTGGTTGCGTTTGGTTTTGCTAGTTTTTTTATGTTTTCAGAAAGCATTTTCTGTTTTTCTTCGGAAGCCAGCAATGCGGAAAATTCCTTTTCAAAATTGCCTTCAAGCTCACTTTCCTTAATCAATAACGCAGCATTTTTTTCTGAAATTGCCATTGCATTTTTAGTTTGGTGGTCTTCAGCTACGTTGGGAGAAGGAATAAATAGTACTGGTTTCCCCACCAAGCACAACTCAGAAACAGAAAGCGCACCCGCTCGCGAAATAATGAAATCTGCCGCCGCGTATGCCAAATCCATTCGATTTAAGAAAGTGTGAACCTGAACCGATTCGCCCCCTTTGTTTTTATATACTTCTTCATAATATTTTCCACATTGCCAAATAACTTGCAAATTTTGTTTTTCAAAAAAGGGAAGCGATTTTTCTATCAATTGGTTGATGCGGCGGGCGCCAAGACTTCCACCTAAAACCAACAAGGTTTTCTTTTCCTTTTTTAAATTGAAGAAAGCCGTGGCTTCATCTTCTTTTGAAGAAATATCCAATAAATCCTGACGAACGGGGTTACCGGTAAGTTTTATTTTTTCGGAAGGGAAGAATTTTTCCATTCCTTCATAGGCCACACAAATTTTATGCACTTTCCCACCCAACCACTTATTTGTGATTCCGGCGTGACTATTCTGCTCTTGAATTAAGCATGGAATGCCTTTTAAAGCAGCCATTCGTAACAATGGAGCACTGGCATAGCCACCCGTGCCTATCGCTACATCTGGTTTAAATTCTTTTAGAATTTTAAGTGATTTTCCAAGGCTGGAGACAAGTTTTAATGGAAATGCTAAATTTTGCAACGACAAACTCCGTTGTAAACCAGAAATCCACAGCCCTATTATTTTGTATCCAGCTTGAGGTACTTTTTCCATCTCCATTCTATCTTCTGCCCCAACGAACAAAAATTCAGCATCGGGAAAACGGGTTTTCAATTCATTTGCAATAGCAACTGCCGGGTAAATATGACCTCCGGTTCCGCCGCCTGATATGATGAATTTATACTTCAAATTGTTTCGCTTAAAATATCCAATGGGTTTTCTTCAGTTTCTTCTTTTGCAACCACTTCACGTTTTGCGCTTACGCTTAAAATCATTCCAAGCGCTAGGCATGTCATCCAAATTGACGTTCCACCGCTACTTATCAACGGCAAGTTTTGCCCCGTTACGGGGAACAATTCTACGGCTACGGCCATATTTATCATTGCTCGAAAAACAATAGGCAAACCAACACCTATAACGAGTAATTTTCCAAAAATAGAAGTGGACTTATGTGCCACGACGACAATTCTAAAAAGTAGAAACAAATACATAACCATCAGGAACATCCCACCCAAAAGGCCAAATTCTTCAACGATTATTGCATAAATAAAATCAGATGAAGACTGTGGCAAAAAGTTTTTCTGTACGCTTTTTCCAGGCCCCAATCCTGCCACCCCACCAGAGGCGATTGCTATTTTTGCTTTTTCTATTTGATAATCGGCCTCGGTATCTGTATCATCACTAAAGTTTTCAACACGGCTTATCCAAGTATCTACACGGTTTGGAAATACACCTGGAAATGCCTTAGCCGTAAGCACAAAAAGCGTAAGGAATATTAATCCTGCACCGAGGATTATTCCCAAATATTTTAAAGGATAGCCTCCTACAAAAACCAACATCACGATCATTGAAAAGAAAATTGCCGTAGTAGAAAAGTTAGCGGGAAGTATTAATGCCAGCACTAAAAAGACTGGCAACCACAGCGGTAAAATTGTTTCCTTAAAAGTAACCGTCTTGTCTTTTATGCGCGAAAGATACCGTGCCACATAAGTCATCAAAACCACTCCTGCGAGTGTAGAAGTTTGAAATGTAATACCTACAAAAGGCAAACGTATCCAGCGGCTTGCGTTGGCTCCATCTATAGTTGTACCCTCAGCCATCGTGATTATCAAAAGCAAAATTATAACCGGCATTGCGATAATGGAAAGTCCCCGGAAATAATGATATGGTATTTTATGAACCCCATACAAAATTCCAAAGCCTAAAACTAAATGTGAAAAATGGCGAAGCAAATAGGGTAACGTGCTTCCATCACCATACAAATATGCCAGATTACTACTGGAGCTATAAACTGGCAAAAAGGAAAATAACGCCAGAAGACCTACAATCCCCCAAATTGCTTTATCACCCTGTATGTAATGGAAAATATTTTTCACTTGTTTCTTAAATATTATAGGTTTCTAACCGCTTCCTTGAATTGTCTGCCTCGATCTTCGTAGTTTTCAAAAAGATCAAAACTTGCACAGGCCGGGGAAAGTAAAACGGTGTTATTTCTTTCGGCGAGTTTGTAAGCAACCTGCACAGCCATTGTCATCGAATCTGTTTCAATAATAGTATCTACAACATTTCCAAAAGCATTGATTATTTTCTCATTATCTACGCCCAAACATATTATGGCCTTTACTTTTTCGTTTACCAAAGGCAGCAGCTCGCTGTAATCGTTACCTTTATCCACACCGCCAACAATCCAAACCGTTGGATTTTCCATACTGTCCAATGCAAAAAACGTTGCATTTACATTTGTAGCCTTACTGTCATTGATATACAGTACGTTATTAATTTTTAAAACCTTTTCCAACCTGTGCTCCACACCTTGAAACCCCTCTAAACTTTCACGTATGGTCTGTTTTCTTATTCTCAATAATGTAGCCACCGTACTGGCAGCCATTGCGTTCTTTACATTGTGTTCCCCTTGTATTCCTATTGTTGCGATTGGCATAGTAAATTCTGTGTTATTTATTTTTATTATTATTTCGTTTTTTCTTTTAAAAGCCCCCTGATTCAACTCTTTTTTAGTTGAAAAAGGCAGCGGTTGCGATTTGATGGAATTTTGCGAAAGCCATTTTATGATTTCAACATCGTCTGCATCGTAAATAAAATAGTCCTGCGAGGTTTGATTCATCGTTATCCTGAATTTTGAAGCGATATAATTTTCATACTTGTAATCATATCGGTCCAAATGATCCGGACTCAGATTGGTCAAAACCGCGATGTGCGGCGCAAAGGTTTCTATTCCGTCCAGTTGAAAACTGCTGAGCTCGAGCACAAAGTTTTCATACTTTTCTTCTGAAACCTGCTCTGCAAAACTCTTCCCGATGTTACCTCCCAAAGCCACATTCAAGCCACCGTCTTTCAATAATTCATATGTCAAGCTTGCCGTGGTGGTTTTTCCGTTACTTCCGGTTATTCCTACAATTGTTGCTTTGGTGTATTTTGCTGCAAGCTCAATTTCTGAAATTACCTTTACCCCTTGTTCGCGCAACTTTTTTATTATTGGTGCCTTCTCGGGAATTCCCGGGCTTTTCATAACCAAATCTGCTGAAAGAATTTTTGCTTCGGTATGGCCTTCATCTTCCCATTCAATTCCATTATTTATAAGAACTTGTTTGTACTTCTCTTTAATTTTTCCGAAGTCTGAAACAAAAACTTCAAACTCCTTCTTTTTTCCTAAAATGGCCGTTCCAACTCCGCTTTCGCCTCCTCCCAAAATCACCAACCGCTGTTTCACTTTATCTAATTTTTAATGTGACGATTGTAATGATTGCCAAAAAGATTCCCACAATCCAAAATCTCGTTACGATTTTGCTTTCGTGAAATCCTTTTATTTGATAGTGATGGTGCAAAGGCGACATTCTGAAAATGCGCCTTCCCTCGCCAAATTTTTTCTTTGTGTATTTAAACCAGCTTACCTGTAAAACCACCGAAAGGTTTTCCATCAAAAATATTCCGCACAGAATCGGTATCAACAGTTCTTTACGGACCGCAATTGCAATTACGGCTATAATTCCGCCAATAGTCAAACTACCCGTATCGCCCATAAAAACTTGTGCGGGATAGGTATTGTACCATAAAAATCCAATAAGCGCCCCTACGAATGCGGTGATGAAAATGGTCATTTCACCCGTGTTTGGTATGTACATAATGTTGAGATAATCGGCAAAAATCACATTGCCCGACACCCAGGCAAAAAGCGCTAATGTGAGCCCTATAATCGCCGACGTACCAGCGGCAAGACCGTCTATTCCATCCGTGAGATTGGCGCCGTTTGATACCGCGGTGATAATAAAAATTACGATGGGAATGAAAATGAGCCATACATAGCTTTTATAATCTTCGCCCGCCCAGCTTATGAGTTCAGAATAGTTGAATTCGTTTTCCTTTACAAAAGGGATGGTGGTAAGCATCGCTTTGTCCTTTACATAAAAGGTGTTTATAGATTCTTTGGCAATTACCTCTGTTACTTGAGTTTCAGCTTCAGGATTTTCAATGGTACGCTGCACAATTATGTCTGGGTGCAAATACATAGTTGCACCCACAAAAAGTCCCAAACCAATTTGACCGATTACTTTAAATTTTCCCGGTAATCCTTGTTTGTCATTTTTAAATTTTTTTATGTAATCATCAATAAAACCGATAGTTCCCATCCAAACAGTGGTTACAATCAAAAGGATTACGTAAATGTTTTCGAGCTTTGCGAATAGCAATACTGGAATGAGCGTGGCAAGAATAATGATGATCCCTCCCATTGTTGGTGTACCGGCCTTTTCATTTTGACCTTCCAAACCAAGATCGCGGATAGATTCGCCTACTTGTTTTTTTTGTAAATAATTGATTATTTTTTTTCCGTAAACCGTGGCGATGAAAAGTGAAAGGATGACCGCCAAAATTGCGCGAAACGTAATAAAATTGAACAGCCCCGCACCTGGCACGTCGTATGTTTTATCTAAATATTCAAAAAGATAATAAAGCATCGGCTATTTGTTTAGGGCGGTTAAAAGTTGGTTTACTATTTTAAAATCATCAAAGTCAAAACGCTCTCCATTTATTTCCTGATAAGTTTCGTGGCCTTTTCCGGCAATCAAAATGATGTCGTTTTCCTGTGCCATTTGGCAAGCAGCTTTTATTGCTTCCTTCCTATTCGTGATTGAAATGGTTTTTTTGTAATGCTCCGCAGGCACACCTGCCTCAATTTGCTCAATGATTTTTTCTGGATTTTCAGTTCGCGGGTTATCACTTGTAAAAACAACTTTAGTGCTTAATGAAGCAGCAATATTTCCCATTACAGGTCGTTTCTGCGCATCGCGATCACCACCACAACCAACAATCGTAATTACTTCTTCGTTACCTGTGCGAATACTGTTTATGGTTTCTAAAACATTTTTTAAAGCATCGGGAGTGTGTGCATAATCTACAATCGCTGTAATTTTCTTTTCTGAAATTAAATATTGAAATCTTCCGTTCACACTATCCAAAGTGCTCATGATTTGAAGAATTTCAAGTTCCTGCAATCCTAATAAATCAGCGGTACCAAAAATTGCAAGTAGGTTATAAGCATTGAAACCGCCAATCAATTTCACCCACAACTCCTGATTGTTTATTTTCAAAAGTTGCCCTGTAAATTGACTTTCCAAAACCTGTGCTTTATAGTCGGCATAAGTTTTTAGGGCATAGGTGTATTTTCTCGCTTTTGTATTCTGAAGCATGACTAATCCGTTTTTGTCATCCACATTTACCAGTGCGAAAGCAGATTTTGGCAATGCATCAAAAAAGGATTTTTTAACATCCCGATATTCAGCAAAATCTTTGTGGTAATCTAAATGGTCGTGGGATAGATTGGTAAAAACGCCGCCCGTATAATGAAGTGCCTCGGTTCGTTTTTGGTGTATTCCGTGCGAACTTACCTCCATAAAACAAAATTCCACACCGGCTTCCACCATTTCGCGTAGATATTTATTGATTGTAAGTGAGTCAGGAGTTGTGTGTGTAGCTTTATACTCGGTATCGCCTACCATTATTTTTACAGTGGAAAGCAAACCGGTTTCCATTCCCGCTTTTTTGAAAAGCTGGTAAAGCAAGGAAGAAACTGTAGTTTTTCCATTGGTTCCAGTAATCCCGACTAGCTTTAATTCTTCGGAAGGATTTCCGTAATAATTGGCGGCCATAATAGCCAAAGCTTTGTGTGAATCCGAAACCTGCACGTATGTAATTCCGTTTACAATAATTTCAGGCAAGGTTTCACAGATAATAGCCAAAGCGCCTTGGTCAGCCGCTTTTTTTATGAATTGATGTCCGTCTGAAACCGTTCCCTTTATCGCAATAAAAACATCGTTCAAAGAAACATTTCGGGAATCAAATTCCAGATTGTTTATAGCCACGGAAGTACTACCAACTACGCTTTCGATGGTGACTTTATACAATATGTCTTTTAACAATATCACGATAAATTCAAGGTTATTAGTTGTCCCTTCTTTAAAGTTTCGCCAGATTTTATGGATTGGCTGGCAACCGTCCCATTACCAACAACCTGTACCCTCAATCCAAGATTTTCCAATAGTGAAACCGCATCCATCCCAGCCATTCCGGTAACATTTGGAATTGTTTTGGATGGTTGTTGCAGCTTTGTGTAATACTTTTCAAAATCCTTTTCAATGGTGGGATCTGGCCGTTCTATGCTGTCAACATTATCAATATTTCGGGATTCGGTGAAAATTTTCTGGGCTATTCTCTTAAACACAGGCCCAGAAACATCGGCGCCATAAAAACCCTTTTTAGTACTTGGTTTGTGAATTATCACGATACACGAATATTTGGGGTTTTCCGCAGGAAAAAATCCCGCAAATGATGAAATGTAACGTCGGTTGCTTTTCCAGTCCGGCATCCAATATTCGGTTTGTGCGGTTCCTGTTTTTCCAGCCATCGAAAAATCTGGCGAATAAAGTGATTTTGCCGTACCTCTTATAACCGTATTTTTCAGGATTTCCTTGATTTTCGCCAAGGTTTCATCAGAACAGATTTTAGGGTTTATAATTTTTGTATCGTATGTACTAACCTTCTCATTCCATGCTCTAACTTCTTTAATGAAACGGGGTTTTACCATTACACCATTATTAGCAATAGCATTATAAAAAGTTAAGGTTTGGAGTGGTGTGAGACGCAAGTTATATCCATAAGCCATTGAAGGGAGTGCATTCTTACTCCACTTTTTGTCACCAGGCTGTGGAATCATAGGTGTTCCCTCCCCTTTAATAGCAACGCCGGTTTTTTCGGTTAGGTGCCAACTTTTTAAACGGTTTATAAATTTATTGGGGGTTTTGGAATAATTATCATTAATTATTGTAGCCAGACCAATGTTTGAAGAAACTTCCAAAGCTTTTGCCGCTGATATCTTTCCATAACCGCCGCGGTGGGAATCGTAGATTTTTCTTCCGTAGAAAACCTTTACGCCTTTACCCGTGTCAACCACAGTACTGGTGTCTATTACTTTATCTTCCAAAGCAGCCATCATGGCCATAACCTTAAAAGTAGAACCAGGTTCGTGCGATTCGCCAATGGCGTAGTTTAACTTTTCATAGTA
>PAZL01000058.1 GCA_002715485.1 Aequorivita sp. | reverse complement strand
CAAAAACCCCTATCAGAATACAAGTAATTAAATTTGCAATTGGTCTTGTAATCGGCGTTTCAATTTATCTAATCGTAAAACTAATTTTTTAAAACGAACAATTATGACAACACTTATAAAATTCGCTATCGCGATAACAATGCTGTTCCTAACGGGAACAACATTCGCCCAAGAGCTAAAGGGCGCTTACAGCGGCACTTTGGATGTACAAGGCATGCAATTGGTGTTAATCTATAACATTACCCCAACAACAAACGGGTACACAGCTACTTTAGATGTTCCCGCCCAAGGTGCTTCGGGAATCGAACTCGATTCTGTACTATTGCAGGATAAAGAAGTTACCATCACTTCCGCCAAAATGCAAATGAAGTTTACAGGAATACTTTCCGAAAATGGAATTGATGGAACGTACGAGCAAATGGGACAAAAATATCCACTAACATTGAAGAAAACTGTAAAAACAAAACCAGGGAATACCGCACTGCCATCAACAGATGCCGAGCTAGCAAAGCTTGCAGCAAAAGAAACCGGAAATTATAAATATTCCGTTTCAGATTATTTTAAAACACCCGAAGCATATTCGTTTCAGCTTTCTCCAGACGGTAAATTCATAAGTTATATGAAACGTAGGGAAACGGGCGAACGTGACGTTTATTTAAAAGAAACTACAACCCAAAAGGAAACACTTTTAATAAAGCAGGAGGAAGACTTAATCCGTGGGTATTATTGGGCAAACAACCACCGTATTCTTTATATGCAGGATAAAGGCGGAAACGAAAATTATCACGTTTTTGGGGTTGATATTACAGGCAATAACAAAAAAGAATTGACGCCTTTTGAAGGCGTGCGCGTGACCATTATTGAATCTTTGAAAGAAGACGAAAACAACATAATTGTTCAAATGAACAAGGATAATCCACAACAGGAAGAACCGTACAGATTAAACATAAACACGGGCGAAGCAACCAAACTTTACACCGTACTTGCAGGCGATCCTCCCGTAAGTGGCTATAATTTTGACCGAAAAGGAAATCTGCGTGCCGTTAATAGAATTGTGGATGGTATAAATTCTGAAATTCTTTACAATATTGATGGCGAATTCAAACAATTGAAGGTAACACCCTTTGGCGATGCATTTTATATTTATTCTTTTAATCCAAATACCGAAAATCCTGATGATGCCTATGTTATTTCTAATTTAGGAAAAGACAAACAAGAAATTCAGTTGTATGATTTGAAGAAAAACGAAAAGATAAAAACAGTTTTTAGCAATGAAACTTTCGATGTATCAGGGGTATCCATGTCGCGAAAACGCAATTATGAAATTGATTATTTTTCATACGATGGTGAAAAAACAGTAATAATTCCTGTAAGCGATACCTATAAAAAAATATACAACCGACTTAAAAAAGAATTTGGTGACAAGCAATTTTTCACTGTGGGTAAAACCGATGATGAAAAACAATACATGATTGCCGTTACAAGTGATAAAATTGTAGGTGAATATTACCTGTACGATGTTGAAAAAAATAATATAACACTTTTATACAAGCTTCTGCCAAACCTAAAGGAAGAGGATATGGCCTCGATGAAGCCTATTACTTTCAAAAGCCGAGATGGTTTAACTATACACGGCTACATTACCTTACCAAACGGATATAAAAAAGGCGATAAGTTACCGCTAATTGTAAATCCGCATGGCGGCCCACAAGGCCTTCGCGATAGCTGGGGCTTTAACCCGGAAGCACAACTTTTTGCGAGCCGCGGTTATGCCACACTTCACGTAAATTTTAGAATTTCCGGAGGTTATGGAAAAGCGTTTATGAATGCAGGTTTTGGAGAGATTGGTCGAAAAGCAATGGACGATGTGGAAGATGGCGTAGATTACGTAATTGAGCAAGGCTGGGCAGATAAAGATAATGTTGCAATTTATGGTGGAAGCCACGGGGGTTATGCTGTATTGCGAGGAATGACAAAAACACCCGAAAAATATGCCTGTGGCGTAGATTATGTAGGCGTGAGCAACCTCCACACTTTTATGAATACCATTCCGCCTTATTGGGAAAAATACCGTGAACTGATGTATAAAATTTGGTACAACCCAAATATTCCGGAACAGAAGGTAATTATGGATGAAATTTCTCCAGCCTTGCATGTAGATAAAATTACAAAACCCTTATTTGTAGTGCAAGGTGCCAATGATCCGCGTGTTAATATTGATGAAGCAGACCAAATTGTTGAAAAACTAAGAAATAGAGGTGTTGAAGTGCCGTATATGGTAAAATATGATGAAGGTCACGGCTTTGGCAAAGAAGAAAATAGGTTAGATTTGTACAAAGCGATGATGGGCTTTTTTGCCGAGCATCTTAAAGCGGATACAGTAACTCCGGTAAAAGGATAAAGTTTATTGAATTAAAATAAATAATGCCGAGGTTAATAGCTTCGGCATTATTTTTTTCCGTCCCATTCAGCATAAAATTCTTGAAGAAACGCTTCCATAAACCGATGTCTGTCCTCCGCAATCTTTCGCCCCGTTTCAGTATTCATTTTATCTTTTAAAAGCAAAAGTTTTTCATAGAAATGATTGATGGTCGGTGCGTCAGAAGCTTTGTATTCCGAAGGTGTCATATTCAAATTCGGTTGTATTTCCGGATCATAAAGTTTTCGGTTTTTAAAACCTCCATAATTAAATGTGCGCGCAATTCCTATTGCTCCCAGCGCGTCCAGTCTATCGGCATCCTGTACGACTTCCAATTCCTTTGAATGAAACTTTTGAGTTTGGTTTCCTCCTTTAAAAGATACATTTTCAATAATATTTATAACGTGCCCAATTACTTCTTCAGAAAGGTTTTGGGTTTTTAGACAATCTTTTGCCTTTTTTGGTCCGATGGTTTCATCGCCATTATGAAATTTTGAGTCTGCAATATCGTGCAGCAATGCACCCAGAGCGACAACGGTTTTATCTACGTTTTCATTTTCGGAAATAAGTAGTGCGTTTTTATAAACCCGTTCAATATGAAACCAATCATGACCGCCTTCGGCATCTTTCAATTCATTTTTAACAAATGCTATCGTATTCTTGATTATTTCTTCCGAAGAAAATGAAACCATTACTTGTGGATTTTTGAAGTGATGGTGTCTTCTACTTTATCGATCAGTGCTTCCACCTCATAATCGGCAATTTTTATTGCTGGATGTGTGGTCATTTCCAAACGCACGCCCATTTGGATAGGAAACATACCCCAGCGTTGCAATTTCCAGGAATTATTGAAGGTAACCGGAATAACATAGCCCTCCGGAATTTTTTTGAAGAGCGTTTGCAAGCCTGTTCGTTTGAAAGGTTTTGGGACGCCTGTTTTACTTCGCGTTCCTTCGGGAAAAATTACGCCGCTTCGGTTAAATTTTTGAAGATATTTAGAAAACTTCACCATTTCAACTATGGCTTGCCTTGGATTCTTTCTATCGATCAAGATGGAACCGCCATGGCGCAGATTGTATGAAATGGAAGGAATACCCTTGCCCAATTCTACTTTGGAAATAAATTTTGGGTGGTATTTCCGAAGGTACCAAACTATGGGTGATATATCCCACATGCTTTGGTGGTTAGACACGATAAGAATAGGTACGTTGTTTGGAATACTTGTGTTGATGTTTACTTGAAATGTGGTGCCCAAAACATTAAGACATCTTAGCAAAGTCCAGTTAAGATAGTCCACACTTTTTTTGTGCGCCTCGTAGCCGATCCAGTTGAAGCAAATCCATTGTATGGGATGAAAAATAATGATTGTAATACCAAAAAGCAGGTAAAACAATACTGAAAAAGGATAACTGATTATTTTTGAAAGTATGGTCATTACCGCTCAAAAGTAAGAAAACCGTCTTTAAAAAAACGGTTTTCTATTTTGGTTATTTTAAATTTGAAGTTTGAAAAATCAATGTTTTGATTTTGATTTCGATTTGTTTTTCAACGTGTTTCGGTCAATGTAAATATAATTATAAACACACAGTCCGATGATCAAGAGCCAAAACGCTCTATAAAGCCAATCGTTTATTTCCTTTCCGAATAAATGGGAAACCTTGGGGTCTTCATAAATATTAACAGCAAGTGCGCCTAAAGCGAGTATGCCAATAACTATGGTCAAGGGTTTGTTAAGCTGTATCATAACCTTTTTGGCTACTTAGCAATATTCGTTATACGCGCCTTTTAGGTTTTCGGCTATCATCTGTGCAGGACGCCCTTCAATGTGGTGGCGCTCTAGCATATGAACCAATTCACCATTTTTAAACAAAGCCATAGAAGGCGAGCTTGGCGGAAACGGAACCATATTGGCTCTTGCCGCATCTACTGCTTCGCGATCAACACCCGCAAAAACGGTTACCAGATGATCGGGTTTTTTTGAATTGTCTAAAGACATTGCAGCACCGGGACGTGCATTGGCAGCCGCACAACCACAAACAGAGTTTACAACTACCAAAGTGGTTCCTTCTTTTTTCAATGCTTCCTCCACGTCATTTGCTGTATGTAGTTCAGAAAAACCTACTTTCGTCAGGTCTTCGCGCATGGGTTTTACTAGTTCGGGTGGGTACATAATATTTGTATTTAATGTGTATTAAAATTTGAATGCAAAGATACTAATTTTGAAAGGGAAAAATTCATTTTCGTATTATTCAAAAGCTAATTTGAAATTCCACTTTAGAAATTTATGATTTGAATGTTGGTGCTGGACATTTGTTTTTTTTATTGAGTAACTTTGTCGGCTTATAAAAAGAAAAATTACTATTTCATGCTTCGTTGGTTATTGGCCGTTCTTGGTTATTTTGTGTACCGATTTCCGGGTGCTGTCGTTGGGTTTATTTTGGGAAGCTTATTAGATAACTTAAGCGTAAAAGGGAAAAGATTCCAAACTTCATTTGGCACGTCGCAACAACAAGTTACCCCCGCAGATTTTGAGTTAAACCTACTCTCTTTAGCCTCATTGGTGATAAAAGCAGATGGGAATGTGAGCCAGACTGAGCTTGATTATGTTCGTCAATATTTTGTACAAGCTTATGGTCGGGAACGTGCAAATGCTACGTTCCGAATTTTTAACGAGGTTATAAAAAAACGCGAAATATCTGCCCAAAACATTTGTGCGCTTTTACAACAGCGCACACGATACGAAAGTCGCTTGCAGATTCTTCATTTCCTGTTCAGCATTGCCAATGCCGATGGAAGCGTGTCAACCGCCGAGGTAAACGAGATTAATCGTATTGCTGGATTTATGGGTGTTTACGGTCGCGATTTTGAAAGCATTAAGGCCATGTTTTTCAAAAATCCTGACAGCGCTTACAAAATTTTGGAAATTGATAGAACAGCAACTGTTTCCGAAATAAAGACCGCATACCGCACTATGGTAAAAAAATACCATCCTGATAAACTACAGCATATGGACGAAGCCCATCAAAAAGGCGGTGAGGAAAAGTTTAAAAAAGTGCAGGAAGCTTACGAACAACTTCAGAAAGAGCGAGGATTTTAAGCGTTTTTCCAAATTAAATTTTTAAAAAATCATTTAAATGAAATGAAAAAACTATTCATTGCTTTATTTTTAGACTTAACTAAAAATAAAGCATAGTTTTATTTAAATATATTTTTACCTTTGTGCTTATGTTTACATTAGCCGAAGAAAACTATTTAAAAGCAATATTTCATTTAGAGCACGAAGGCTCAGGTGAAGTAAGTACCAATGCCATTGCGGAAAGTATGGAGACCAAACCCTCTTCCGTGACGGATATGATTCAAAAATTGGCAGAGAAAAAGCTAGTAGTTTACAAACGCTACAAAGGCACGCTGCTAACCGAAAAAGGTAAAAAAATCGCGGCAAATGTTATAAGAAAGCACCGTTTATGGGAAGTTTTTTTAGTAGATAAATTAAACTTTCACTGGGATGAAGTCCACGAAATTGCGGAACAGTTGGAGCATATTCAATCAGAAGAATTAATTACTCGCCTTGATAAATTTTTGGGCAGTCCAGATTTTGACCCCCATGGCGATCCTATTCCAGATAAAAATGGAGTTTTAAAACGTACAGAGAAAAAATTGCTTTCACAAATAGAGAAAAATCAAAAAGGCGTTTGTGTAGGTGTAAAGGAAAGCAGCGCTGACTTTCTTCAGTATTTAGACAAGAAAAAAATCAGTATAGGTACCAAGATCACGGTGCTTGGCAAAGAATTTTTTGATGGCTCTATGATAATCCAAGTAGGAAACGAACAGTTTTTTATTTCCCATAAAATTGCTGAAAATCTTTATGTACAAACACTTTAATGGGATTTATAAAACAATGTTTCAAAATAAATTGATAATGAAAAAAACTATCTTTCTTATAATCTTATTGACTTTTACTTTCAGCTGTAAAAATACGCCGGAAGACAACGGAAAAATAAAGGTTGTTACTACCACTACCATGTTAACCGACTTGGTTTCCGAAATTGGTGGCGATCACGTTTCATTGCAAGGATTAATGGGCGCAGGTGTAGATCCGCATCTTTACAAGGCCAGCGAAGGCGATGTTTCAAAACTTTATGGGGCAGATATCATTTTCTACAGCGGCTTACATTTAGAAGGAAAGCTTGTAGATGTTTTTGAGAAAATGGAGGGTAAAAAAAATACTGTCTCGTTGGGGGATAGATTGCCTAAAGATGAGTTAATACCTTCGGAATATTTTGCTTCAAATTATGATCCACACGTTTGGTTTAATATTCAATTCTTCAAACAGTTTGCACAAATCGTAACCGAAGAACTTTCAAAAGCAGACCCTGCAAATGCAGAAAGTTATTCCGAAAACAACAAAAAATATCAGAAAAAACTGGATGCCCTTGAAAGTGAAATCAAATCAACTATTGCAACATTACCCGAGGAAAATCGCATTTTAGTTACTGCGCACGATGCCTTTAATTATTTTGGAAAGGCATATGGCTTCCAAGTAGTGGGCTTACAAGGAATTTCCACAGCAACCGAAGCTGGCGTAAAAGATGTACAAAACCTTTCAGAATTTATAATTAAAAATAATATCAAAGCTATTTTCGTAGAAAGCTCGGTACCCAGACGTACCATCGAGGCGCTTCAACAAGCGGTGCTTTCAAAAAAACATAATGTTGAAATTGGAGGTTCACTCTACAGTGATGCACTAGGCAATCCTGGAACAGTAGAAGGTACATATATTGGAATGTTCAAATACAATGTTAATACAATTGTAAACGCTCTGAAATAAGGAGCCAAACAGTATAAAAAATGGATACTCAAAAACTTGCCGTACAGATAGACGATCTTACCGTGGCATACAATTATAAGCCTGTATTATGGGACATTGACCTATCTGTGCCAGAAGGGGTTTTAATGGCAATCGTAGGTCCAAATGGTGCGGGAAAATCTACACTCATCAAAACCATTCTGGGTATAATAAAACCCATTGCCGGAACTGTTTCCATATATGGAAAACCCTATTCAAAACAACGAAAATTGGTAGCTTATGTGCCACAAAAGGGAAGTGTAGATTGGGATTTTCCCACCACCGCACTTGATGTAGTAATGATGGGCACCTATGGAAAGTTAGGTTGGATAAAACGCACCGGACAGAAGGAGAAAAAGATTGCCTTGGAATCTATGGAAAAGGTGGGTATGCTCACTTATAAAAATAGGCAAATAAGCCAATTGAGCGGCGGGCAACAACAACGGGTGTTTTTGGCCCGAGCATTGGCACAGGACGCGTCTATCTATTTTATGGACGAACCTTTTCAGGGGGTTGATGCTACTACCGAAATTGCCATCATCAATATTTTAAAGGAATTGCGAAAAGCTGGTAAAACGGTAATTGTGGTTCATCATGACTTACAAACCGTACCAGAATATTTTGATTGGGTAACTTTTTTAAATGTGAAGAAAATAGCAACAGGACCAGTGAAGGATATATTTAATGATGATAATTTAACCAAGACCTATGGAATTAATTACAAGGTTGCTGTAAATAAATAATCAGTAAATAATTTAAATGTTATAGAAGATTTTTTCAAAATAAAAGATGAATATCCAAGAGTACTTTGAATTGGTTTGGACCGATTATACCCTACGTACCATCACGCTGGGAACGGCAGTTTTGGGCGCTATTTGCGGTATGTTGGGCAGTTTTGCTGTTCTTCGGAAACAAAGCCTACTGGGTGATGCCATCTCGCATGCGGCACTTCCCGGCATTGCATTGGCATTTCTAATTACAGGTGCTAAAGACTCGGGAACTTTATTGCTTGGAGCTTTGGTTAGTGGTGTAATAGGCACATTTTGGATTAGGGGAATTACTTCAAAAACACACTTAAAAAGCGATACCGCCCTGGGATTAATCCTTTCCATATTTTTTGGTTTTGGGATGTTGTTGCTCACATTCATTCAAAAACAACCCAACGCTAATCAGGCTGGATTGGACAAATATCTTTTTGGGCAAGCGGCAACCCTTATGGAAAGTGATGTGCGGTTGATGATTATTGTTACAGGAATTTCACTTTTTGTAATGCTACTTTTTTGGAAGGAATTCAAAATATTGCTTTTTGATGCAGATTACACAAAAACACTTGGCTTCAACACCAAATTTATAGATGTTTTAATAACCTTTTTAATTGTCTTGGCTATTGTTTTAGGCCTTCAAACTGTGGGAGTGGTCTTGATGAGTGCTATCCTACTTGCTCCTGCAGCCGCAGCCCGTCAATGGACAAACAATTTGGGCACTATGGTCTTGTTGGCAGCAGTGTTTGGAGCTTTTTCAGGCGTGTTTGGAACTGCAATCAGCGCCAGTCAGAATAACCTTTCTACCGGTCCCGTAATTGTACTTGTTGCTGGAGTATTTGTGCTACTTTCCTTTATATTTTCGCACAAACGGGGACTATTATTTCGCGAAATCCGTTTTCGGAAAAATCGCACCGATTTAAAGCTGATGAAGACTCTTCAATTTATGTACGGGATTGCACAAGAGCATGAAAATATCTCACATCCGCACGCTATTCGTATTCTTAATAATTTCCATGGTTTTACAAAAAGTTCACTTAAAAAATTAGAAAAGGAGGGGTGGATAGCCATTGAGGGGCAACAATGGGCAATGACCCCAAAAGGTTATAAACAAGCTGAGGAAATGTATAATCAAAAAACCACATGAGTAGTCCGCAGATAGAAATACAGCTTATTGCAGCCATTGTCGCTATGGCTTGCGCCATTCCGGGTGTGTTTTTAGTACTTCGGAAAATGGCTTTGATAAGTGATGCCATAAGCCACTCTATACTTCCGGGTATTGTTATTGGGTTTTTTGTGACGCAAGATTTGAATTCCCCATTACTTATTCTTTTGGCAGCCTTAACGGGTGTTATTACAGTTGTCATGGTAGAATTTATCCAAAAAACCGGCTTGGTTAAGGAAGATACGGCTATCGGCCTTGTTTTTCCGGTTTTATTTAGCATAGGTGTTATACTTATTGCAAAGAATGCAAACGATGTACATCTGGACGTTGACGCCGTTTTATTGGGTGAACTCGCTTTCGCCCCTTTTGACAGATTATTGGTTGGAGTAGCAGATTGGGGTCCAAAATCTCTCTGGGTAATGGGAAGCATTTTATTCATTACAATAAGCTTACTAATATTGTTTTACAAAGAATTAAAAGTTACCACTTTTGATGCCGGACTTTCTTCAGTATTGGGAATATCACCTTTGGTGATGCATTATGGTTTGATGTCAGTTTCTTCAGTTACCGTTGTGGGTGCCTTTGATGCCGTTGGAGCAATTTTGGTCGTGGCTTTAATGATAGCACCGGCAGCCACGGCGTATTTACTTACTGAAGATTTGAAAAAAATGATTTGGCTTTCAGTATCTTTCGGAGTATTTTCGGCAATTTCAGGGTATTGGGCTGCAAATTTTCTCGATGCTTCCATTTCTGGATCAATTGCTACTACCCTGGGTGTTATCTTTTTAGCAACTTACCTATTTGCACCAAAAAAAGGGCTCATTTCGGTTCTTTATCGCCAAAAACAGCAACGCATTGAAGTATCGCTCATTACTTTCCTATTACATTTAAACCGCCACGAAGAAGAAAGTGAAAGACATATTAATCATTTGCAGGAACATATTAATTGGCAGGCCGTTCGAGCTAGAACCGTATTGGATTTAGCTGAAAAAAACAATCTCGTGGAAATAGAGAACAATGTGGTTTCCCTTACTGAAAAAGGATTGGCTTTCACTGAAAAATCGCTGGAATACATAATTAGCAACAAAGACGAAAAGATAGAGCCGATGAAAGAAGATTTTTTCCTTTTCCGAGGATAACATATATCAAAATTCAGCTAATGTAGCACGCCGTTGATTTTAAACAACTGGTTTTTTGGCACTATTTTTTAATGTATCTTTAAAATTGATAAATTATATAAATAATGAAAAACTCACTTTTAGCAATCATAATTCTTTTTTCAACTTTTGGTTTCAGCCAGGAAAATTCTACGGAAACCCCAAAAATAGCTGTAAAAGTTCCCAAAGGGGAAACCATAATTTTAAAAGGCGTTTCCATTCAATTTGTGGAGGTAGTAGAAGATTCCCGTTGTCCTGAAGGCGTGGACTGTATCTGGGCCGGACGAGCAATTGTTAAGGCGAAGGTAACCGCAAATGGAAAAACCGAAGAAAAACTTTTAACCTTTGGAGAGGTAAAATCTGGGGAGGAAAAAAATACAAATCTCTACAGTTCCGAAAACTTCGCTATTAATGGATTGTCTTTAAAGCCATACCCTACTGCTGAAAGTGTAGGTAATATAAATAGTTACGTTTTATTGATTTGCGAAGAGAAGAATTAGTAATTAATGGCACCCACAATCTTTTTTACCGCATTTGGTTTTACCGCCATCAAGGGTACCACTTGAGTTTTGACGTGATTCAAAAATTGGGTTCCACACAAACTTTTTAAGCAGAAAGCCTGCCGCAATGGAAAACGTTATTAGCACTAATATTGTTTGCATAGTACAAAGATACTTATTTTACTTCAAAAATTGATAGGCTGCCAATGCTACAACATAGGCGATGGCGCTCATAACGAAGAGCTGCCACATGGGCCATTTCCAACTGTTGGTTTCTTTTTTAACAATTGCCAAGGTACTCATACATTGCATTGCAAAAGCATAGAACAGAAGCAACGAAACACCACTTGCAAAATTGAAGAGCGGACCACCCAAAACTGGGTTTATTTCAGCAGCCATTCTATTTTTAATTGTCTCTTCTTCCTCGCTTCCTACGCTGTAAATGGTTGCAAGAGTACCTACAAAAACTTCTCGCGCGGCAAAAGAACTTACAATGGCAATTCCTATTTTCCAATCGTACCCTAATGGTCTAACGGCAGGTTCAATAGCGTGACCTATTCTTCCTATATAGGAATGTTCCAATTTATAGGAATCTATATGCATATCAATTTCATCCTGTGAAAGATTTTGCAAAGCATATTCATTTGTGATAATTTCTTCCGCATTGTTAAAATTTCCCGGGCCATAAGACGCCATTACCCAAAGAATTATCGAAATAGCAAGAATTATTTTTCCTGCTCCAAAAACAAAGGCTTTGGTTTTTTCAACTACGGTAATAATTACGTTTTTAGGCAAGGGAAGTTTATAATTGGGCATTTCAACTACAAAAAAACTTTTGCTCCGTATTTTCAAAATTTTGTCGAGTAAATAGGCTGAAAATATAGCGGCGCCAAACCCCAAAATATACATAAACATTAGGGTAAGCCCCTGCAGGCTGAAAATTCCCAAAACACGGGTATCAGGAATTACCAAAGCAATGATTATTAAATATACAGGTAACCGAGCTGAACAGGTTGTGAAAGGCGTAACCAAAATGGTTATTAATCGTTCTTTCCAATTTTCAATATTACGGGTAGCCATAATGGCTGGAATAGCGCAGGCGGTTCCCGCAACAAGCGGCACCACACTTTTCCCGCTGAGCCCAAAGCGCCGCATAATTCGATCCATCAAAAAGACCACACGGCTCATATAACCGGTTTCTTCCAAAATTGAAATAAAAAGAAAAAGAAATGCAATCTGTGGAATAAAAATAACAATTCCGCCAAGTCCCGGAATAATTCCTTCAGCTATCAAGTTTGTAAAATCCCCAGGTGGCAGTGTGTTTTTAGTCCATTCGCTTAGAGACGCAAAGGTACTGTCAATAAAATCCATCGGGTAAGCACTCCAATCAAAAATAGCTTGGAAAATAAGGAGTAGAATTCCGAAGAAAATAACATATCCCCAAACTTTATGGGTCAATATACGATCCAAACGGCTTCTTAAATCCTTTGCGTTTGCGGCGTCAATATGAAGGGTTTGCTTTAAAGTCTCATTTATAAACTGATACCTCGCCACGGTTTCCTTTTGCTGAAGTCTTTTTAGGTTGCTCACCGACTCGGTTTGAAAAGAAGCTACCCCCTTTAATTCATTTCGGTCCAATTTACCAAAATTGACGTCTTGAGTTATTACCAACCATAATTTATAAAGATCCTGATTGGGAAATGCTTTTCGCAGACGGTCAAAATATTCTGGAGAAATCCTCGAAGCGTTCAAGCAAGGTTTTGTGGAAAGCTGATTGTAGTTTTCTATCAGTTCTTTTAAGTAATCAAAACCAAGATTTTTTCGTGAACTGATAAGTGCAATTTTGGTCTGCAATTTTTCTTCAAGCAAAGGTATATCTAATGATATTGCTTTCCGCTTCATACGGTCAGACATATTAATGGCCAGAATAGCAGGTATGCCCAAATCTTTTATTTGTGTGAAAAGTAGAAGGTTTCTTTTAAGATTTTCTACGTCGGCAACTACTACCGCAACATCAGGAAAGTCTTTATCGTTTTTGTTAAGTAGCAGTTCTATTACCACATTTTCGTCCAGTGATGAAGCATTAAGACTGTAGGTTCCTGGCAAATCGAGAATGTGTACTTTAAAAGCTCGGCCAAATTTGCAGGTACCCTGTTTTTTTTCAACAGTAATTCCGGGGTAGTTTCCAACTTTTTGGTTTAGCCCTGTAAGCCGATTGAACACAGAGGTTTTTCCGGTATTTGGATTTCCAATAAGTGCAACGTTTATGTGCTTTGCCATTATTATTTATATCAATTCAATTTCAATCTTGCTGGCTGTTTCTTTACGAATGGCAAGATGGCTTCCGTTGATGTTCAAATATAGCGGATCATTGAAAGGAGCCATTTGGACCAAAGAAACCTCGTTGCCAGGGAGACAGCCCATTTCCAATAGCTTTAAGGGAACAACATCTATTGAAAATTCTTTGATAATACCGCGTTGCCCTTTTTTAAGTGAAGCAATAGTGATAACCATCTTTTTATTTAGATTGATTTTAAACAAGACAAAAGTAAAAGAAAAAAAGGACGTGGGAAAAGACCTTTGGCGATATTTTATATGGAATAATAAATTTTGCTTCCAGAAGTTACTCTTCCTGTTTTAAGATTTCAATGTCTGCCAATAACTTTTCTATAGCATCAGGATCTGTTCCATCATAAAAACCGCGAATGCGTTTCTTTTTATCTACAAGTACAAAGTTTTCGGTGTGTACCAGATCGTTTTCTGAGTAGGGAACATCTTTTGCCGCGAGATACGATTTTCTTGCCAGGTCGTAAATTTCCTTTTTATCACCGGTTACTAAATTCCATTTAGCATCGTTCACACCTTTTTCCAATGCGTATTTTTTAAGTTGTGCAACGCTGTCAATTTCTGGAGTAACGGTATGTGAAAGCAGCAAAACCTCATCATCGTCTTTCAGTTCCTTTTGAATTTTCACCATGTGGTCTGTCATAATGGGGCAAATTGTCAGGCAAGTAGTAAAGAAAAAATCTGCTACGTAAATTTTATCTCTATAATCATCTTGCGTGATTGTCTTTCCGTTTTGGTTGGTAAGGCTAAAATCTGCAATGGTGTGGTATTTCTTTACGTACTGAAGCGTGCTATCAACGAGTTCGGTTGAAACATCTGCCGGTTGATATATTTTCAGCACCTGCTTCGGCTTCATTATTTGATACATTATAGTGATAATTATTGCAGATAGCATCAATAAGACCACTGCAAAGAATTTATATTTTTTGAAAAAAGTAAGCATTTCGTTAAATTTTAGACTTAAGCCATATAATTGGCAGCAAAAATAAGTTCTAAAACTATCAAAATGAATACATTTAACATCCTAAATTTAATACATAGAATTTAGGTTAATTTCAATTTCGCTTTATTATGAAAACACTAATACTCCCCTTTTTAGCTTTAATTTCTTTTTTATCCTTTTCTCAAAACCCTCAATTAGATGACATTAGCGAAGCCGAAGCAAAAGCCGCAACTGGCTGGTTTGGCAAACCCGTAAATCTTAATACAGGAAATTACGATCTAAAATACCACCGGTTGGAATTTACGGTAAATCCTTCCCAGGCATTTATTACTGGTAAAGTAACTTCGCATTTTGTGGCTAAGGAGAATATGAATACCGTAACCTTTGAACTTGTTGATAATATGACGGTTTCACAAGTTACACAGCGCGGCATTCCACTTAGTTTTACCCAAAACAACGACGATGAGGTTGTAATTACCCTGCCGCAAATGCAAGCGCAGGGAGTTTTGGATTCGTTATCGGTAAGTTATTCCGGTAACCCTGTAAGCTCGGGTTTTGGTTCCTTTGAAACAGACACCCACAATGGAGACCCAGTAATGTGGACGCTCTCTGAGCCATTTGGAGCAAAAGCATGGTGGCCCTGCAAGCAGGATTTGAACGATAAGATTGATATGATAGATATATATATAACTACACCACGTTTTAATCCTTCAAATGAAGAATATGTAGCCGCAGCAAATGGTCTTGAAATTAGCCAAACAATTAATGGCAGTAACAAGACCACACATTTTAGGCACCAATACCCTATTCCTGCGTATTTGATTGCCATAGCCGTAACCAATTACACGGTATATTCTCATACAGTTGCTAATAATGGAAATCCCTTTGAAATTGTAAATTACATTTATCCCGAAGATCTTTCATACGCACAGTCACGTACCCCTGTAACCGTAGACATCATGAATTTATATGCAGATCTTTTTGAACCCTACCCATACGCCAATGAAAAGTACGGTCACGCACAGTTTGGCTGGGGTGGCGGCATGGAGCACACAACGGTTTCATTTATGGGAAGCTTAAGCCGTGGTCTGATTGCCCACGAGCTTGGCCACCAATGGTTCGGCGATAAAGTTACTTGTGGCAGTTGGCAGGATATTTGGCTGAATGAAGGTTTCGCAACCTATCTTTCAGGACTTGTCATAGAAGATTTTGACGGTGCATCAGATTTTAGAGCGTGGAGACAGGATAAAATTGGCTCTATTACAAATTCGCCAGATGGTTCTGTCTATGTGCCCGCACAAGATACAACTTCGGTCAATAGAATATTCAGTAGCAGGCTTAGTTATAATAAAGGATCTATGGTATTGCACATGCTTCGTAAAAAACTTGGCGATGCAGTTTTCTTTCAAGGTTTGAAAGATTATCTGGCAGACCCTGCTTTATCCTATGGCTACGCCAAAACACCAGACCTCATCAGAAATATGGAGGCCGCTGCAGGAGGCGAGGACCTTTCGGAATTTTTTAACGATTGGATTTACGGTGAAGGCTATCCACGATATACCATTAGATGGAATCAGGCTGGCGGGCAGGCAAATATAAATGTTGAGATTTCACAGACCCAAAGCCATTCATCGGTTTCATTTTTTGAGGCCCCTGTTCCCTTACGGATTAACGGCACCCAAGGGGAAACCTTGGATATTGTATTAGATAACACGACAAACAACCAAACTTTTCAGCCAGCCGTGGGCTTTACAGTGCAAAGTGTTCAATTTGATCCCGATTATCACTTAATTTCACGCAATAATAATGTGGTGTTGGGAACCGAAGATTTTACACTGGACCAGCAATTTGTTCTTTATCCAAATCCAACTTCAGGAATAGTCAATTTTGAAAAACCCGCTTCTATAGATGTTCAAAACATTAATATTTACAATGCTTTGGGGCAATTGTTATATTCTGAAAAATATTCAGGAACGGTTGATATTTCGAAATTCTCAAAAGGAATTCTATTTTTTCAGATAGAAACTTCAGAAGGAATAGTCAATAAAACTGTAGTCATGCAATAAATAAAATGGCAGTGAATTCATTAAAAATCGCATAAAATAGTAGTGAAAGCACCCCTGCCATACCTTCCTTTCAATCACAAATAAGCGGGAACATACCCGCTTATTTTTTTTGCACGTTCTAAAAGGTTACTTTTGTGCGATTTTTTGCTGAACCATGCTCCATGGCAGGCAACATAATTTTAGGCTCGATTTTGGTAATGAATGATTTTAGAATTGAGCTTTTTATAAAATATATATTTAAAAAACTATGAGTCCATTTGCTGTTAAAGCCATACAACTTCTTTTAAGTTTATCATTATTGATTGTGCTGCACGAGCTGGGGCACTTTATTCCCGCAAAACTTTTTAAAACCCGCGTAGAGAAATTCTATCTCTTTTTTGATGTAAAATTTTCGCTCTTCAAAAAGAAAATTGGCGAAACCGTTTACGGAATCGGGTGGTTGCCTTTGGGAGGTTATGTGAAAATTTCGGGAATGATTGACGAGAGCATGGATAAAGAGCAGATGGCGCAGCCTCCGCAACCGTGGGAATTTCGGAGCAAGCCCGCCTGGCAGCGATTGATTATTATGCTTGGGGGCGTTACGGTAAATATTATCGTGGGCTTTGTAATTTATATGGGAATACTCTATTTCTACGGAAGAAATATTACTACCAATGAAGATATTCCGCAGGGTTTTGCCGTTACCGAGCAATTTAAGGAATACGGCTTCCGCGACGGGGACCACATACTAAACGTAAATGGCGAACCATTGCAGGACGTAATGGACATTAACAGATATATTTTCTTGCGTGATGTTTCAAAAGTAGAAGTGAAACACAACGATGGTACTGTTGAAACCATTTCGGTTCCCGAGGATGCGGGGACAAAAATGTTTCAAAATGATACACATTTTCCGTTTACACCACGGCGTTTGGCAATTATAGACACAGTACTTGCAGATCATCCCGCTGGTAAAGCCGGCCTGCTCAAAAATGATAAAATCATTGCTGTAAATGGAACACCTATTCAATTTTATGATGAGTTCCAAAATCTTACTTTAAAAGATAAAGAGAATACCATTGTTGTATCTCGTGAGAATCAAGTGGACACATTACGTATAACTCCGAACGAAAAAGGAATAGTTGGGGTTAATTCATTTGGTAAGGATATTGTTCCGCAAATAGGTAAGACCGAAATAAAATATACTTTTGGCGAGAGCATAGTGGGGGGCTTTAGTTTTGGGTACAATACTTTGAAGGATTATGTAAAACAATTCAAATACGTTTTTACTTCCAAAGGCGCCACACAAGTAGGAGGCTTTGGGGCCATTGGCAATCTGTTCCCCGATGCATGGGACTGGCAGAGCTTTTGGGCAACTACGGCATTGATTTCCATCATTCTCGCGTTTATGAACATTTTGCCCATTCCGGCCTTGGACGGTGGTCACGTAATGTTTCTTTTATATGAAATTGTTACAGGCCGTAAACCGAATGACAAATTTATGGAGTATGCGCAAATGGTTGGATTCTTCATTTTGATAGCCTTGGTACTCTTCGCCAACGGAAACGATATTTACCGCTGGTTGTTTGAATAACAAACAATTGATTATAACATTTAAAAATACTTCGGATTTTTCTGGAGTATTTTTTTTTATCTATTATGATGACATTTCAATGCCAATTTCGATGTGTTTTTAGAATGGCAGAATCAATTTGTAGCTTTTTGCACAATAATAAGGAAATGGAAGTGTTCATTTTAACGAAAAAATACAGCTATTTACCTTAAGTTGTTCAAAAAACAAAAAACGATTACAGATAAATTGTATCTTTCTGTATTGTTTTTATAACCCATGCAGAAGCATAGTATCCAAAAATCAATCGATTTGCCATTTAACAGTACTGTAGTACTCATTAAACAAAATGATGCTGCCACATTAAAAAATTTATATAAAACTAACTTTGCGAAAGTGAAGCGCTATGTACTAAAAAACAGCGGCGACGAGCAGCAGGCAAAAGATGTTTACCAAGAAGCCTTTGTGGCTATGTGGCGAAACATTAAAAACGATAGGTTTACTGCCGAAAGTGAAAACGCCATTAACGGATATATTTTTCAAATTGCGAAATATAAATGGCTGGACCACGTACGTTCCGTAAAATATAAGAATACCACTTTTATAAATCGCGAAATAGAATATGACGAGCCCGATATTGAAATTGGTGAGGCGACCAATAAAAAAATTAAAATACTAATGGATTGCATCGGCAATCTTAGCGAACGCTGCCAAAATTTGCTGAAACTGTTTTATTTTGAAAGAAAGCCGTATAAGGAAATTGCACAAATACTATCAATGGATGAAGCTTCTGCGCGCAATGCAAAATATCGATGCCAGGAGCAATTAAAAAAAATGATACAAACAATCCCCAATGGACCCAAATAATCAAATAGAAAATAACCAAGAAAATGCGGAACTTATTGATGCATATTTGTTGGGCAAATTAGATAGCGACGAGCTTGCCGAGTTCGAAGAGCGAATGAATCTATTTCCGGATTTTCGCCAAATGGTAAAAGAACAAAAAGCACTAATGCAGAGTGTAGAGGAAAGCAATTTAAAAAACTTGCTTGACGATTTTCATTCAGAAATAAAAGATGAGCCTGAAAAAAAAGGAATATCGCGCGGATGGTTGGCACTGGCAGCTTCTTTTTTGGTTTTAATTGGTGTTAGTACTTGGGCTATTTTAAATAGTGGTAATTCCCCCGAAAAAGTTTTTGCGGCAAATTTTAAACCAGACCCAGGCCTTCCCACAACTATGGGTACTTCTTCAGATTATGATTTTTATTATGGAATGGTAAACTACAAGCGTAAGGAATACGACGAGGCCATAAACAGATGGGAGCCCCTTTATGCCAACAATCCTGATAATGATACAGTGGTATACTTTCTTGGAGTTGCAAATTTAGCCAATGGCAATCCCAGGCAAGCTGAAAAATATTTACAGTTGGCAAAAAACAAAACCAATAGTGTATTTTATGAAGAAGTAAGACACTATTTGGCGCTTTCTCTTTTAAAAGGAAATAAAATTGAAGAGGCCAAGGCCGTTCTTGAAAATAGCGAATCTTCTTCAAATATTGTACTTCTCAAAGAGATAAACGCCCTGTAAGATTTTACTTTTCAGAAATTATTTTTGAGCAATTAGCAACAAAGTTGATAAAGTTTCATTTTTTATTTTGACGGAATTAAAAAATAGGTATATTTGCAACCGCTAAAGCAAAATTCCTCCTTAGCTCAGTTGGTTAGAGCATCTGACTGTTAATCAGAGGGTCCTTGGTTCGAGCCCAAGAGGAGGAGCAAAAAAGTAAAACCAGTCTTTAACGAGGCTGGTTTTTTTGCTTTAAATCCCTTTACTTATAAGCTTTCTCGTGGATTTCATTTATCAATCAATTTTGATTTGGAGACCTAAAAGGGACCAAATTGGACCAAGACCAATTGTTGTGTTTAAGCAAAAATTCTTGTTAATCTATACAGGAAGAATTCTACATTTTTGACTCCTCTAAACTGTGCCCTAAATGCTTTTATTTTTGCATTGAAAGATTCTGCTGATGCGTTTGTGCTTCTGTTTATAAAATAGTTTAGGATGGATCTATAATTGAGTGTTATGGTATTTGCAATGGTATTGAAGGCTTTAAAACCAGTATTTTCCACATCTTTATACCAATGCGCCAGTTTTGTGTAGGCGGTTTGCATGGAAGTTGCTTTATTAAATATATCCCTAAGTCCCTGTACCAGGTCAAAGGCGATTTTTATATCAGGGTATTGATCGAATAATACCTTGCTTCTTTTGAATTGGCTTTCTGTCCAGTTCGAAGGGGCTTTGTATAGTAAATACCTACTCCTGGCCAATAGTTGCTTTCTTGTATCTCCATTGCTAAATTCTTTTAGGCTGAATACCCTATTGTTTTCCCTTGCCAGTTTTATTTGCTCATTCTCTAGATCTATTGCATCCCACCGGTGTTTGACCCTAATATCCTGTAGGGCTTCTAGTGCAAGTTTCTGTACATGAAAGCGGTCAGTAACCTGTATTGCCTTGGGGAAGCACTTTTTGGCGATGGTCTTCATAGAGTTTGCCATGTCCAGGGTGATTTCTTTGACCCGGGCCCTTGCTTTGGTTGATATCTTTAGCAATTGTTCTATGATCGGTTCGACCTTGGTGCCAGCAAAGAGCCCTACAATAGTACCTTTTTTTCCTTTTGCTTTTTTATTGGTAATAATGGTATAGAGCTCGCCCTTGGAGAGTGCGGTCTCATCAATGGACAGGTAACTTCCTATGTTTTCAGGGAATAGGAGCCATTGCCTGGCGTGTGGTTTTTCTTTCCATTGTTTGAATTCGCTCAAATAATCACGGTATTGCCTTTGGAGCTTTTTTCCATCCACCTTGTAAAAGCTAGCGATGGTATGGCAATCAGAAGCTTTAGTATCGACTAATTTCTTTTAAAAAAGCAGCGAACTCGGTGGTCATTCGTGTTCCCTGTGCTACTAAATTCCAATCTCTCTGGACAACTTCTTTGGTTGTTTTGTCCAGCCATCTGCGTCGTTTAACGTGAAGGTAAACCATATTGCCACGTAAGGGAAAATCCTGGATAGTAATTTCCTTGTGAAAACCGTGGGCTATCAATATCCGGGAGGTTTCTTCTTTTGGAGGTCTATTTTTCTCTTCAAAATAAAGGTGAAGAACCTCTTGTTTTTCTTTATTGTTTTTCACTAAATCAAAATGATCCACTAAGAATTGTGGTAATACAAGTTTTATTAAATCAAGGTGAGTGTCCAATTCTCTTTTTTTACAAAAATCGATTTTCTATTTTAATCCACACACAACTTTTGAGATTGATCCAAGTTTATCCTGAGCGTAGTCGAAGGGAGCCCTAGTAGTCTAACAAAGTGCAAAAAGCCTGAACGAAAGTTTGGGCTTTTTTTTATGTTTAATGTTT
>PAZL01000057.1 GCA_002715485.1 Aequorivita sp. | reverse complement strand
TTGGGCACGGAGGTGAAGACGGACTCGCTTCAGAATACATCTACACAAAAGAAGCAGCCCAAAACTTCACTAACAAGGACAACCTTCCTTGTATGGTAACGGTAACCTGCGAGTTTACAAAGTTTGACAATCCTTTACGCATAACGGCTGGGGAGCTCACATATCAAAACAGGCAAGGCGGCGCTATTTCTTTGGTAACTACTACTCGGGCAATCTATGTTTCTACGGGAGTTGAGTTTAACCAATTACTGGCAGATAATCTTTTTGGATACGGAAGGGATGTGCCAAATACACCTGCTGAGGGACTCCGTCTCTCTAAACTGGAAATTGATAGCGATTTAAGACGTGTGGTATTTTATATTGGCGATCCGGCCATGAACTTGGCTTTTCCTAAAAAAAGTATTCGGTTAACAAAACTAAATGGAGTGCCCATTGGCCAAGCTACAGATACATTAAAAGCCTTGAGTAAAATAAAACTTGAAGGTGAGGTTTTAAATGAATCAGGAATGCTTATGACAGATTATAATGGTATTCTTGAGGCAAAGGTGTTTGATAAAAACGTAATGCGCCAGACCTTGGATAACGATAATTTCAACTTTGTGATGGATTTTATAACCTTGGGCGAGGGAATTTTCAATGGGCAGGCCACCGTTTCCAATGGTGTGTTTGAATTTGAATTTGTAGTTCCCCGGGATATACAAATACCTGTAGGCAAAGGGAGAGTAAGCTTGTATTCCAAACGAGATAATACATTTGAGGATCAAGCAGGCGTGAGTTTAGACTTAGATGTGGGTGGTTTAAACGAAAACGCACCCGAGGATAACGAAGGTCCTTTAATTAAACTATATATGAATGATGAAAGTTTTGTTTCAGGGGGTATAACCGACGATTCCCCGATGTTGCTTGCAAAGCTGGAAGATCCCAACGGTATTAATACAGCAAGTGGTATTGGTCACGATATAGTTGCAATTTTAGACGGAGATGAGTCCAACCCATTTTTACTGAATGAATTTTATCAAGCTGATGTTGACGATTATTCCAAAGGAAAAGCTACATATAAATTCCGAGATCTCGAAGATGGGTTGCATACACTTACCCTCAAGGCGTGGGATGTTTATAATAACTCTTCTACCGCTGAAATACAGTTTATCGTTGCTGGGAACGACAAGCTCGAAATTACCCGCGTACTTAATTACCCCAATCCATTTGTAAATTATACCCAGTTTTGGTTCAATCATAACAGGCCAGATGAGACCTTGGATGTGCAAGTCCAAGTTTTTACCGTAACCGGAAAAGTAGTTTGGACCCAAAACGCTACCCTGCCACCATCCGGAAGCTATCTGTGCCGTGAAATTACTTGGGACGGGCGTGATGATTTTGGGGACCGTATCGGAAAAGGGGTGTATGTGTACAAGATAACGGTGAGATCTTCGTTAACCAATCAGCGGGTTGAAAAATTCGAGAAACTAGTAATCCTTTAAAAATTAAAATTATATTTGTCCAAAATTAACTAATATGAAGAAATTATTTATTCCAATTTTATTAAGTTTAGTTGCCTTTAAGGGTATGGCGCAAGATCCGGGTAACGAAAATACAGGAATCGAGAATCGCGTAATCACAACTGGTGTTCCTTTTATTTTGATAGCTGCAGATCCACGTGCGGCAGGTATGGGTGATATAGGAGTCACTACTTCTGCAGATGCTTTCTCACAACAATGGAACCCTGCAAAATATGCTTTTTCCTTATCAAAACAAGGTGTTGGGGTAACATACACTCCTTACTTAAGCAAATTGGTAAACGATATATTTTTAGGTAACCTAACTTATTATAATAGATTGAATGAACGTAGTGCTGTTGCAGCTAGTTTCCGTTATTTCAGTAATGGAGAGATTGAGTTGCGCCAAACAGCAGATGAGGAGCCTTTGCTGGTTAAGCCAAACGAATTGCTTTTTGATGTTTCATACTCACTTAGGCTAAGCGAGCGTTTTGCAATGGCCGTTGCCGGTAGATATATTCGTTCCGATTTAAAACTTCAAACTGCCCTCGCAGATGCATCTGCTGCAAATTCATTTGCAGTTGATATTGCTGGGTATTACCAAAGTGAAGAAATTCCCTATAACGATTTTGATGGTCGTTGGAGAATGGGTTTCAATATTTCAAACATAGGTCCAAAACTAAAATATGATGAAGTAGGCTCTGAAAGTAACCTGCCAACAAACCTTGCCTTGGGTGGTGGTTTTGATTTTATTCTTGACGAATACAATAAAGTTGGTGTGTCTGCTCAAGTTAATAAGCTTTTGGTTCCAACCCCTAGCGACTCTAACAACGATGGCTTTATTAATAATGAAGATGATTATTATAACGAAAGCTTTTTCGGAGGAATTTTTTCTTCATTTGGTGATGCTCCTGATGGTTTCAGCGAAGAGTTAAAAGAATTCACTTGGGCTTTGGGTGCTGAATACTGGTACCAAGACGTTTTCGCTTTTAGGGGAGGTTACTTCAATGAAAGTGATGATAAAGGTTCAAGAAAGTTTGCATCTATTGGTGCTGGTTTCCGATACACAGCAATCAATATAGATATTTCATACTTATTCTCTACTTCCAAATTGGCAAACAGCCCACTGGACGGAACCCTTCGTTTTGGTTTAACCTTCAACTTTGGCGATACCTACGACGAATATTAATGGTTTGAAAAAGCAAAAAATTGAAATCGAACTAGAAGTTTTTGAGGCCCTTTCAAAACTTCCAAAAGACATTCAAGAATTGATGAATAAGGCGCAGCAAGCACGTGAAAATGCTTATGCGCCTTATTCACATTTTAGGGTTGGGGCGGCACTTCGGCTTTCTTCCGGCGTTATAGTAACAGGGAATAACCAAGAAAACGCAGCTTTTCCATCCGGTCTTTGTGCCGAAAGGGTGGCGATATTTAACGCGGGCGCCAATTTTCCCAATGAAACAATTACCGACTTGGCAATTACCGTACGTGCCGAAAGCCATGAAGTTGCGGAGGCCATTGCCCCCTGCGGGGCTTGCCGTCAATCTTTGGCAGAATACGAGCAAAAGCAAAAAACTCCAATAGCAATCTACTTTATGGGCGAAACCGGAGATATCATCAAAGTGGCTTCTGTAATGGATTTGTTGCCGCTGGGCTTTGATGCAAAATACCTCTAAACTTCAGAAATCTTCCAGAAGTATTTATTTGTGAATTACAATTTGTGATTTCACCATATAAAGTCCTATTTTTGTTATCCGTTTAAAAAATTCCCCCGGGGGAATACTTATAGCAGATAGATGAAGAAAATCACCAAAAAAACGTATCTGGATTGGTACGAAAACATGCTCTTTTGGCGCAAGTTTGAAGATAAACTAGCGCAAGTATATATCAATCAAAAAGTAAGGGGTTTTCTACACCTTTACAACGGTCAAGAAGCAGTATTAGCAGGTGCGCTGCACGCTATGGATCTTAAAAAAGACCGTATGATAACCGCTTACAGAAACCACGTACAGCCAATCGGAATGGGTGTTGATCCCAAAAAAGTAATGGCAGAGCTTTATGGAAAAGCAACCGGAACTTCACAAGGTCTTGGTGGTTCTATGCATATTTTTTCCAAAGAGCATCGCTTCTATGGGGGGCACGGTATTGTTGGTGGACAAATTCCACTGGGCGCTGGATTGGCTTTTGCCGATAAATATTTTGAAAGAGATTCCGTAACCCTAACTTATATGGGCGATGGCGCAACCCGTCAAGGTTCGCTTCACGAAACGTTCAACCTTGCCATGCTTTGGAAACTTCCAGTTGTTTTTTGTGTTGAGAATAATGGTTACGCGATGGGTACTTCCGTAGCGCGCACTGCCAACCATACAGATATTTGGAAACTTGGTTTGGGGTATGAAATGCCCTGTAAGCCCGTAGATGCAATGAAACCAGAAGTGGTTGCAAAGGAAATGGATGAGGCAATCAAACGTGCCCGTCGTGGCGATGGCCCAACCTTTTTGGAATTACGTACATATCGTTATCGTGGGCATTCAATGAGTGATGCACAACATTATCGAACCAAGGAAGAAGTTGCCAAAAAGCAGGAAGAAGACCCAATTTCATATGTATTACATCAGATTTATGAAAACAAATGGGCTACCGAAGCGGAGATTAAAAAAATTGACAAAAGGGTAAAAGATTTGGTTGATGAGTGTGAAAAATTTGCAGAAGAATCTCCTTATCCAGAAAAGAACGTAATGTTTGATGCTGTGTATGAGCAGGAAGATTATCCCTTTTTATCAGATAAATTATAAGAAATGGCAGAAGTAATAAACATGCCGCGTTTGAGCGACACCATGGAAGAAGGCACGGTAGCCACCTGGCTTAAAAAAGTGGGTGACACCGTAAAAGAAGGTGATATTCTTGCCGAAATTGAAACCGATAAAGCTACAATGGAGTTTGAATCTTTTTACGAAGGAACCTTACTTCACATTGGAATAAAAGAAGGAGAAACCGCCAAAGTAGATTCACTTTTGGCTATTATTGGAAAAAAGGATGAAGATATTTCAGATTTGATTGATGGGAAATCTTCCGATGCCAAATCAAAGGAAGATGATTCTAAAGAAGAAAAGAAATCATCGGATAAAAAGGAGGATAAAACCGCTGCAAATAAAGATGAGAAGGAAGATTCAGAATCGGATTCTAAGGAAAAAAGCTCCTCTGATTCCGTAAAAATCCCCGAGGGTGTTGAAGTAATTACTATGCCACGCCTAAGTGATACTATGACCGAAGGAACTGTTGCAACGTGGTTGAAAAAGGAAGGTGACAAAGTAGAAGAAGGCGATATTCTAGCTGAAATTGAAACCGATAAAGCCACTATGGAATTTGAGTCTTTCTATTCCGGAACGCTTCTTAAAATTGGTGTTGGTGAAGGCGAATCAGCTTCAGTTGATGCCTTGCTTGCAATCATTGGACCACAAGGAACCGATGTTTCTGGGGTTACTGAAAACTTCAAAAATGCCGGAAAGTCATTAGCGAAGGAAGAAAAATCTTCAAATGAAGATAAAGCGGAAGAAAAGCCAAGTTCTGATACCGAGACTAAAAAAGAAGAACCAAAAAAAGAGGCCTCTTCCGTAAAGAAATCTGAATCTTCACCAAACACAAACGAAGGCCGCATTTTTGCCTCGCCTTTGGCCAAAAAATTGGCGGAGGAAAAAGGAATCAACTTACGCCAAGTGCGCGGAAGTGGTGAAAATGGGCGCATCGTTAAAAGTGATATTGAAAATTACCAACCTGCTGCAGGTGGAGGACAAGCTTATGTTCCCGTCGGTACCGAAAGTTTTGAGGAGGTAAAAAACTCCCAAATGCGTAAGACAATTGCAAAGCGTCTTTCCGAATCTAAATTTACTGCTCCAGAATATTATTTGACTGTAGAATTGGATATGGATCACGCAATAGCAGCCCGTGAAGCAATAAACGCAGATCCGGATGTGAAGATTTCCTTTAACGATATGGTGATAAAAGCTTGTGCGATGGCCTTGAGAAAGCATCCGCAGGTTAACAGCCAGTGGACACCGGAAGCTACAAGAATAGCGAAACACATTCACATAGGTGTGGCCGTTGCAGTTGAAGAAGGTTTGCTGGTTCCTGTGCTGAAATTTGCAGATCAAATGACCTTTTCGCAAATTGGTGCGCAAGTAAAGGAACTTGCAGGAAAAGCAAGAAATAAAAAAATCACTCCGCAGGAAATGGAAGGCAGTACATTTACGGTTTCCAACCTTGGAATGTTTGGAATTACTGAATTCACATCCATTATAAATCAACCAAACTCAGCTATTTTATCGGTTGGCGCAATCGTCCAAAAACCAGTTGTGAAAAATGGGCAGATTGCTGTTGGAAATACTATGACAGTAACCTTAGCTTGCGACCATCGTACGGTAGATGGAGCTACGGGCGCCAAATTTCTGCAAACGTTGCGGCAGTATATAGAGAATCCCGTGACAATGTTTGTATAAAGAAATTTAATAATTTAATTAAGTCCCGATAGCTTTCTCTCTAAAGAAACTATCGGGATTTGTGTATATTTAAAAAATGAAAAACATAGTTATTACAGGCACTTCCCGAGGCATAGGGTTTGAAATGGTAAAACTTTTTTCCGAAGCTGGCTACAATGTTTTAGCGCTTTCGCGGAATTCAAAACCTATTTCAAATCTTAAATTGGATAATGTAACCGCTTTGGAATTTGATATTGCCAATGAATCTGAAATTGTAAAGCTTTCGGCATATCTTCAAACAAAAATGACATCTGTTGATGTTTTGATAAACAATGCAGGGTTTTTAGTAAATAAACCCTTTGCCGAAATCACTTCCGAAGAATTTAAAAGATGTTATGATGTGAATGTTTTTGGCGTTGCAACTTTGATAAAGACAACTTTGCCATTTATGAAAAAGACCGGGCATATAGTAAACATTAGCAGTATGGGCGGAGTTCAGGGAAGTGTGAAATTTTCTGGGCTAAGTGCTTATAGTAGTAGCAAAGGCGCATTGATAACATTAACCGAATTGCTTGCCGAAGAGTATAAAGAAACAGGTCCTTCATTTAATGTTTTGGCTTTGGGTGCGGTACAGACAGAAATGCTGGAGGAAGCTTTCCCTGGTTTTGAAGCGCCACTTTCAGCAACGGAAATGGCGCAATATGTAATGGATTTTTCCCTTAAGGGTAATAAATTTTACAACGGAAAAATACTTCAGGTTTCTAGTTCAACCCCTTGATTTTATGACGGAAATACTTGAAAAATACATTCCCCAAGCTTCCGTAGCCTCTGCTTTTCAGTTGATAAAAACTCATAACGTACATTTAAAAATTGTAAATGAAAGGGTTACAAGACACGGTGACTACCGAAAAATGGCCAATGGCCAGCATAAAATAACCGTAAATGCTTCGCTGAACAAGTATCGGTTTTTAATAACATTGGTCCATGAAATTGCACATTTAGAGGCATTCACGAAATACGGCAGGCTAATAAAACCACACGGTATGGAGTGGAAACGAACCTTTCAACTTTTGATGCTGCCTTTTTTGCGGCCGGAGGTCTTTCCAAATCAATTATTGCCCTTGCTGGCACGCCATTTCAAAAATCCGAAAGCTTCGAGCGATACCGATGCGGCCTTGGCTTTGGCATTAAAGCAGTTTGACCCGGAGAACGATAAAAACTATATCTTTGAAATTCCCTTTGGAGGACATTTTAGGCTGTACAATGGTAAAATTTTTAAGCGAGGCAAACAGCGCGTAAAACGGTTTGAATGTTTGGAAGTTGCCACAGGAAGAATATATCTTTTCAATCCAAATGCAGAGGTGGAATTTTTAAAATAGTTTTGATGAATAAAGATTATTACGCAGTTATTATGGCAGGTGGCATCGGTTCTCGATTTTGGCCCGTGAGTACCCAAGAGTTTCCCAAGCAGTTTCACGATATGTTGGGTACGGGGCAAACACTACTGCAAAAAACGTTTTCAAGACTGAATGAAATTATTCCTTCGGAAAACATTTACATTCTTACTAATGAAATGTATTTGGAAATTACCTTAAAGCAATTACCTAAGATTACCAAAGAGCAGGTAGTCTTAGAGCCGGCAATGCGCAACACCGCACCGTGCATATTACTTTCCGCGTTAAAAATAAAAAAGGAAAACCCAAATGCATTGATGCTCGTTGCGCCCAGCGATCACTGGATTGAAGATGAGCAAGCCTTTGCAAAGGACGTTCAAACCTGCTTTGATGCAGCCCAGCGCGAGAATATTTTACTCACTTTAGGGATAGAGCCAAGTTTTCCGAATACGGGTTACGGCTATATTGAAAGTGATAAATATGATGCCTCAGAAATAAAAAAAGTGCGGCAGTTTAGGGAGAAGCCGGATTATGAAACTGCAAAAGAATTTCTCGCCAAAGGAAATTTTCTTTGGAATGCGGGTATTTTTATATGGAGCGCAGATAGTATTGTTGCCGCCTTTGAAAGGCATTTGGCAGAAATGAACTTCCTTTTCTCGAAAGGAGCGGATGTTTTGAATACTTCCGAAGAAAAAAAATTCATAGATGAAAATTATTCCGAGGCAGCGAATATCTCGATTGATTACGGCATTTTGGAAAAAGCTGACAATGTTTTTGTAAAGAAAGCAACCTTTGATTGGAACGATCTGGGTACTTGGGGGGCACTTTATGATAAACTGGAAAAGAGCGAAAACCAAAACGCAGTTGTAAATGCTGAAACATTTTTAAAGAATTCGGCAAATAATATGATCTTTACCGATAAGCAGAAACTTGTTGTTTTAGACGGAATTGAAGATTATATTGTGGTGGATAAAGAAGATGTTCTTCTAGTTTTTCCAAAGAAGAAGGAACAGCAGATTAAGGAACTTTTGAACGAGGTATCGCGTAAATTTGGTAAAAAATATGTGTAAATGAGTACAACAGAAAACAATAACGATATTAAAATTACTCCTAATGATGACGAGTTTGAGAATGTAAAACTCAATACGTGGCAGAGCATAAAAAAGTTCCTGACAGAACTTTTTGATATTCGTTCAGAATCTGATCGCGATGCTACTATTGAAGCGGTAAAGAAAGATATATCTTTTAAAGGCCATACCGCTTGGATTCTTATATTTTCAATTTTTGTAGCATCTATTGGTCTCAACGTAAGCAGCACGGCAGTGGTTATAGGTGCGATGCTTATTTCACCGCTTATGGGGCCAATTGTTGGAATCGGTCTGTCGGTGGCTATAAATGATGTGGATACACTTAAGCGTTCGTTAATCAATCTGGGCGTAATGGTTTTTTTAAGTGTTCTTACCGCCTTTTTATATTTTAAACTTTCACCCCTTACCGAAGAAACTCCAGAACTTATTGCAAGAACGTACCCTACAATCCTTGACGTTCTTATAGCCATTTTTGGTGGCTTAGGGCTAATAGTTGCTAAAACCAAAAGCGGAACAATAGCCAGTGTAATATTTGGTGTCGCTATTGCCACAGCACTTATGCCGCCCTTATGTACTGTAGGTTATGGATTGGCAATAGGGAATGCATCATATGCAGGAGGTGCACTTTATCTATTTTCTATCAATGCCGTATTTATAGCACTTGCTACATTTATAGTTTCAAAAATATTACAGTTTCCGCTGGTTCGCTACGCAAACAGCAAACGTAGAAAAAGGACTGCGCAAATTGCAACAGTAATAGCTATTGCCGTTATGGTGCCAAGTGTTTGGCTGTTTGTCAAATTATTGGACCAACAGGTTTTTGAAAATAAGACCAAGGATTTTGTAAAGAATGTTATTAATTATGAAGGAGCCGAAGTTGTTAAATTCACACAGGATTATAAAACGAAAAACATTGATGTTTACCTAATTGGGCGTCCCGTTCCGCAGAACAAGATAAATGACTGGTTAACGCAACTTGAGGAGACAGAAAATTTAGAAGGTAGCCGTTTGCGCATTTATCAAGGAGCCGACCAAAGTGGCGAAATGGCCGCAAAGCTTTCAGGTGAAATTAAAGCAGGAATTCTTGAAGATCTATATGTGAAAAACGAACAGATAATTCAGGATAAAGATGAAAAGATTCGATTTTTAGAAAATGAGGTTGCGCTTTTGAAAATTCAAAATGTACCTTTTGAGGAGCTTAGCGAGGAAATAAAAATCAATTATGAAAATATTGAAACCTTTAGTTATTCAAACAAAATAACTACAGATTTCAAAAAAACCGATACGCTTCCGGTAGTTAACATACGCTGGAAAAACAATGTATCTTCTAGCGCTCGAAAAGCAGACTTGAAAAAAATTGAAGCTTGGCTTAAATTTAAAATGAAATTGGATACTATTCAGGTTTCTGAATATCCGTAGGCACTAGCCTTCTTTTAATTGAACGTCCCGGATTTTTTTGAAAAGATCTGATGAATACACAAAGTTGGTTACATCTTCATTATCGGTTTTAAAAATTTCTTGATTGGTGCCCTGCCAAACAAGTTTTCCGTTTTTCAGCAATACAACTTTTTCGCCTATTTCCATAACGGAGTTCATATCGTGGGTTACAACCACGGTGGTTATATCGTATTCGTGGGTGATTTCCTGGATTAGCGTGTCAATTAATGTTGCCGTCTTTGGGTCAAGCCCAGAGTTCGGCTCATCGCAGAAAAGAAACTTTGGCTTGTTTACTATGGCTCGCGCGATGGAAACCCTTTTTTGCATCCCTCCAGAGATTTCAGCAGGAAACTTTTTGTTTACATTTTCAAGGTTTACGCGCTTTAGCACTTCATTTACTCTTTCGAGCATATCGGCCTTCTTTTGTTTGGTGAACATGCGAAGTGGAAACATTACATTTTCCTCAATATTCATAGAATCAAATAGTGCTCCACCTTGAAAAAGCATCCCGATTTCTTCACGTAGCTTGCGCTGTTCTTCGTCATCCATATCTTGGATGGCCTTATCTTCGTAATATATTCTTCCCTGCTCAGGTTTAAACAGACCCAAAAGGCATTTCAACAAAACGGTTTTTCCACTTCCGCTCTGTCCGATGATCAGGTTTGTCTTACCCTTGTCAAACTCTGTGGTTATTCCTTTTAGGATTTCTTCTTCACCAAAACTCTTATGTACATCTTCTACTTTTATCATGCGCTTAAAAGGAGTTGGGTTATAATATAGTTTGCGGCAATTATCAATACACTGGTCCACACAAAGGAGTTGGTACTTGCCTTACCTACTTCCAGTGCGCCTCCTTTCATATAATACCCTTGCCATGAAGGCACTGTTGCGAGTATAAAGGAAAACACAAAGGTTTTGAAAAAGGCGTAAAATAAGTGGTAGGGTATAAAATCTTCCTGCAGCCCCGCGATAAAATCTGACGAACTTGCGAAACCTCCGTATACTCCGGCTACCCATCCGCCCATTATCCCAAGAAACATGGAAAATACAATAACAAAAGGATAGAACATTAAGGCTACTATTTTTGGAAATACCAAATAATTAAGTGAATTGATACCCATAACCTCTAAAGCATCAATCTGCTCTGTAACCCTCATAGAACCAATACTAGAAGTAATAAAAGATCCTACCTTTCCGGCCATAATTATTGAAATAAAAGTAGGGGCAAATTCCAAAACCACCGATTGGCGCGTTGCAAAACCTATCAGGCTTTTTGGAATCAATGGGTTGTCCATGTTTAATGCCGTTTGTATTGCTACTACCCCGCCCACGAAGAAAGATATAAACGCAACTATGCCCAAAGAGCTTATAATAAGATCGTTTATTTCCTTAAAAATAAGATGCCGTAAAACAGATGTTTTGGTAAAACTGCCAAACACCCTTTTGAGCATTAAAAAATAGGAACCAATATCTTGTAAGTACTTCATAAAACTATAGCTTCGGCTAATGTACTAAAATTACCTCACTGTAATTTATAAAAGCAAGTTAAGAATTTTAGTGTTCAGTGTTCAGTGTTCAGTATTCAGTGTTCAGTGTTCAGTATTCAGTGGTCAGTGGTCAGTGGTCAGTGGTCAGTGTTCAGTGGTCAGTGTTCAGTGGTCAGTGTTCAGTGCTCAAATTTTCATACTTCGAAACTAAACTTTCTGTATTCTGAGATAGTACTAAAACTTATTTTTTCAAAAGTTCCATCATTTTATGATAAATTTCGTTGCTCTCATATATTCCGTTGAATAAAGTAGCGCCGGGACCTTCAGCAAACACTGGAACCATTGTAGCTGAATGTCCGGGAGTGGAAAAACTAGGTTTAATCTTGTTGTAATCGCTACCGTCAGAAGCAAGTGTGAATCCACCAGTTTCGTGGTCTGCCGTGACTATGATTAGGGTTTCGCCGTTTTGTTTGGCAAAATCCAAAGCAACACCTAAGGTTTTGTCAAAATCCAAAAGCTCACCAATTAAATAATCTGCATCGTTGTCGTGGCCACCCCAATCTATCTGGCTTCCTTCAACCATTAGGAAAAACCCTTTTTCGTTTTTGGAAAGTTTTTCCAAGGCGAGTTTTGTGGCGTTTGGGAGAAAATCGCCGCGACCGTCGCTCATCTTTGGCATTCCGTCTTCGGCAAGTAGTATCAATTCATTGTTTTTACTTGGGGTTGTTGGAAGTTGGTCTGTAATTACATCATATCCTTTGGCTCTCATCTCCTCCAGTAAATCCTTTCCATCTTTTCTGTTTTTAAAAAATTTTAATCCACCACCAGCAAAAAAGTTTATGCCGGAATTTGGAGCGAATTCGGTAATCTCCTCATACATTCTTCTGCTTTTTACATGTGCATAAAAACTTGCCGGAGTTGCATGTTGTATGGATGATGTGGCAATAATGCCCGTAGCCAAACCTCTTTTTGATAATTGTTCAGCAATAGTGGGCACTGCTATGGTGTCTTTATCAACACCAATTGCACCGTTATACGTTTTTACACCTGTAGAAAAAACGGTTGCGCCCGCTGCAGAGTCTGTTATCAAATCGCTAGCGGAAGAAGTCTTGCTTAAGCCAATTGTATGAAAACGATCAAAGTTTGGATTGCCATCTTTGTAATAAATAGCGGTGGAAACTTCGCTGAGGCCCATGCCATCGCCTATCAAAAGGATAATATTTTTTGGTTTTTTTATTTCAGAAGAAATGGTTGATACCGTGTTATCCTTTACCTGAACGGAAACACAGGAGATAAAAAGTGTTGTGAAAATTAGAAAGGTTGTGAGGAAGAAAAATTTAAATTTCATCGGGGATTTTATTTGCAAAAATAGGAATTATAAAATGTTCGGATGTTAAAGAATGGTTGCTAAATGTAGAATTATCGCATTCCCAATTTTTCACGAATTTTTTTCCACCGCAGTTTTCTGACAAATTTTCCTTCTTCCTCTGAAAGTAGATATTCCAAGTTAGATTTCTTTGCCTTGAAATAACCCCGCATGGAATCTATAAAAAATGAAAAACTCTTCTTTTTGAAAGCAAGCTTTGCCGAGGCGATAAGTGTAAGCCAAAAGCCGTAACGCATTTTATAAAAAGCCTCGCCCTGTTTATACTTTGAAGCCTTTGAATAAACTTTTCCAGTGGGTTTTAAATGCTTTACGTGAAGAGATGTGTCTGTCTTTACTTTCCAACCGTGATACCTGGCCAGGAGTTCGTCCACAGTATCCCAGCCTATCGATTTTTTTAGCCCCCCGATGTCTTCAAAGCATTTTTTGCGATAGGCTTTAAGCGCCCCACGAATATGGTCTTTATTAGTTAGATTTTCTAATATCCAGCTTCCGTTTTTTTCAATGGTACAGAATCCACCAACAATGCCGTAGTTTAATTCATTTTGAAAATGTTCTGCAACTTTTTCCAAATAATCTTCTGGAAAAATTAAATCGGCGTCAAATTTGCAAATTATATCATAACTATCATCAAGCATTTCAATACCTTTCTGAAATGCTCGAATTACTTTTGAGCCTGGTTCATGTTGAGGACCTGAAGTAATTTTTACGAAAGAAAGTATCGGGTATCTTTCTGAAAAATTTAAAATAATTTCTTGAGTACTATCTGTTGAATTATCATTTACAACAACAATTTTTTTTGGAAGTAAGGTTTGGGAAATTAATGATTTCAAGGTGTCGGCAAGAAACCTTTCTTCATTATGGGCAGTTATAATAATGTATATTCTTTTATTCAAAAATTATATTTATATTGAACATAATTAAAATAGAGTCAAATGACTAGTAAACTATTCGTCTTTTTATTTTTGGTTGTGAATTTAATTTATTCGCAGCAATATACCGTTGCCTCTTACAATAAAATTTCAGAAGAAACAATAAACCAATTTTATAATTTAGAAAATGAAGATTGGTTTGGTCATTCTGTAGAAGGAATTGGTGATTTAAACGGTGATGGGGTAAATGATTTAGCAATTGGAGCTAACCAAGATGATGATGGAGGTGAGAATAAAGGAGCTATTTATATATTTTTTTTGAATGAAGATGATTCAATACAATCAATTCAAAAAATTAGTGAAGAAGAAGGAGGTTTTGATGTGAATATGATGGAATGGGATTATTTTGGAAGGTCTATTAGTTTCTTGGGAGATTTAAATGATGATGGTTTAATTGAAATTGCCGTAAGTGCGGAATATGATAATGAAGCTGGACATCGATTTGGAGGAATATATATTATAACTCTAAATTCTAACGGAACAGTTTTTTCTAGCCAAAAGATTAATCAAATCCATGGGAATTTTCAGGGCGAGTTGGAGGTTTGGGATGTTTTTGGTAGTGATATTGCAAATATAGGCGATTTAAATGGTGACGGAAATATAGACATTGCTGTAGGTGCAAGAAGAGATGGCGATGGGGGAGAGCAAAGAGGCGCCGTTTGGGTACTCTTTTTAAATGCTGATTTTACAGTTAATAGTCATCAAAAAATAAGTGCAATTAGCGGAAACTTAAATTTAGAATTGGAGTTCCAAGATTATTTTGGTTCATCTATTACAAATATTGGCGATTTAAATAATGATGGTGTAGTTGATTTAGCTGTAGGAGCATATAGGGATGATGATGGAGGGTTGAATAAAGGAGCCGTATATATATTATTTATGAATTCTGATGGTACAGTGTCTGAAACTCAAAAAATAAGTGAACTTGAGGGTAATTTTAATGAAATGCTAGCAGAAGAACTTCGCTTTGGAAAATCAACAAGCTTGACGCCAGATATCAATGGGGATGGAAAAACTGAATTATTGGTAGGATGCATCGACAACTTATTTTATATTTTAAACCTTAATCCAGATGGAACTGTTGACAGTTTTCAAAAATATGGAGAAGGGCTAAACGGATTTCAAGGAGACTTAAATTTAAATGACTATTTTGGACATTCTGTTTCGTTAAATGTTAGTGCGGATAACAATATTTCAATTATTGTTGGAGCTTTTGGGGATAGTGAATTTGGCTTTGAAAAAGGAAGCGTATGGATTTTGCAGTTGGGTGAAATTCTATCCATTGAAGAGTTAGGGTCTGATTCAAACACTATTTTCCTATATCCCAATCCTTCAAGAAATTCCTTTAGCCTTAATGAAATTGAAGGTGTTTCCAACATTCAAATTTTTGACACGAATGGTCGAAAGATTGTAAGCTATAATAATTTGAGTGCAAATCTATTCGATGTGTCCTATTTACCAATCGGAGAATATATAGTAAGAATCTCTTGGGATGCTAAAAATTCAAGAAGCTTTAAGTTGATTAAACAATAGCTACAATTTCTCGGCATAAACCAAATAATACCTTGGCGTAATTCTTCTGAGAATAGGGCGTATGCCTATTTTTTTTACTGGATTTGTAAATTTTTCACGCTTTATAATACGCCAACCTGCTTTTTCCAAAAGCCAGTCAAATTGCCAATCTTCAAATTCGTGGTAATGACGGTCCCACTCATCAGTTTTACTTCTATAGGCCGATGCAAACCAAAGTTTTAAAGGTACGGATGCCACCAATTTTTTTGCTTTAATCTCTTTCAAAATGTTGAAAGGTGAAACCAAATGTTCAAAAATTTCAAAGGCTGTAACGACGTCAAATTCTTCAGTTTTTACAATATTTGTTGCTAGATCGAGATCTTCGCCCTTAGTATTTTTAACATCAAAACCTTCTTGTGTGAGAATTTCAGAGAAAGGATTGGGAACGCCTAAATCGAGTATTTTTTCGTCTTTAGAAATTACTTCTTTTAAAAAACTCAGGGTGTGCTTGTATCTTTTTGTTGGGAACTTGCCTTCGTACATTACACTTTATAAACTATCGCATTAATATTCATGCCCGCTCCCACGCTGGCAAAAATTACCACATCTCCTTTTTGGATGGAATGTCCTTTCAGTTCACCATTTAAGACCAAATCATATAGCGTTGGAACTGTTGCCACACTACTGTTGCCCAATTTATTGATGCTCATTGGCATTATTTTTTCAGGGGCGGTTTTATCATAAAGTTTATAAAAACGGTTTACAATAGCCTCGTCCATTTTTTCATTTGCCTGATGGATAAATATTTTTTTAATGTCGTCAATGCCTGCACCACTTTTATCCAAACAGGTTTTCATTGCATCGGGAACATTATTTAGTGCAAATTCATAGATTTTTCTACCGTACATTTTTATGTACCGACGGTTATCTTTCTTTTTCAAGTTATTGCTTTCGCCAAAAAAGATGAAATGTGCCTCCTCAAAGGCATAGGTAGCGCTAAAGTGGGACAGAATACCACCCGCTTCCTCACTAATTTCAACAACCGCAGCTCCAGCTCCGTCACTGTAAATCATTGAATCCCGATCGTGCGGATCTACCACACGAGAAAGAGCTTCTGCACCAATAACCAAACATTTTTTTGCGATACCAGCTTTTATAAAAGCATAGGCCTGTATCATGCCCTCTACCCACCCCGGGCAGCCAAAAAGCACATCATACCCCACACAAGTAGGATTTTGGATTTTAAGGTTGTGCTTCACGCGGGTAGCAATACTCGGCACTGTATCACTTTGTACGGAACCGTGTTTTACATCGCCATAATTATGGGCTACAATAATATAATCTAGCGTTTCCTTATCAATGCCTGCATTTTTAATGGCGTTTTCTGCAGCAAAGGAGGCAATATCTGAGGTTGATAAACTTTTCGGAATATAACGCCTTTCGTGAATGCCAGTAATAGCCTTAAATTTTTCAATAATTACGGTATTTTCATTCCCAAAGCGGGTACCGTCCTCATTGTAAAAATGATGGTCACCAAAATATTCGTTCTTGGCAACCTCACTTGGAATATAACTGCCTATGCCTGTAATCTTGACACTCATAAATTAGAAAGTTTCGTTAAAAATACGGAAAAATCAGTTATCAGTATTCAGTAAATATGTTTAGGGCAAAACTGATTACTGAATACTGCCAGTACCAACTTTTTAAGCTTCCATATAGGCTTCAATCGGGTTGCAGGTGCATATCAAATTTCTGTCACCGTACGCCTCATCCACTCTGCGTATAGATGGCCAAAACTTATTGTCTGAAATATATTCCAGTGGAAAGGCTGCTTCCTGTCTGCTATATGGGAAATCCCAATTATCAGCAGTTAACATTTCCAACGTATGTGGTGAATTTTTCAAAACGTTGTTCGGCTCGTCTTTATCCGCAGCTTCAATTTCTTTTCGAATTGAAATCATTGCGTCACAAAATTGATCTAAAGACATTTTGCTCTCGCTTTCCGTAGGCTCAATCATCAATGTTCCTGCAATTGGGAAAGAAACCGTCGGAGCGTGGAAACCGTAATCCATCAATCGTTTTGCGATATCTGTCACTTCTATTCCTTTCGCTTTAAATGGACGGCAGTCTACAATCATTTCGTGGGCCGCACGACCGCGTTCCCCTGCATAAAGTACTTCGTAATGGCCGTTTAGCTTTTCCTTGATATAGTTTGCATTCAAAATTGCATATTGCGTAGCTTTCTTTAAGCCATTCACGCCAAGCATACAGATGTAAGCATAACTAATCAAACATACCAAAGAACTTCCATAAGGTGCCGCGGAAATTGCAGTAATGGCCTTATCTCCTCCCGTTTTTATTACTGGGTTTGATGGTAAAAATGGAACCAACTGCTCCGCAACACAAATAGGGCCAACGCCAGGGCCTCCGCCTCCGTGGGGAATAGCGAACGTTTTGTGAAGGTTCAAATGGCAAACGTCTGCGCCAATGGCACCAGGATTGGTCAGGCCTACTTGAGCGTTCATGTTTGCACCGTCCATATAAACCTGCCCACCGTTTTCGTGGATGATACTTGTTATTTCGCGAATGGCAGACTCATAAACTCCATGTGTTGATGGGTATGTAACCATTAAACAGGAAAGATTATCTTTATGCTGTATTGCCTTTTCACGTAGATCGTCCACATCAATATTTCCTTCTTCCGTAGATTTTGTTACAACTACTTTCATTCCAGCCATTACTGCACTTGCAGGGTTTGTACCGTGTGCGGATGAGGGAATCAAGCAAATGTTTCTGTGGCTTTCCCCACGAGATTCGTGGTAGGCGCGAATAACCATCAAGCCTGCGTATTCGCCTTGCGCGCCACTGTTGGGCTGAAGCGAGGTTCCTGCAAAACCGGTTATTTCAGTAAGTTGTTTTTCTAGTTTTTTCAGAATAATTTGATAACCCTCAGCTTGTTCCACAGGAACGAAAGGATGCATATTGCTCCACATAGGGTCGCTCAATGGAAGCATTTCTGCGGCAGCATTCAATTTCATAGTACATGAGCCCAATGAAATCATAGAGTGCGTTAGCGAAAGGTCTTTGCGTTCCAGTTTCTTTATATAGCGCATCAAATCGGTTTCGCTGTGGTACTTGTTGAAAACTTCCTGTTGAAGAAACTCGGTTTTACGGGCAACTTCCTGCGGAATTTTATTGCCAGTTTCCAATTCAGAAATTTTTTGGAAATCTTTTTTAACTGCTTCCGAAAAGATGGAAACAATCTTATTCAAATCTTTAACGGTAGTGGTTTCATTGATTGAAATGGAAACCGTCTCGTCATCTGGGTAATAGAAATTCACTTCTTTCGCCTCGGCCAAAAACTTAATTTTGGTAGCATCGGTTTTAATAGCGATAGTATCAAAATAAGTATCGTTTATTTGCTCAAAGCCTAATTTTTCCAAAGCGCTTGCTAGCGTAGCGGCTCCATTGTGAACTTTTCGCGCAATATATTTTAAGCCTTCAGGTCCGTGGTAAACAGCGTACATCCCTGCCATAACAGCCAAAAGAACCTGTGCGGTACAAATATTTGAAGTTGCCTTGTCGCGCTTTATGTGTTGTTCTCTTGTTTGAAGCGCCATACGCAATGCACGGTTTCCGTCGGTATCTTTTGTAACGCCTATAATACGTCCTGGGATACTTCTTTTGTATTCTTCTTTGGTGGCAAAAAATGCCGCGTGTGGTCCGCCGTAACCTAATGGAATCCCAAAACGCTGTGTGGTTCCCACAACAACGTCCACACCAAAATGCCCTGGCGATTCCAGCATAACGAGGCTTAGAATATCGGCTGCAACGGCAACTTTTATTTGCGTGTCGTTAGCTTTTTGAATGAATTCTTTATAGTTGTATACCTTCCCTGTTTTGCTTGGATACTGAAGAATTGCCCCAAAATATTCTTCGGAAAAATCAAAATCTTCGTGATTTCCAACAACCAATTCAATTCCCAAAGGTTCAGAACGGGTTTCCAACAATGAAAGTGTTTGTGGCAATATTTCTTCGGATACAAAAAACTTTGAAGCATTGGCTTGTTTCTTTTCTTTTTCGCGTACGTTGAAAAGTAAGGCCATTGCTTCTGCTGCAGCGGTAGATTCATCCAAAAGGGAGGCGTTTGCAAGTTCCATTCCGGTGAGGTCACTTACTACAGTTTGAAAGTTCAGCAACGCTTCAAGCCTTCCTTGGGCAATCTCGGCTTGGTAAGGTGTATAGGCAGTGTACCATCCCGGATTCTCCAAAATATTTCGTTGAATTACCGGAGGCGTAATGGATTGGTGATAGCCCAATCCTATGTATGTTTTGAAAAGTTTATTTTTTGTGGAAAGTTCAGTGATGTGCTCCAGATATTCCTGTTCACTCATCGCCGTGTCCAGATCGAGTGCTTTTTTCAGCAGAATATCATCTGGAACGGTTTCATAAATAAGTTGATCAATAGAGCTTACACCAATGGTTTTAAGCATTTCGGGAAGATCGTTTTCCCGGGGACCGATATGCCTTAAAGCAAAAGAATCTGTGTTCATTAATTTGCATTTGAAATTTAGGTGGCAAAATTACAATATTAAACGTGAAATAGCTCCCTTTTAAGGGGTTGAAAACTTAAATTTTTCAACTAATTAATAAGGTTATAAACACTTTGGTTACTTTTGATAGTATGAAGCTTTTCTCCCATATTTTTGCTTTTTATATTAACAGTAGCATTCACGTTGCTTTGGCAGTTGTGTCGCTTTTGGCAATCACCATTTTGGAATATGGCCTCACCATTTCTTGGGAACTGTGGAGCTTTGTTTTTTTAGGAAGTTTAACGGGTTATAACTTTGTGAAATATGCAAAAGTTGCTGGACTGCACCACCGAAGTTTAACAAACTCCCTGAAAACAATACAGGTTTTTTCCGCAATTAGCTTTATTGCGCTTGCTTTTATTGCTTTTCGCCTGCCCATAAATGTTTTGTTGATAGCTGCTGCATTTGGGCTAGCCACTTTTTTTTATGCCGTTCCATTTGTTCGAAATAAAAACCTACGGAATTTTTCAGGAATTAAAATTTTTGTAGTGGCATTTGTATGGGCGGGTGTAACCGTAGTTTTGCCTTTTGCAGCCTCTGAAGTAAAAATGGATTTGGATGTGCTGTTTACATTTTTTCAACGTATTTTGATTGTCGTGGCACTTATTCTTCCTTTTGAAATACGCGATATACCTTACGATGGGCTCAACCTTAAAACTCTTCCGCAGCAAGTGGGGGTTAGAAATGCAAAATTAATGGGGCTGGGCGTGCTTTTGTTGTGCTTAGGATGTGAATTTTTTAAAAAGGACTTTGAGGTGGCCTACATTATAAGCCTCTTAATTTTTTGTGTAGTTTTAGGGTGGCTTTTGGTTATTTCGAAACCAGTGCAAAACCGATATTTTTCATCTTTTTGGGTGGAAGGGCTGCCAATTTTATGGTTACTCTTTTTTAAACTTTTTGAACAGCTTTAGGAGTTGTACCCATTTTCTATTTCGTCTTGGAGCCTTGTTTTTAATCGTTCCTTTTCTTCTGGGCAAAGGGTTTTGATGTCTGCAGACTGTATAGTCTTGGTAAGTTTGGTATTGCGTTTAGCGTATCCTCGGCACAATTTGCACATTAGCAAATGTATCTTCAGCATTAATTTATCAAATAGACCAGCCTCTTTGTACTGGGTTTTGTCGCAAACGTGTGCGGCATCGTCACATTTTAAAAAAAACTTCATATTTTTAATTAAACCAATTTTTTTCCAAACACTCAACCATTGATTTTCGTGCCCGGTGAATTATTACCCACAGGTTAGACGGCGTAATGTCATATTCTTTACAAATGGCTTCGGTATCAAAATTTTCGACGGTTTTCATTTTGAAAATGGCTGCTTGCTTTTCCGGAAGTTTGTCCAAGCATTCCAAAATAGCAAGCCCAAGTTCCTTGTTTTCCATTGTGTCTTCGGCGGTTCTGTCGTATGGATCGGCGGCATTTTCTTCCAGCCAGTCTCCTTCAGAATCTTCATCGCGATATGAAATGTGCACCTCCGCCTTACCTTTTTTGGAATTTATCTTGCGGTAATAATCGATTATTTTTCGCTTCAAAATAGAGATAAGCCAAGTGCGCTCCGAAGCTTCTCCCTTAAAATTGTTTTTTGATTTAAGTCCCGCCAAAAAAGTTTCTGAAATCAGATCCTGCGCCACAATATGGTCATTTACCCTTACAATTGTATAATTGTAAAGATAATCAGCATATTTATCAACCCATTGGTCTGGTTTCAGTAGTTCCAAAAAAATAATTTTTAGCCCATTTCAAAAATAGGGAAGTTTTACAAACATATACGAAATTACCTGCCTTTTAGTTTTTAGGTGGTTATGTGAAAATAGTTAAACTTTTATATTTCAAACCTAAGTCCCATAGATGTCTTATTTTTACAGAAATTAATTCTATATACTTCCCGATGAAAAAAATTACTACAGGAATTTTAATGTTCCTTTTATTTACGTTTACTGGCTTTGCTCAACATGGCAATGCTTTTTATGCCACCATGGATGCTGCCGATGCAATTACTTTTAAAACCCTTTATCCAGACGATATTGCAATTTTAGCAAGCAACGATAAGCAGGCGGCAGTGTTGCTTTCTGAAGAAGTGGCGCATGCTATACACGACAATGTACGTACCCACGGTCCTGGGTATATATTCAGGGCTTCCGAAGAAAAAGCCGTTCAAGCCTTAAACCAAATTGCAAATCGTGGCACACAAATAGATTATAGCATTACCGAAGATACGTTTGTGAACGAATGCTTAGATCTTGTGAATGGTCAGAACATTGAAGATGATATTTTAGAGCTTCAAGCGTACGGAACCCGATACCATACTAAGTCACAAGCGGAGCAAGCAGTTTTGGACCAACAGGCAAAATGGGACGCTTTGATTCTGGCCGCTGGAAGAACCGATGTGCATACCCGCATCTACAACCACGTAAATACCCAGATGCCTTCTGTGATTTTAACGTTTGATGGGGCGAATACGCCAGATGAATTTGTGATTATTGGCGGGCATATAGATTCAACTACTTTTGGAGATAAGAACAATGCGCCGGGTGCAGATGATAATGCTTCAGGAATTGCTTCACTAAATGAAATGGTACGTGTTTTATTGGAAACAGGCTTTGTGCCAAATAGAAGCATAGAAGTTATGGCTTATGCCGCGGAGGAAATAGGGCTTGTGGGTTCAGCTGAAATTGCAGAGAATTATGCAAATCAAGGGGTGAATGTTAGTGCTTATGTACAGTTTGATATGACGGGCTACAATGGTTCCAATAGCGATATTTATATTACTACAGATTGGTACAACAGCAATGCACTGAACACCTATTTGACCGAATTGATGGATCATTACAATAGTAATAACCCAAACAGTGACCACAATTTCACCTACGATTATACAGAATGCGGTTATGGTTGTTCAGATCACGCAAGCTGGGCCGATAATGGTTTTGATGCCGCTTTTCCTTTTGAGGCAGCTATGGGACAGGACAATCCAAATATTCACAGTCCAGGAGACGTGTATTCCTTTTTTAACGAACCCAACCATTCCGTGAAATTCGCAAAACTTGGACTAGAGTTTTTGATTGAAGCTGCCAAACCCCAAATTCTTTCGGTAGATGATTTTTCTGAAAATGCAATTCGTGTTTTTGTAAAAGACAAAACTTTGAATTACCGTTTAAACAATACTGTTTCCAGTGTTAAGAATGTGTCTGTTTACAGCGTAGCGGGACAAAGAATAATTTCTGAAGAAATGAATGATGAGACTGGAAGTATTGCACTTCAGCAATTTGCACAAGGTTTTTACATTGCGCATTTCACCTTGGAAAACGGCCACACATTCACCAAGAAATTTATATTGAATTAATAATGCTGTAGGCAAAAATTTTAGGGCTTCAGAAATGTTTAATTTCTGAAGCCTTGTTTTTTATTGCAGTAACCCCGCACGTTTCAACAGTGCTTCTGGGTCTGGCTTTTGCCCTCGGAATTTTATGTATAGCTCCATTGGATCCATCGTTCCTCCTTGCGAAAGCACAAATCCTTTAAACCTGTCGGCCACTTTTTTGTTGAAAATACCCTCCTGTTTAAACAAGGCGAAAGCATCTGCATCTAGCACCTCTGCCCATTTGTAACTGTAATAGCCTGCTGAATACCCCCCTTGAAAAATATGCGAAAAGGAAGTGCTCATACAATTTTCTTTCAAGTCGGGGTAAAGTTGGGTGTCATCAAAAGCGGCAACTTCAAAAGCTTTTACATCTTTGATTCCCGAAGGGTCACTGCCGTGCCAAGCCATATCGAGCATTCCGAAACTTAATTGGCGCAAGGTTGCCATTCCTTCCAAAAATGCAGCAGAGTCCTTTATTTTTTCAACGTATTCCATCGGGATTACTTCACCAGTTTTATAATGGGTGGCGAAGAGTTCCAAAGTCTCTTTCTCGTAGCACCAATTCTCCAGAATCTGACTGGGCAATTCCACAAAATCCCAATAAACACTCGTTCCCGAAAGGCTGGGGTAGTGAGTGTTTGCGAGCATTCCGTGCAGAGCATGGCCAAATTCGTGGAACAAAGTAGTTACTTCATTAAAATTTAATAGCGAAGGCTTGCTTGCCGTTGGTTTCGTAAAATTGCAAACTATGGAAATATGCGGACGGTCATTTTTACCATCCTTAATTTGCTGTGGTTTATAGGAAGTCATCCAGGCACCATTTCGCTTTCCGGCACGCGGGTGGAAGTCTGCGTAAAAGATGGCAACCAATTCGCCTTCGTCATCTTTTACTTCGTAGGTTTTTACGTCTGCATGGTATTTATCGATATTTTGCACTTCCTCAAAATGAAGTCCGTAGAGTTTTTCAGCAACTGCGAAAACACCATTGATTACATTTTTTAATTCGAAATAGGGTTTCAGTTTTTCGTCATCCAGATTGAAAAGTTTCTGTTTTAGCTTTTCAGAATAATAAGCCCCATCCCATTTTTCCAAGTGGCCTATGCCGTCGAGCTCTTTCGCGAATTCAGTCAATTCATTAAACTCTTTTTGGGCAGCAGGTCTTGCCTTTTCAAGTAGTTCATTCAAAAATGACTTTACTTTTTCAGGAGTTTCTGCCATACGTTCTTCCAATACAAAATGTGCATGGCTTTCATACCCCAGCAAATTTGCCCGTTTATGGCGAAGATTGGCAATCTGCAAAACATTTTGCTGATTGTCCAATGCGTCATTGTGAAAACCTTTGGCACCAAAGGCAATTGCCATCTTTTTGCGAAGCGATCGGTTGTCGACATAGGTCATAAACGGGACATAACTTGGATAATCCAAAGTGAAAACCCAGCCTTCTTTTCCTTTTTCTTCGGCGGTTTGGGCGGCGGCTTCTATTACGCCTTCGGGCAATCCGCTTAAATCTTTTTCTTCGGTAATGTGAAGTTCGAACTTGTTGGTTTCCGCTAAAACATTTTCACCAAAAGTGAGACTCAATTTTGATAGGTCGGCATCAATTTTTCGAAGTTTCGTTTTTTTATCCTCGGAAAGATTTGCTCCGTTTCTTGAAAAGGCTTTGTACTTTTTGTCAAGCAGCATTTGCTGTTCTTCGGAAAGGTCTAAAGCATCCTTTTGATTGTAAACCGTTTTTATTCTTTCAAACAAAGCTTCATTTAGTAGCATATCGTTACTGAACTCAGTAAGCATGGGCGAAACTTCCTGCGCTATCTTTTGAATTTCGTCATTAGTTTCGGCACTGTTGAGGTTGAAGAAAATACTGGTTGCTCTATCGAGCTTTTCACCTGTGTTTTCCAATGCTTCCACAGTATTTTTGAAAGTAGGCGCTTCAGTATTGGAGGTGATGGTATCAATCTCAGCCTTAGTTTCTTCAATCAATTTGCTGATAGCTGGAAGAAAATGCTGGTTTCTTATTTTGGAAAAGGGGGCAGTATTGTATGGTTCTAAAAGAGGATTATTCATAATGTAATTTCTGTTTGTAATGTGCTTAGTGTCGAAAATAATGCCAAAGGGGTAAAAAGCTGATGGCGATAAGAAGTAATGACAGCACTATGCCAATTAGGCTGATTTTCTTATAATGTTTAAATCCTTTTATTCCGAAGAAAACACCAATGAGTCCGATGATTAGCGCCACCATTTTGTGAATTTTTGGAGTAACAATTAAGCTAGGCTCATTGAGTTGTTGATGGGAGGACTGAAGGAAATTTATTTGCTGCGCGAAATAATAGTTCACATAAAGAATGAAAGATATTCCTATAACTGCAACAATTATGGAAAGGACACTGTGTTTCACTAATTGCTTCCTTTCATCTTTTTGGCACCTTCCTCAACTTTTGTTTTAAGACTTTCCTTATAGGCAATAATCCTATCCAAAACGGCTTTATCTGAAGATCCGATAATTTGTGCGGCCAATATACCA
>PAZL01000056.1 GCA_002715485.1 Aequorivita sp. | reverse complement strand
CCTAAAACAAACAATAAAAGTAAAGTGCTAATTGTTTTCATCGCGTAAATTTTTAAGTAGCCTTACCATTGCTTTGTCAAGTTCGGCGTACTGCGGTTTAACTTTTCCTAAAAAAAGAAAGAGCATCACAAATTTCTTGCCGTGAATTTCATCAAGTAAGTGTTTGTTAAGCCGATAGGCTTCGCGAAGCTGTCTTTTCACCCGATTTCTATCTACCGCAGACCTAAAATTTCTTTTTGGAACAGCGAAAGCAGCAAGTGATGTTTCAAGGTTTTCCTTCGGAAGAAAAAATACTTTTATTGGAAATTTGGAATGTGTTTTCCCCTCCAAAAACAAATTTTCAATTGTTTTAGAGCTTTTTAATTTTTCGTTTTTTGGAAATTTTTGACTCACTCTGTAAATATATAAAAAGACCCCGCAGTATTTAGCACTTGCGAGGTCTCTTTGAAAAAAGGAAAGTAAAAATTATTGTTTTTCGTAAAGATTGTTTTCCTGATTGATATCTGCCATTCTTCGGGTGGCGTCAATCATCATATTTTTTACTTTTTTTCCGTTTTTAATTTCAAAGGTATATGTGGGATATGCCCAAGCCCAATCTTCTAAAACAGTACGATTTAAATCGGTAAAAGGGTTTGGTTTTTCGCCCCACATCATTCGCAATGGAATGTAAAATAATTCTTGTGTACCGCCTTCATATGTTACGTAAAGGTCTATTGGCATTGGCATTAAGCCAATTCTTTCCAAAGTTACCATTGTGTTTCCTCCTTGGTTTTCTACAGATTTTATTCCGTAATCGATAGTATTGGTAGTTTGTGCCCAATCCGTAAGGTACCAATCCAATTCAAAACCGGAAACCTTTTCCGCGGTGCGGATAAAATCATTTGGGGTTGGGTGTTTAAATTTGAAATCTGAGTAATAACGCTTTAAGGTTTTTGAAAGATTTTCTGGCCCGATAATATATCCAAGCTGAGTTAAAAACACCGAGCCCTTACTGTAAGCATTTATTCCATAGGAACGGTTGCTTGCGTACCTGTCTGCGTGTGTAGTCAATGGTTGTTCTGCCCCACTTGTAGCCATATAGAAATAACCTCTGTAGGAACCATCATGTGGATTTGGTTTATTTTCCTTCATTACAAAATTCATAGCCTCATCTGAGATGTATGATGTAAAACCTTCATCCATCCATTCGTGTTTGCTCTCGTTAGTGGCCAAAACAAACTGAAACCACGAATGCGCAAGCTCGTGTGCTGTTACGCCCACAAGGCTTCCAAACTCACGTTTTCCAGTAATCATGGTGCTCATAGCATATTCCATTCCGCCATCGCCACCTTGAATTACAGAATATTGCTCATAGGGATATTGCCCAATTTGCTCATTGAAAAACTCCATCAATTCAGCAGTTTTAGGTTGAAGATTTTTCCAATTCTCGGCAATTTCAGGATCATTTTTATAGAAAAAATGAAGTGTTACTCCGTTTGGACCTGGATAAGTATCGTGAATATATTCATTATCTGCAGCCCAAGCAAAATCGTGGACATCTGGCGCTAAAAAGTGCCAAGTGTATTTTCCTTTCTTAGGTTTCATCCACTTTTGCCCTGGTTCTGTATAACCGTGACCCACTTCAGCTGGATTTTGAAGATAACCTGTTCCGCCAATTGTATAATCGGCATCAATGGTTATGGTTACATCAAAATCGCCCCAAACACCGTGAAATTCGCGTGCAATGTAAGGATCTGCGTGCCATCCTTCAAAATCGTATTCGGCTAATTTTGGATACCATTGTGTCATAGTCAAGGCAACACCCTCGGCACTATCCCTTCCCGAGCGGCGAATCTGTAGAGGAACCTGTGCGTCCCATTCCATATTGAAAACAGAACTTTCACCCGGCAAAATAGGTTTGTTCAACATAACCTGCATCACCGTACCTTTTATGGTATAATTTGCAGCAACGCCATCTTGTGTGAAGAGCGTGGGTTTTATATATCCAATTTCCGAAGGGGACAATTTTGAAATCCGATCCATCACGCGACTATCGGGATCTGCTATGGTTCGTGAGCGGACGTCCATTTCACTCCCAGGCTGAAAAGCATTAAAGTAAAGATGATAGAAAACTTTGTTCAGAGTATCGGGAGAATTGTTTGTATACTTCAACTCTTGCGTGCCTTTGTACTGAAAGGTTTTAACGTCCATTTGGACATTCATTTTGTAATCTACTTCTTGCTGCCAATAGCTGTTATTGTTCTGTGCAAAAGCCGAAAAGGAAACCGCTATAAAGAAAAATCCGTTTAGAAGATACTTCATAAGTTAGCCATTTTATCTGCCATAATAAGAGCATTATACATATTGACCATTTTCCCCGATTTTGAGATATTTGAGAAAGACTCAGTGTTCGAAGATTCTCCGCCCAAAACAACCTGAGTGTTAATTGATAGGCCACTATCCATTAAAATTTGTTTTACTTGTTTTGCGGATAGGCTTGGGTAATAGGAACGTATCATTGCGGCAACGCCTGCAACTTCGGGTGCGGCCATTGAAGTTCCCTGAAGAAATTCATAGGTGTTTAGAGGCGTAGTTGACCAAATTTTAACCCCGGGTGCAAAAACATCTACATTTGTTTTGCCGTAGTTTGAAAAATTTGCGACCAATTCACTTCCGTATTTATAGTTTAGCGCTCCAACAGTCAAAAAAGAATCTGCCATTTCGGAACCATTGTCAAATTGATCATTTGGATAAATGTTTACTGTATCCAAATCAAAGCCGTCATTTCCAGCTGCATTCACAATTAAAACATCTTTGGAAGCTGCATATTTAATGGCGTCATAAACCCAATCTGCTTGTGGGGAGTAATATTTTCCGAAGCTTGTATTAAGTACTTTGGCTCCATTGTCCACAGCATAACGAATGGCCAATGCAATGTCTTTGTCATATTCATCACCATCGGGTACTGCACGAATAGCCATAATTTTTACGTTGTTTGCCACTCCGTCCATTCCGATGCCGTTGTTACGTTGTGCGGCAATAATTCCTGCAACGTGGGTTCCGTGTTTTACATTTTCTCTCGTGGGGTCTGGCCCGGCCACGTTATTATCTCCATAAATATTATCTGCAATATCTTCAGGATTATCACCTAAAACGCCACGGAAATCTTTTGTCATATTGAAATTATTATCCAATCTGCCTGTAAAATATTCAATACCTCCCTCCAGTTCTTCCAAAACCTCTGGAACTGAATCTGCAAAATTGAGCATTTGGTTAAGCATTGCAATTTGCTGTTGTTCTTGTGGGGATGGATTCTTTATGGCTGCCAGATCTTCTTTGGTATAATTTTCTTTTCCAAGTTTTTTAGCCATTGCCTCGTGCGTAGGCTTTAATTGAGAAAGAATCTGTTCGTAACGAGCCTTATTTGCAGTTATTTCTGAAAATTCCTTATCATATTCAGCTTTTGCTTTTTGGTAAATTGCATAATTCTCACGGTCTGCAGCGCTGATTGAAGCTTCGCTCTTTCCTTCAAACTTTGGTTTAAATTTTCTGATTATGCGAACATATTCCATGTTTTCACCCACAATATCTCCTAGAAAATTCCAGCCGTGAACATCATCAACAAAACCATTATTGTCGTCGTCTATACCATTTCCGGCTATTTCGCCTGGATTGGTCCACACTACATTTTTAAGGTCTTCGTGGTCAATATCCACACCGCTGTCAATTACTCCAACGATTACTGTTTCGCCTTTACGTTTTTTGATAATTTCGCTGTAGGCCATGTCTACACTCATACCTGGAACTGTATCTTTTACTAAATCCATCGCCGGCCAGTGTTTTAACTGCTCGTCAGTGAGTGGTGTAATTTTTAATGGGTTGGAATCAATATTTTGAATGGGAGTTGCAACAATAGCGGCTCCACTTCCGCAGCCTGCCAAAACAGTTGAGATAGCAACTGCAAATAGGGTAATCTTGAATAGCTTCATTTTAGAAATTATGTGTTTAATTAAAAAATTCGTTGAGTGATAATATTTCGTTTAGACGTACACCCTTATCGGTATTTTGTACTGTTATTATTGGATTATGGGCGTCGTGTTCCAAAAAAAGATAAAAGTTGTTCTCTGCAGCTTTGGTTAGAAATTTTTCTTTTTCGGGTAATGTCAGCAAAGGTCGCGTGTCGTAGCCCATTACAAAAGGTAATGGTAAATGGCCAGCTGTAGGTAACAAATCTGCCATAAAAACCAAAGTTTTTCCTTTGTAATTAATATGCGGGATCATTTGTTTATCTGTATGTCCATCTACAAAAAGGATTCCAAAATCTAGTTCATTCGATTCTGCATAATCTGAATTTGGTTGCGCAACAAATTTTAGTTGTCCGCTTTCCTGCATAGGCAAAATGTTTTCCTTTAAAAAAGAAGCTTGCTCTCTTCGGTTTGGTTCTGTAGCCCATTGCCAGTGGTCTTTATTACTCCAAAAAGTTGCATTTTTAAAAGCTGGCTCATAACCTGTGCGGTCTTTGTTCCACTGAACACTGCCGCCACAGTGGTCAAAGTGGAGATGGGTCATAAAAACATCGGTAATGTCATCGCGATGGAAACCATGTTTTTTAAGGGAGTCGTCTATGTTGAAATCTCCCCATCGGTAATAATACCCAAAGAATTTCTCACTTTGCTTATTGCCCATTCCGGTGTCAATTAACGTAAGTCGACTTCCATTTTCGATTAAAAGACAGCGAGCGGCAATATCTATCATATTATTGGCATCGGCAGGGTTTGTCCTGGTCCAGAGGGTTTTTGGCACAACGCCAAACATAGCGCCACCATCAAGTTTAAAATTGCCAGCTTCAATAGGAAATAATTGCATAATATGAAGAAATGAGTCGCAAATTAATAAAAGCGTTACAGACCAAACCCCGTAGAATTAATTAATTATGCTATTTTTAACAAATCATTAATAATCGGGCGGAATTAAATATGCTTAAATTCGCCCAAAACCTAACCATATGGTAGAACTTGCCGGAATTATAATTTTAGGGATATTGGCCCAATGGGTAGCCTGGAAGTTTAAGATACCCGCTATTTTACCGCTAATTTTGATTGGTCTTTTTGTAGGTCCTATTTCTACACTTTTTTCTGAAGATGGAACCCAGTGGATACAGCCTATTTATAGTGATGGTAAAGGGTTATTTCCTGGAGAAAACCTCTTTTATTTTGTCTCCTTAGCCATTGGTATTATTTTATTTGAAGGTGGATTGACACTAAGGCGAGGGGAAATTTCAAAAGTAGGGCCAGTAATTGTGAAGCTTATTAGCTTGGGCTCGATTATTACTTTTTTTGGGGCTGGCGTTGCTGCCTATTACGTTTTTGGTCTTAGTTGGAAAATATCTTTTCTTTTTGCTGCTTTGATAATTGTAACCGGTCCGACGGTAATTACACCTATTTTAAGAAATATTCCTTTAAAAAAGGATGTTTCAGCAGTGTTAAAATGGGAAGGAATATTGATAGACCCCATAGGAGCCTTGGTGGCTGTATTGGTGTTTGAATTTATTAGCGTAGAACACGACAGCGGGTACACCAAACAAGCTATTATAGAATTTGGGAAAATCATTTTAATTGGTTTCGCCTTCGGAATCTCCGGGGGATATGCCCTTTATTTTGCCATTAAAAAGAAATTGATTCCCCACTATCTATTGAATGTGGTTTCCCTTTCTGTAGTGCTGTTGATTTTTGTGGAAAGCGATCTTTTTGCACACGAATCAGGTTTACTTTCTGTTGTGGTAATGGGGATGTTTTTGGGCAACAGCGATCTGCCAAGTTTAAAGGAATTGCTGTATTTTAAAGAATCACTTAGCGTTTTGCTAATATCAATTTTATTCATCCTTTTGGCTGCAAACATAAGCTTGGATGATTTGTTATTGGTTTACAATTGGAAAACCGCCATTTTAATGGCCATCGTAATATTTGTTTTAAGGCCCATTGGAGTATTTCTCAGCACTGTCAATTCCTCACTTAAAACAAATGAGAAAGTATTTATAAGCTGGGTAGGCCCTAGGGGTATCGTTGCGGCAGGAATTGCCTCACTTTTTGGTACTAAATTGGTACTTAAGGGCGAACCGGGAGCAGAATATATTACCCCGTTAGTGTTTGCTGTTGTTTTGGTAACAGTTTTGCTCAACGCTACAACTGCAAGACCTGTTGCCTCAATGGTTGGGGTATTTTTAAAAAAATCTGATGGAATTTTGATTGTGGGAGCGTCCAAGGTTTCAAGACTCATTGCCTCCTATCTTCAGAAAAGTGGTAGGCATGTTGTTTTGTTGGATTCAAACAGGTTAAATGTAAACAAAGCTAAAGAACTAGGGCTAGAGGCTATAACGGCCAACATTTATTCTGACGACCTTAGTGACAATATTGAACTTAATGATGTGGGTTATTTATTGGCTATGACAGGCAATGATGAAATCAATAAACATGCCATCAACCGATTTGGAAAATATTTTGGCGAAAATGGAACCTTCCGTTTGATGACTTCTGAAGAAATGCGGGAGCGTCACCATCTTTCTGCACGGGAATTGTTTTCATATACGCATGACTATACACGTTTTACAGAAGTGGCACACGACTTTCCTTCTATTCAGGAAATTCCCGTGGGAAGTGAAAGCCAATTTTTACGTGTACTAAATATTATTGGTGAAAATGAAAATGCCATTCCGCTGTTTCTTAAACGCCCAAACGGATTTTTGGACTTGATAACCGCACCCGATGAGCTGGAAGTTGAAGAAGAAAGTGCGCTAGTTTACCTAGGTAAGCCGATGGATTTTGAAGATGTGGCAAATGCAACCAAAACCCAAAAAGAGATTGCTACGCCAAAATAATTACTATTCCAGACCGTTTTCAACAAAACCTTTCCAATGAAAAAACTCTTTTTTATTATCGCTTTAATCTTAGGATTCACTGTATTTTCCTGTAAAAAAGACGACGGAGGAGGCTGTACCACTTGTTCTTCACCTGAAACGGCAAGCTTTCAAGTATGCGAGGAAAGTGATGGCAATGCATCAGTTAATGGCCAAAACACGGGAACGCCTTATGATGTCTATGTTTCTGGTTTAGTGGAAGCTGGGGCAAGCTGTAATAATTGAGCTTATTAATCATTAAGCTTTAATACAGCCATAAAGGCTTCCTGCGGAATTTCTACATTACCCACTTGGCGCATACGTTTTTTCCCTTTTTTCTGCTTTTCCAAAAGTTTTCGCTTTCGCGAAATATCACCACCGTAACATTTTGCGGTAACGTCTTTTCTCAAAGCTTTCACGGTTTCTCGTGCAATGATTTTTGCACCGATGGCAGCTTGAATTGGAATGTCAAACTGTTGCCTTGGAATTAATTGCCTCAATTTTTCGCACATTTTCTTTCCAATGTCATAGGCATTGTCGCGGTGTAGCAGTGCTGAAAGTGCATCTACGGTATTTCCATTGAGCAGTACATCTACCTTTACCAGATGGGAAGCGCGCATTCCAATTGGGGAATAGTCAAATGAGGCATACCCCTTGGAAACGGTTTTCAACCTGTCATAGAAATCGAAAACAATTTCAGCCAAAGGCATATCGAAAGTAAGTTCAACTCTTTCTGTGGTTAAATAGGTTTGGTTGGTAATTTCACCTCTTTTTTCAATACAAAGTGACATTACAGAACCCACAAAGTCTGATTTTGTAATGATTGTGGCCTTAATATAGGGTTCCTCAACACGGTTTAACTTTGAAGGATCGGGAAGGTCTGAAGGATTATTAACCAAGATTGGTGTTTCAGGTTCTTTATTTGTGTATGCGTGATAAGAAACGTTTGGAACGGTTGTAATTACCGTCATGTCAAACTCTCTTTCCAGTCTTTCCTGAATAATTTCAAGGTGAAGCATTCCCAAAAACCCACAACGGAAACCAAAACCAAGTGCAGCCGAACTTTCCGGAATAAAAACCAAAGAAGCATCATTTAATTGCAGCTTTTCCATCGAGTTACGCAATTCTTCATAATCTTCCGTATCTACGGGATAAATACCTGCAAAAACCATGGGCTTTACATCTTCAAAACCTTCAATCATATTTACGGTTGGGTTTTTGGAATCGGTAATGGTATCACCCACTTTTACTTCTTTTGCTTCCTTTATTCCTGTGATGAGGTAACCCACATCACCAGTTTTTACAACGTCTTTTGGCTGTTGTTTCAGTTTTAGCGTACCTACTTCATCGGCAAAATAGCTTTTTCCCGTAGCCATAAACTTGATGTGCTGCCCTTTTCTGATTTCACCATTAAGAACCCTAAAGTACGTTTCTACACCACGGAAAGGATTGTAGACTGAGTCAAAAATCAAAGCCTGCAAAGATTCGTCTGGATTGCCCTTTGGTGGAGGAATACGCTCAATAATGGCACTCAAAATTTCATCAATTCCCAATCCTGTTTTAGCACTTGCCGGAATTACTTCATCAGCCTTGCAGCCCAAAAGATCTACAATATCATCGGTCACTTCTTCTACGTTTGCCGAGGGAAGATCTACTTTGTTCAACACTGGAATTATTTCCAAATCGTTCTCCAAAGCCAAATACAGGTTTGAAATAGTCTGCGCCTGTATACTTTGCGCGGCATCTACAATTAACAAGGCACCTTCACAAGCGGCGATGGAACGCGAAACTTCATAAGAAAAATCTACATGGCCGGGAGTATCTATTAAATTTAGCGTGTATTTTTCACCCTTGTAAACGTAATCCATTTGGATAGCGTGACTTTTAATGGTGATACCACGTTCACGCTCCAAGTCCATATTATCAAGCAATTGTGCTTGTTTTTCGCGATCGGTCACGGTACCAGTGGAGTCCAATAGACGGTCTGCCAAGGTACTTTTTCCGTGGTCAATGTGGGCGATTATGCAAAAATTGCGGATGTTCTTCATAAAAATTCCTTCTCGTGCTACAAGTTGCAAATATAGATTAAAAGAGTGATTATACGTGATATGATTAAAACACTTAAAATAATTGTGTTGCGATTGTTTTTGTTTAATAAATTTTTAACATATTTGTAATGTAAAGCTGTGTTTTAGCTATATAAATTTAGTTTTCTCCCCAGATAAAGAATCATAGTAACGGGTGTCGCCCCAGATATCTACTTATGTTATGACAAGATTTATAATGTTTTTCTTCTGCATTCATGCAGGAGTTATGATGGCACAGGACTTTTCTGTTTCTGGAAAGGTGACCGATTCTGAAAACATTCCCCTATCTTTTGTTAATGTTTTGGTTTACGGAAATGAAGACGAAACACCCCTAGAAGGTACTACCACAGATGAAGACGGTTCTTTTTTTTTAAAAAATATACCCGAAGGAACCTATACGTTAAACTTCAGTTATATTGGTTTTGAAGATTTTCAACAAATCATCCAACTTTCGTCAAACAAAAATTTAGGCAATTTAGTTTTAAAAGAAAATCAACAAATGCTCGACGAAACGGTGGTCGTCGCTAAATTACCTACCATACACAAGACTCCAGGCAAACTTGTTTTTGAAGTTGAAAATACATCCTTCTCGGTGGGTAATACGATGGATTTATTGAAAAAGACCCCGGGGATTATTGTTACTGGTGAGAATATTCAGGTAAAAATGTCAACACCTGTAATTTATATTAACGGCAAGAGAGTATATCTTTCTTCAGAAGAAATTTATTCACTATTGCAAAATACCGATGCGGCAGCTATTAAATCTGTGGAGGTAATTACAAATCCTTCCTCAAAATATGATGCGGAAGCTGGAACTGTCCTGAATATTATAATGTCGAAATCAATATCTGTTGGCTACAAGGGCTCTGTAAACGCTACATATGAGCAGGGAATATACCCAAAATATACATTTGGAACCTCTCATTTTTATAAAAATAATTGGTTGAATGTTTACGCAAGCTATTCTTTTTCTGAAAAAAAGGAGTATAAGAATGATGAAAACTACATTCGTTTCTTTCAGCCAGATGAAGTTTCAACAAAATCTATTTGGGAAACCGACTTTAACCGAACAACGGAAAGCAACAATCACAACGGAAATGTGGTATTGGATTTTACGCTAGACGAAAAAAACACGATCAGCCTTACATCAAACGTTTCGCTTACCCCTAAGGTTAATTACCATAATAATGGTAACTCTTTAATTTTTAACCCGCAGCGTCAGTTAGATTCTACAATTACAACCTGGAGTTTTGTGGATTATGAAAAACAAAATTTGACATTTGCATTGGATTATAACCGTATTTTGAATGATAATGGCACAACCTTGGCTGTTTCTGCTAATTATATTTATTACGACAACACCCAAAACCAAAGTGTGGATTCTGATTATCTATTGCCAAATGGTGAATTTTTAAGAAACAATAGTTTTTACACAAACTCTAATCAATATAGTGACATCTTTACGGGACAGGCTGACATTTCTTCTGAATTATGGGGTGGAACATTAGAGGCTGGTTTCAAATTTAGCAGTATCGATACGGAAAGCAAATTGGATTTTTTTGATGTTATAAATAGCGCAACTACTTTTAATAATTCCCTATCTGATGATTTTAATTATAAGGAAAATATATATGCAGAATATATTAACTTCGAAAAAGACTGGGAAAAATGGAGCGTTACTGCGGGTCTTCGGGGTGAATACACAGATGTTGATGCCATTTCGCGTTCATTGGGCGAAGTGAACAATCAGCAATATTTTGATTTTTTCCCTTCCGCATCTTTTCATTATACAATCAATGAGAACAACGGGATTGGGCTAAGTTACAACCGCAGCGTGCAGCGTCCGCGCTATCAAAGTTTAAATCCTTTTAAATATTATATAACGGAACGGAATTTTAACAGTGGAAACCCAAAATTGGTTCCAGCTATTGAAGATAAAATCACCTTAACATTTGATCATAAAAGCAAACTATTTTTTGAGGTATACTATCAGAATATTGAGAATAGCCTAGACATATTAATACTTCAGAACAACACAAATAGTACACTTAGCGGTATAGATGCCAATATGATTAAAAGCTATCAATATGCATTTGATATAACTTATTTTAACTCGCTCAACTCTTGGTGGTGGATGCATTTTAACACTTCTTCATTTTATTTGGCCAATGAATTTTATGCGCTGCAAAGCGCACCGGAAACATATACAAATGACACTTTTGGACAATATATTTTTCTCACCAATCACTTTACACTATCGAAGGACGGTTCTTTCACGGCTGATTTAACGGGAGTTTATATTTCAAATTTCGTTTTTGGAAATCGGTTTTTTGAAAACCAAAACTACGTAAACGTATCGATTAGAAAAGATTTCTGGGATAAGCGTGCAAGTTTGACCGTGGGGGTTGATGATCTTTTTAACACCCTCAATAATACCGCTTCAGTTTCAAAGTATTACAATCAAGACAATTATTATTATGCAAATACTGAAAGCAGATTGCTCCGAGTAGGTTTCAAATACAATTTCGGAAATGCCCGCCTTCGTGACAATAGCAAAAAAATTGAAACCGACGAAGGCGATAGGTTGGAAGGCAAATAATTTCTTTTAAAATTTCATATTACCGATATTTACTACTTTTGCAGTTCCAAAACGAATGAATTGCCGCAAATAGGAAACATACAATTGCCAGACTTCCCGTTGCTACTCGCTCCTATGGAGGACGTAAGCGACCCGCCTTTTCGCGCACTTTGCAAGGAGCAGGGTGCCGATGTGGTTTTTACGGAGTTTATATCTTCGGAAGGGCTTATACGTGATGCCGCAAAAAGTGTGATGAAGCTCGATATTTACGAAAAAGAACGCCCAGTAGGGATCCAGATTTTTGGCGCTGTTTTAGAATCAATGCTTCGCAGTGTTGAAATTGTTGAGGCCAGTGGGCCAGATATGATTGACATCAACTTTGGCTGTCCTGTAAAAAAAGTAGTTTCAAAAGGTGCCGGCGCAGGTATTTTGAAAGATATTGATTTAATGGTTAGTCTTACCAAAGAAATGGTAAAGCACACCAAACTTCCAGTTACAGTTAAAACCCGCCTTGGCTGGGACCACGATTCCATTAAAATTGTTGAGGTTGCCGAACGCCTGCAGGATGTGGGCTGCCAGGCATTGTCAATCCACGGAAGAACTCGCGCACAGATGTACAAAGGTGATGCCGATTGGAAACCCATTGCTGAAGTAAAAAATAACCCCCGAATGCACATTCCCATCTTTGGAAATGGCGATGTGGATACGCCGGAAAAAGCGATGGAGATGCGAGATAAGTATGGGCTGGACGGCGCCATGATTGGTCGTGCCAGTATTGGTTATCCATGGTTTTTTAAGGAAGTGAAACACTATTTTAAAACAGGCGAACACTTACCGCCCCCAACTATGTTGGAACGTGTGGAAGCTGCCAAACGTCACTTGCAGATGGCGATAGACTGGAAGGGGGAAACCCTTGGTGTTTTTGAAACCCGCCGCCATTATACCAATTATTTTAAAGGAATTCCCAACTTTAAGGAATACCGAATGAAGATGGTAACTAGTGATGATTCTGCTTCCGTTTTTGAAGCGTTTGATGAGGTTCTGGAGATATTTGGGGATTATGAGTTTGCTTAAACTAATAGCTTTTCTCGAACTCTGCTCGAAGCAATTTTTGAAGCGATAATTCCAAGAACGCTAATCGTTACAAAGACGATCACAATATTTAGTAACTTTAATTTCACAGGATAGGGCAGAGTGCTGGTGATAGCAACGAATTCAAATTTCAGTTGCGCCATTACGGCAAGTATTCCCAAGAAAATTCCCAATAAACCACCAAGCACGGTCATTAATGTACCCTGCAGGAAAAAGATCCGGCGTATTTCGGGCAAGGAAGCCCCCAAGTTGTATAGTGTTTTGATATTTTTCCGTTTGTCCAAAACCATCATAATTATGGAGCCAATTACGTTGAAAAGCGCGATTATCAATACCAAAGTAAAAATTAAATAAACCGCAATATTTTCAGTATTCAGCATTTTGTAGAGCGCATCGTTTTGTTGTATTCGATTTTTAATGGCAATTCCTTCAGAAAAAATTTTTTTAGTTTCTTCTCGAACCAATTCTTCAGATGCATTGGGCAACAATTTCATTTCAATGGAAGAAATTTTTGTACTGTCCAAAGAAAGGAGGTTTCTAGCGAATTCTAAATCTGTGAAAACATATTTTGCATCAAGATCTTCATTTACTTGATAAACGCCAGAAACAACCACATTTTCCTTATTGAATGCATTAGAGGGGTCAAGCGCGTTTATTTGGCCAGTTCCAGGCTTTGGAACGTAAATTTCCAAAGGTGCTCCATAATCACGAACTCCCATAGATAACTTTGCAATGGTAGAGAGCCCAACCACTACTTCGTTTTGGTGTGGCACAAGCCAATCGCCATAGTATAGTATGCTGTCCAGCTGCGTTACTTTACCATATAGGGAATCCACTCCCTTTATGTATGCAATATGGTTTTTGCCTTTGTAATGGAGAAAAACACGTTCCTCAATAATTTCTGAAATAGATTCAATGCCTTCAATACTATTCAACCTATTTCTTTGCGCTTCAGAAAATGTTATGGTTTTTCCACTTTCAGGAACAATTTTAAGATCGCTGTCAAAGACATTGGTGAACTGAAGACTAAAATCTTTTAAGCCCGAAAAGCCCGAAAGCACTATGAATAATGACATTGCGCCAACTACTACGCCAACGGCCGCAATACCCGTGATAATATTGATGGCATTGTTGCTGCTCTTTGAAAATAAATAACGCTTGGCGATGTAGAGCGAAAAATTCAAGTTATGATTTTTTTCGTTTCGGAAGTAAATCTGGATTTTTCAATGGGTTTTCTTCCCCTTTTACGGCTTTGTCAATCTTTTCAATGTACTCCAAGGAATCATCGTTATAAAATGAAAGATCAGGCATTTTCCGAAGTTGGTGTTTTGTCAGTTGAGCAATTTGGTGCTTAATGTTTGGCTTTATTTTATTGAGTTCAGCCACAATTGCCTCGGCTTTATCTGCTGGAAAAACGCTTACGTAAACCTTCGCAATGGAAAGGTCAGTAGTTACGCTCACTTTGCTCACCGAAATAATAATGCCCATCTGCCCAGCTTCGCGAAGCATATTCTGAAGCACATTTGCAAGGTCACTCTGTAGTACGCCTGCTATTTTCTTTTGTCTGTTACTTTCTTCCATACTGCAAAAATAGAACATAAAACCGTACCGAATGTTAATGAAGCCACAAGCTTCATGAAATTCAATGCTATTAAGTTTGTATTTTTGAGCAATCAACTTATTAATATGGAAAAAATAGAACACATAGGCATTGCGGTAAAAAGTATTGTTGAAGCCAATAAAATTTATGAAGCTTTATTGGGAAGCGCACCTTATAAAAGTGAAAAGGTGGAAAGTGAGGGGGTTGAAACTTCGTTTTTTCGCTGTGGTGAAAGTAAAATTGAACTTTTGGAAGCTTCAAACCCTGAAAGTCCAATAGCGAGGTTTATAGAAAAAAGAGGAGAGGGAATTCATCATATTGCTTTTGCTGTACCTGATATTTTAAGGGAAATGGAACGTCTTAAAAATGAAGGTTTTATACTGCTGAATGAAGAGCCAAAAAAAGGTGCTGACAATAAGCTGGTGGCGTTTCTTCACCCTAAATCAGCAAATGGTGTATTGGTAGAGCTTTGTCAAGAAATTGAGAATAACTAAAAATAGTTTTGCTGTATTTATAAAGTGTTTTACATTTGCAAACTATTATCGGGTCCCATAGCTCAGCTGGTTAGAGCACCTGACTCATAATCAGGGGGTCCATGGTTCGAGCCCATGTGGGACCACTTTTTTCAAAAGGCTTATAATGAGCCACATTAAAAGCTAAATAAAAGGCAGTTTTCACATTAAAAATGAGTTATTAATCATTCGATAACTCATTTTTTTATTTGAGGATAAAAAAAAATTATTACTTTAGGCGCATAAACACGATCCCAAATCGTTAATGAACAACCATGGCATCACTTATTTATAGTTTTATAATGCTTGCTATTCAGTCGGCTTCTGCTGGGCAGGGACCGCCTCCGCCTTCTCAAAATCGTGGCCCTCAGTTACCAATAGACGATAATATATGGATTTTGCTTGTTGCAGGTGTATTATTTGGAGCTTATATACTTTTTAAAAGAAACCGTTCTATAAATAAGGCTTCATAATACTTTTGACATATTTCCCAATAATGTCAAATTCAAGATTTACTTCGGTTCCTTGTTCTATTTTATTAAAATTTGTGTTCTCAAAAGTGTAGGGGATAATTGCAACACTAAATGCCCCGTTTTTAGAATCAACTACCGTAAGACTTACACCATTTACCGTAATAGAGCCTTTTTCCACAGTGCTGAATTCTGAATTATCATATTCAAATGTAAAAACCCAACTGCCATTTGAATCTTCCACTTTTTTACAAATAGCAGTCCCGTCCACATGACCCTGGACTAAATGGCCGTCTAGCCTATCACCCAATTTCATCGCCCTTTCCAAATTCACCAAAGAACCTTTTGTGAGTTTTTTTAGATTTGTTTTGTCTAAAGTTTCTTGAATAGCGGTAACCACATAGGATGCTTCCTTTACTTCAACTACTGTTAAACAAACCCCATTGTGGGAGACACTTTGGTCAATTTTTAATTCTTGGGCCAACGGACTCTTAATTTCAATATGAAGATTTTCTCCTTCTTGGGCAAGTTGGTTTATTTCGCCAACGGTTTCAATAATTCCTGTAAACATTGTAGTATTTGGTTACATTTGTACTGCAAAAGTAACAATTAAAAAAGCTAAACATAATGAGCAGAGAGGATAAAATAGTGGTCGGTATTTCCATCGGCGATATTAATGGGATTGGAGGCGAAATTATACTGAAAACGTTTGAAGATTCGCGTATGCTAGAGTTTTGTACGCCCGTTATTTTTGCGTCGGTAAAATTGATGTCTTTTCTCAAAAAACACTTTGAAGTGGACATCAATTTCCACGGAATTGATAAAATAGAAGATATTGTTCCGAAGAAAATAAACGTGCTGAATGTTTGGAAAGAACATGTTGATGTTTCGTTTGGTGAAGAAAACCCAACAGGAGGCGAGTATGCCATAAAATCCTTGAAAGCTGCGGTATCGGCATTAAAAAATAAAAGGATTGATGCTCTTGTTACGGCACCAATTAACAAATCAAATATTCAATCTGAAAGTTTTAATTTTCCCGGGCATACCGATTATTTGGCACAGGAACTTGAGGGTGAAAGCTTAATGCTTTTAATTTCTGAAAATTTACGTGTTGGACTTTTAACTGACCACGTAGCCGTAAAAGACGTGGTGAAAAACATTACAAGGGAACGCATCGATAAAAAAATCAATACAATTTACCATACCTTAATTGAAGACTTCGGAATTGAAAAACCAAAAATTGCCGTCTTGGGAATCAATCCACATACAGGCGATAATGGTGTTATTGGCGATGAAGATGACACACTTTTGCGACCTGCACTAGATAATATCCGCAAAAATGGCAAAATGGTTTTCGGACCTTATGCAGCCGACAGTTTTTTTGGCTCGGGGAACTATAAAAATTTTGATGCAATTATCGCTTCTTACCATGACCAAGGTTTAGTTCCTTTTAAAACGCTAGCTTTTGGAAAAGGTGTAAATTTTACAGCAGGCCTTAACCGTATTCGCACCTCTCCTGATCACGGAACAGCGTTTGATTTGGCTGGAAAAAATGAAGCAAATTTTGAATCCTTTCGCGAAGCGGTATTTAGTGCTGTTTCCATTTTTGAAACCCGGGAACAGTACTCGGAAATTTCAAAAAATCCACTTCAAACTACACGTAAAAGAACCTATTCAAAAAAGAAATAGAAAAATTAATTGCTATTCAAATAATTTTTTATCTTTGCACCCGCCTTATCCGTAAGGTAAAGGTCTTAAATAGGTGTGAAAATGAAGGATTTGAAAGAGTTTACCATCCCTTTCGTAGGGCTGAAATTAGGAAAACACCAGTTTAACTTTGAATTAAAAAAAGCGTTCTTTGAGCATTTTGAGTATGATGAATTTAATGACGCTGCCATTAATCTCGACGTACTGCTGGAAAAAATGAGCACGTTACTAGAGTTCACATTAACATTTGATGGAACCGTAAACGTTGCTTGCGATATGACAAATGAGCCCTTTGATCAAGAGATTTCAGGTTCCTATCATTTCGTGGTAAAATTTGGTGATGAGTATAATGATGAAAATGAAGATTTACTCATTTTGCCCCACGGAAGCTATGAAGTGAACATTCAGCAATATGTATATGAATCCATTGTGCTGGCCATGCCATCGCGAAGAATTCATCCCGGCGTAAAAGACGGTACATTAAAGAGTGACATACTTGACAAACTTGAAGAATTAAGTCCGAAAGCGATAGATGAAGAAGCTGCGCCCGAAGACGAAAATACAGATCCCCGATGGGATTCATTAAAAAAACTATTAACGGATAAATAATAAATAGCAATGGCACATCCTAAGAGAAAAATCTCGAAAACAAGAAGAGATAAGAGAAGAACGCATTACAAAGCTACTGCCCCTACACTTGCAACAGACCCAACAACTGGTGAGTCGCATCTTTTCCACAGAGCACACTGGCACGAAGGAAAAATGTACTACCGAGGTCAAGTTGTAATTGATGCAACTGAGCAAGTAGAGGCTTAATTCTATATACTTTATTAAAAAACTCTCACAGCAACGTGAGGGTTTTTTTGTTTTTTTACTTCGCAATAAGTCAAAAACAACTTAATTAGTGCCGAATTTCAAGTAAAATTTAGTAATTTTCACTCTTTTTAAAAGATTTTTGGTCTTTTTTGTGAATTTTAATTCAGCTTTATGAATACTATCACGGCAGCTATTACCGCTGTAGGGAGTTACGTTCCAGATTACGTTCTCTCCAACAAAGTTCTGGAAACAATGGTAGATACCAACGATGATTGGATAACTACCAGAACAGGAATTAAGGAAAGAAGAATATTAAAGGATAAAGACAAGGGAACCTCCTATTTGGCCATTCAAGCCGCAAAAGACCTTCTCCAAAAAAGCAATACCGATCCCGCTGAAATAGACATGGTTATTATGGCTACAGCAACGCCAGATATGCCTGTGGCAGCAACTGGAGTTTACGTAGCCACACAAATAGGTGCCGTAAACGCATTTTCTTATGATTTGGTTGCGGCCTGTTCCAGTTTTCTTTTTGGAATGTCAACCGCCGCGCGCTACATCGAGTCCGGAAAGTATAAAAAAGTACTTCTTATTGGCGCCGATAAAATGTCGTCAATTATTGACTATACCGACAGAACCACATGTATTATTTTTGGCGATGGGGGCGGTGCCGTTCTTTTTGAGCCGAATACTGAAGGTCTGGGAGTGAAAGACGAGTACTTGCGTACAGACGGAGTAGGAAGGCCTTTTTTAAAGATTGACGCGGGAGGCTCTTTGCTACCTGCATCAATAGAAACCGTTACCAACAAACAACATTACGTTTTTCAGGAAGGAAAAACTGTTTTCAAATTTGCTGTTTCAAACATGGCAGATGTTTGCGAAAAAGTAATGAAACAAAACAACCTTACGGGTGAAGATGTAGACTGGCTTGTTCCGCATCAAGCCAATAAACGAATTATCGATGCTGCTGCATCAAGAATGAAGCTGCCCGATGAGAAAGTAATGATGAACATTCATAAATACGGCAATACAACTTCTGCAACATTGCCGTTATGTTTGGCAGATTATGAAAAACAACTCAAAAAAGGAGATAATTTGATTTTTGCCTCTTTTGGAGGAGGCTTTACCTGGGGCGCCGTTTATTTGAAATGGGCCTACGATTCAAAATAATTTTAACAACCCAAAAGACTAAAATTTCTAAATATGGATTTAAAGGACATTCAAAACTTAATCAAGTTTGTGGCAAAAAGTGGAGCCAGCGAAGTTAAACTTGAAACGGAAGACATAAAAATCACAATTAAAACGGGATCTGAAGACAGTAAAGGTGAAACTACCTACATTCAGCAAATTCCTGCCATGTCTCAACCACAAATGCAAATGCAGCCACAGACTGCAGCAGCACCCCAACCGGCTGCAACTACAAATGAATCAACTGCAGAAAATGCTGATTCTAATCTTATAACAATAAAATCTCCGATTATTGGAACTTTCTACAGAAAACCATCACCAGACAAACCCGTTTTTGTTGAAGTAGGAAGCACTGTAAATACTGGAGACGTCCTTTGTGTGATTGAAGCAATGAAACTTTTCAACGAAATTGAAAGTGAAGTTTCAGGTAAAATCGTGAAAGTTTTGGTGGATGATTCCTCTCCTGTAGAATTTGACCAACCACTATTTTTAGTAGACCCATCATAAGTATAAATATCGAATTTCAAAGTCCAAATTCCACTTTATAACTTGGTGCTTGAAATTTGTAATTTCAAAACATATGTTTAAAAAAATATTAATTGCAAATAGGGGCGAAATAGCACTGCGAATTATTCGTACCTGCCGTGAGATGGGTATTAAGACTGTAGCAGTATATTCAAAAGCAGATGAAGAAAGTCTTCACGTGCGCTTTGCAGATGAGGCCGTATGTATTGGACCACCGCCTAGCAACTTGAGCTACTTAAAAATGTCAAACATTATTGCTGCTGCTGAAATAACCAATGCAGATGCAATTCACCCTGGTTATGGTTTCCTTTCGGAAAATGCAAAGTTTTCAAAAATCTGCCAAGAACACGGTATAAAATTTATAGGCGCTTCTCCAGAAATGATTGAGCGCATGGGAGATAAAGCCTCTGCAAAGGCTACAATGAAAGCGGCGGGAGTACCAACCGTTCCTGGAAGTGATGGCATTATAGAATCTTTCGAGAAATGCGAAAAACTTGCTGAAGAAGTTGGCTACCCAATAATGTTGAAAGCCACTGCAGGTGGTGGAGGAAAAGGAATGCGTGCCGTTTGGAAAAAAGAAGACCTTAAAAAAGCTTGGGAAAGTGCCCGCCAGGAAGCTTCAGCAGCCTTTGGTAATGATGGAATGTATATGGAAAAACTCATTGAAGAGCCACGCCATATTGAAATTCAAATTGTGGGCGATAGCACCGGGAGAGCGTGTCATTTAAGTGAGCGCGATTGCTCTGTTCAGCGTCGTCACCAAAAGCTTACCGAGGAAACCCCAAGTCCGTTTATGACTAAGAAGTTGCGTACAGATATGGGTAATGCCGCAGTAAAAGCAGCTGAATATATTAAATATGAAGGTGCTGGAACTATTGAATTTTTGGTAGACAAACACCGAAACTTCTACTTTATGGAAATGAACACCCGTATTCAAGTAGAGCACCCAATTACAGAACAAGTAATCGATTACGATCTTATTCGTGAGCAAATTTTAGTGGCAGCTGGTGTGCCAATTTCCGGAAAGAACTATACACCACAACTTCATTCCATAGAATGTAGAATTAACGCAGAAGATCCGTATAACGACTTTCGTCCTTCTCCTGGAAAAATCACCGTTTTACATGCACCGGGAGGTCATGGAGTACGTCTGGACACACACGTGTATGCAGGCTATACCATTCCTCCGAATTATGATTCGATGATTGCGAAGCTTATTACAACCGCGCAAACTCGTGAGGAAGCTATCAATAAAATGAAACGAGCGTTAGATGAATTCGTGATTGAAGGCATAAAAACCACAATCCCGTTCCACCGTCAATTGATGGATGAGCCAGATTATGTGGCCGGAAATTACACTACCGCATTTATGAACACCTTTAAAATGAACGAACCTGAAGAGGAATAGTTCTTTTTAAATCACAACTAACAAGCACCAAATCCCAAAAACCTATCTTTGGAATTTGGTGCTTTTAATTTGGAATTTATTATAAAATGAATCTATCTTTTTGGGAATATAAAACGTGGCTTACAAACCTCGATTTCGCAATAATAGGTAGCGGAATCGTAGGTTTAAATTGCGCACTTGAACTTCGTAAAAAGCATCCTAAAAGTAAAATTGCAGTATTTGAACGCGGCATGCTTCCAAGCGGGGCAAGTACCAAGAACGCCGGATTTGCCTGCTTCGGAAGTATTTCTGAAATACTTGAAGATCTAAAAAATCATTCCGAAGAAGAAGTTGTTCAGCTTGTAAAAAGCAGGGTAAAAGGTTTAAAATTATTGCGAAAAACGCTCGGCGATGAGCAGCTTAATTACAAAGAATACGGTGGCTACGAACTTTTCACCAACGAAGATGCGGAGCTTTTTGAAATTTGTAAATCCCAGATTGGATATATAAATGGATTATTGAAACCTGTTTTCAATGCTGAGGTTTTTTCAGAAAAAGAGAATCATTTCGGCTTTAAAAACATTCAATCAAAACTTATTTATAGTGCTTTTGAAGGCCAAATAGACACTGGAAGAATGATGCTGGGTCTCATTAAAAAAGCTTCTGAAGAAAATATTTTGATACTTAATTCTTCAGAAATTACAAGCATTGTAGACAGGGGTGAAAATGTTTCCCTCCAAATAAATTCATCACAGGATATTTCAGTGAAAAAAGTCTATATAGCTACCAATGGGTTTGCGAAGCAATTTTTGAAAGAGGATGTAAAACCGGCAAGGGCACAGGTTTTGGTGACCAAACCTATTGAAAATTTAAAGATAAAAGGTACATTCCATTTGGATAAGGGCTATTATTATTTCAGAAATATTGATAACCGAATTCTTTTTGGTGGCGGAAGAAACCTCGATTTTAAGGCAGAGGAAACCACTGAAATGCAATTAACGGAATTAGTCCAAAACAAGTTGGAGCAATTACTTAAAACGGTAATTTTACCTCACCAATCTTTCGAAATTGAACATCGTTGGAGTGGCATTATGGGTATTGGAAACCAAAAAAATCCAATTCTCAAGTCAGTCTCAAAAAATATTTTTTGCGGTGTAAGGTTGGGTGGAATGGGAGTGGCAATTGGGAGCACAATCGGGAAACAATTAGCAAATTTCTATGATTAAAAAACTATTCAAATTTATATTTAAATTTTTCCTTTGGTTTATTGGGCTTACCGTCCTGTGGGTGCTTATTTACAAATTCGTTCCCGTTCCCTATACACCACTTATGGCCATTCGCGCAATGGAAGGAGATGACAACTATCAAACCCGTCACGAATGGGTTCCAATTGAAGAAATTTCACCTTACCTGCAACTCGCCGTTATCTGTGCCGAAGACCAAACTTTTTTAAGCCACAGTGGTTTTGACAGAAAAGCGATTGAAAAGGCTTTAGAAAATAATGAAAAAGGAAAGAAACTGCGCGGCGGAAGTACCATTTCGCAGCAAACGGCAAAAAATGCATTCTTATGGCCCGGTCGTACATGGTTTCGCAAAGGCTTGGAAGCGTATTTTACCTTATTAATTGAAACACTCTGGAGCAAAGAGCGTATTTTGGAAGTATATCTCAACAGTATTGAAATGGGCGATGGCGTATTTGGGGCTGAAGCTGCTTCGCAATATTGGTTCAAAAAATCCGCAAAAAACCTACGGACTGAAAATGCCGCAGCTATTGCCGCAATCTTACCGAGTCCACAGCGTTATAGGGCAAACCCACCGGGACCCTACGTAGCGCGTAGAACACAGTGGATTGTGAGGCAGATGCGATATTATGGCCCTTTTACCTTAAAAAAGCAGGAACCGAAAAAAGAAAAAAAGAAAACGAAAAAGTAATAATGAACGCAGTAGAACTTAAAACTGAATTGCTGCAACACTGTCAAAAACAGGTTGACAACCGTTATTCAAAAATTAAACAAACAATTGTCGATATTGAGGAGTCTTTATTGGAAGAATCCAAGAGCAGTAGTGGTGACAAACACGAAACCGGCAGGGCAATGCTTCAAATTGACCGTGAAAATGCCGGAAAACAATTGCAGGAAATTGAGAAAATTCTTCAACTTCTCAAAAAGATTGATGTGAAGGCAACTTCAGATTATGCGCGTTTAGGTAGTTTGGTCTATACAGATAAATTCACCTATTTTATTAGTATTTCAATAGGCAATATTACTATTGGCAAATCAGCTTATCTTTGTGTGGCCTTAAATTCTCCTGTGGGTTTGCTGCTTTCAGGAAAGAAAAAAGGCGATGAATTTAGCTTTAACGGAAACATATATAAAATCACGAGTGTGAAGTAACTGAAATCCATTCTTTTTCTGGTTTTGTGGCGTCCAAAATATCCAGATCCAGTATAGTTGCTATATGTTTGGCTACAGAAAATGCGTCCTTCATTTCGTCGCTAACATAAGCTTCAATATGTTGATTTCTATTGTAAAACATATTCACTTTAAAAACTTCAAAACCCAATGTAGCTTCTGCAGCGATTACGCGACTTCTACTATTTTTTATAGTTTTGAAAACGGAGAGATATTCAATCTCCGGCAATTTTTTCCAAAATCCAAAATTGATTGCAAAAATTGAATATACGTTTCGATATTTTTTTTCCTCTAAATTTAATTCAAAACCCTCCCTTAGTGAGAGTTTTAATGCGGCCCCAAGTAAAACAATACCGAACAATGTTCCTGCAAAAAACAGATAAACAGAAAACAAAGAAAGAATTATGGCAAAAATTATTTTTATGTTAGCAACAGGTTGAAGATGGCGGATATTTTTGTGCATAGACTTATGAAATAGTTTCAAATATAAAATTATTAAAACTTTGTCTCCCTTAAAAGTTTCGGCATTTTTTCACTCATCGCCAAAAGCCATTTCAACTGCTCCCGTACTAAATGTGCCTCTTCAATTTTTGAATGAAAACCTTCAGATTTTGAACTTTTTTCTTCTTCGGAAAAACTAATATTTTTCCCAAAAGTTGCATCAAAAACATCTTCAGACTCATATATTTCACCATCGTTTTCTGAAATAATTTCTTCCTTTAGGACAGCTTCGGCATCTGAAAGATTTCTGACTATTTTTTCGGAAACCTTATTGAAATTTTTAGAAGCGGGTGTAGTAGGATTTGATAAAATATAGGTGCTTAATGATGCTAATGATGAGAGAAATGTATGGTTAAGCACGGTTATTTCATAAACCTTGTCGAGGTTTTTCTGTTTCGATTTGGGTTCCTGCGTCATCCGTTGAAAAGCTGCACTGAGGTTGGACATCTCCAAAAATGCCTTTTTACGCGCTACTTTATATTTGGATGGAATTATGCCTTTTTGATTGTAATAACCGATGATTTCTTCCAAATAAAGTCTGTTGGCTTTCAAAGTTTCCAATAGGGTTTTTTGCATTCCCTGGATTTCCCAAGCGGGCCAAAGCAATAAATTTCCAAGGGTAGCAAGTCCAGCACCAATCAAAGTATCCATTACCCGATACTGAATTACATTAAAAATATCAGGCCGCAAAAGTGCATAGATAAAAACCACGCTTAGGGTAATAAAAGTAGCGGCTGCCTTGTAATTTCGCTGTACCATGGAAAATGCTATTACGAGCGAAACGATAGCTAAGATGCCATATGCTGTTGTGTTTTGCGTAATTAAAACAATGCCCACAGCCAGTGCACCACCAATCAAGGTGCCGATGGTTCGTTCTTTGGAACGTGTTTTAGTAAGGCCAAACGTAGGTCGCATAATTACAATTAGCGTAAGCAATATCCAATAGGCATTTTGAACTGAAAAAAACATTCCCACTCCATAACCAATCATTGTCATTACGGCAAGCCGCAATGAGTGCTTAAAAATTGGAGAACGCAGGTTTAAATTTCCTGTAAGCACTTCAATATCATAACTCTGCTTGGTCAAAAATCTTTGGGAGTCTTCTTTTTTTAACAACGATATTTCGCGTTGTGCAGGGTTTTTGAGCAACCATTCTATCTTTTGAATCTTTTTGATTTGCTCTTTTTGGTATTTGTAAAGGTTTTTGAGAAGCAATAAATTTTCATCAAAAGTTTCATCGGAAGCGGTAGAATAATCAGCAATATCGCGCTTAATTTTTTTCTGAAAATCGTCTATTTTATTGTTGCTCCGAAGCTTTTGGGGACTGGATATATTTTCAGCTATGGCATTCATTTGATTGCTCATCGCAAATAATAACCCTTGAAAATCTGCCAATTGCCCAGGTTTCTTTTTAAAAAAATCGTCAGTTTTTGAATAATTCACGGGATTTGCCATCGCCAGTTCAAGCATATCCACCAATTGTACAAAGATCAGCAGCCGTTTACCTTCATAATCACTTTTTCCTGAACCTGTTCTCGTTTCAATTAAAATATCGCGTAAGGTTTCGTGAAGAGCTGTGAGTTCTGTTTGTATGGTTAGTAATTTCTTTAAAAGCTCGGTTCTGTCGATAGTTTCGGCAACCAATTCCCCTCGCGTTTTTAAATAATCTGCGGTAAGTTTTATCGTTTTTGAAAGATAATATTCCGTCGGTGCTTTCGGAAAGCTATAATGCCACAATAAAACCAATACGGTATACCAAATACCACCAAGACCAATAAGCAGCATTCTATAATAAGGCTCCATTCCTCCAGAAACGTTAGAGAAACTAAGTACCAGTGCAAAAAGCCCAGAAAAACTTATAAGCGATGCGCGAAAGCCATAAATTGAGATATAGGAAATACCAAACATCAAAACACCTAAAACAGGAAAGAGCAACCAGAGGGAAATATGCAGATAACCACCTATTAGGCTAACCACCATCGCCAACAACGTAGCAAACAAAGTTCCGGTTACTTTGTGGCGAATACTGCCGCTTACATCACTGGGGGAAGCCAGCAGCGCACCCACAGTAATGGTGATGCCAATTTGAAGTACATCTACCTTTACACCTGCAATAATAGGAAGTGTAAGCGCTATTCCCAAAAGAATAGCTTTCGAGAAATCGGTACTCTTAAAATATTCCGAAAGGTCTTTAAAAATTTCGGCGATACTATTTTTTGAAAATTTCAAAAGCATTTTGTTTCAGAAATTGCAAAGATATTGCGCTGAAAAGCTAAGTTCGTTAATCTTATCAGAAATATAACTCTGTTATACTTTTATTAAATAAATAGCTGGGTTGCGGCTGTTGCCTTTTTAAATTTTAATTTTATAAAACTTATAAAAAACTCGCACTAATGAACAAAGTAATTCTTTTAAAAAAACGCCCAAAAGGGAGACCATCACTGGATGATTTTGAATTTATAGAACAAAAAAAACCAAACCCAAAAGAAGGCGAGATATTATTGAAAACAAAATATGTTTCTGTAGATCCGTATCTGCGTGGACGTATGCGCGATGAAAAATCATATATAGAACCTTTTGAGGTTGGGAAACCGTTGGAGTCGGGCATTATTGCTGAAGTTGTGGAATCTAATAATAAAAATTTTGAAAAAGGTGAATTCGTAAACGGAATGCTTCAATGGAAACAATTTCAAACCTCAAACGGGAATGGGCTAAACAAGGTTGATAATGAAAAAGCCCCACTAAAAGCTTATTTGGGGATTTTAGGATTAACTGGAATAACGGCATATTTAGGTTTGGATAAAATAGGAAAACCCAAAAAAGGCGAAACTCTTTTAGTTTCCGGAGCCGCTGGAGCAGTGGGAAGCGTTGCGGGACAAATAGGAAAGATAAAAGGGTGCCGCGTTGTCGGGATTGCTGGCAGCGAGGAAAAAATTGACCGGATTCAAGAGAAGTTTGGTTTTGATGCTGCAATAAATTATAAAACAACGGATGATATGCAAAAAGCAATCGCAGAAGCCTGTCCCGATGGGGTGGATGTTTATTTTGACAATGTGGGCGGCGAAATTCTTGATGCTGCGCTTGCTAATATAAATAAATATGGAAGAGTGATAAACTGCGGCGCCATTTCACTTTACAATAAAACGGAAAAACCCACTGGCCCGCGTGTGGAAACTACTCTCATCAAAAACAGTATTTTAATGCAAGGCTTCACGGTTCGTGATTTTGTAAAGGATTTTGGTCCTGCCCAAAAGCAATTGGCAGCTTGGATGGAAAAGGATAAACTAAGCTATTTAGAAACTGTTGTTGAAGGGTTTGAAAGTATTCCACAAGCATTCATTGACTTGTTTGATGGGAAAAATAAAGGAAAAATGATTGTTGTGGTTTAAGTATTTTCTGAAAATCTTAAATATAAAACCTCACCGATTTTAAGAATAAAAGGATTATTGAAAAATATTGCCTTTCCACCAAAATCTGCTTCAATTAAATAATGACTTCCTTTAAAATAGCTCTTTTTTACAGTTATTTCCAGTTTTGTTTTTTCTTCGGAAATTTTAAGCTGATGTGGGAAAATGATAAGCTCTTTGGAATTTTTTTCAGAACAAAAAAGACTTTTCGGAAGTAGATTGGCTTCACCAAAAAAACCTGCCTGATATTCGGTTTCAACATTCTTATAAATAAATTCCGGTGTCCCAAATAGTTCTTCGGTGCCGTTTTTCAACATTAAAATTTCATCAGAAAATGCCAAAGCCTCATCGCTCTCGTGGGTTGCGATGATACAACCGATGTTATTTCTCTTTAAATAACTGAAGATTTTGCGCCGCAATTTATTTTTTCTGAAAACATCAATACTGCTGAAAGGCTCATCCAACAAAAGGATTTCGGGTTCGTTTGCCAATGCCTTTGCCAAAGCCACACGCTGCTTTTGACCGCCACTGAGATTTTTTACCATTGTATTTTTGAAAGACTCCATTTCCACAACTTCCAAAAGTTCGTCGATACGTTTTTTATCTTTTTCCTCATCCAATCCAGAGAGGTGGGAACCCAAATTTTCAGCAACGGTGGTGAACGGCATAATGTTGAATTCCTGAGCCACGAGTTTCATAAAAGGTTCACCGGGGATAAGGGTTTTGGTTGGGCCGAGCAGTTTTTTTTCGTTGTAGAAAATTGAACCGTTTTCCAAATGGAGCAACCCGTAAACAAGATGTAAAAGTGTAGATTTTCCACAACCACTTTCGCCAAGAATACTAAGGTGTTCTCCGGGTTTCAGTGTAAATGAAATATTTTTTAAAATTGTTTTTTCGGAATAGGCAAAGGAATCGATTTCAACTTTTAGCATCACAATAAATTATTTCGCCATAATTCCGTCGCTTTCCAAAACTGGAACCGCAGTTACATTTTCTTCAGAGATACTGTTGGGTTCAAAGATAAATTTGCGCTCAAAGAGTTTGTTTTCAGCAAAAAAAGTAACCAAATATTCATTTGTAAAACCCAAAACCTCTGTTGAAATAAATTCAACTCTAGCTGAAGTTTTTGGATTCATATTTCCCAAACCGTGGCGTAGGGTAGAGGTTTTGCGGTCTTCACTTTTTCCGCGAGACATTACCAAAACAGTTTCAATTTCATCTTTGCGATTGTTCACCAAATAGATGTTCCATTGTTGTTCACTAAAATCTTTGTCCCATTCCTTTATGGCTACAATATGTACATTTTCAACTTTTGGAATTTCAATATCCTTTCGCATACTTAATCGTCAATTTTCCACATAATCCAAACCGCCAATAGTGCAATAGCAGAAATTCCCAACAAAATTGCACCAATTATAATTTTTATTGCTGCAATCACAAAAGTAAGGTAGGCTATTATAATGGCAACGATTACCAAAAAGGCAATAACAAGATATTTTTTCATAGCAAATATTTTAAAGCAGTTTTTGCTTAAAGATACAACTTATAGCTCACTTTTAAATTGTTCCAAAAAACGTACGTCGTTTTCGCTGAACATTCTGATATCAGGAATTTGGTGCAACAACATCGCAATTCTATCAATACCAACGCCAAAGGCAAAGCCCGAATATTCCTCAGGGTCAATTCCACAGTTTTTAAGAACATTTGGGTCTACCATTCCACAGCCACCAATTTCTAACCAACCAGTTCCTTTGGTGATTCTGTAATCTGCTTCGGATTCCAATCCCCAATAAACATCTACCTCGGCACTGGGTTCCGTAAAGGGGAAATAGGAAGGACGAAGGCGGATTTTTGATTTTCCGAACATTTCCGTAGTAAAATATTGCAGGGTCTGCTTCAAGTCTGCGAAGCTTACGCCCTTGTCCACATACAAACCCTCCACTTGGTGGAAAAAGCAATGTGAACGCGCTGAAATGGCTTCATTTCTATATACACGACCGGGTGAAATAGTGCGGATTGGCGGTTTGTTGTTTTCCATGTAACGAACCTGTACCGAAGATGTGTGCGTTCGCAACAAAACATCGGGGTTGGTTTGGATGAAGAAGGTATCCTGCATATCGCGCGCTGGATGGTATTCTGGCAGATTCAATGCGGTAAAATTATGCCAGTCGTCCTCAATTTCAGGCCCTTCGGAAACATTGAAACCAATTCGTAAAAAGATATCGATAATTTTATTTTTTACGATAGAAATAGGATGGCGCGAGCCCAACGGAATTATTTCGCCGGGACGGGAAAGATCGCCATAGACCCCTTTAGACTCAGTATTGCTTTCAATAGCTTCCTTTAGTGAATCTACTTTTTCCTGTGCTGTGGTTTTAAGGGTATTTATAACCTGCCCAAACTCTTTTTTCTGCTCGTTTGGCACGTTTTTGAATTCAGCGAAAAAGTCATTTAACAACCCTTTTTTGCCCAAATATTTTATACGGAAATTTTCTATCTCTTCTTTATTGGTTGAAGAAAAAGCTTGAACTTCGGCAATGTGCTTTTTTATTGTTTCTATCATTACTAAATTTTCTATGAAAAAATATATTAGTTTATCACTTCCTTCTCCCAAAAATACTGTACGATAGCTTCCTTCATTAAAACGCTTTGTTCGCCAGCTTTAAGGGGCGGCAATTGTTCTAGAACAGTATAATGCGGCCAGCCTTCCTCGTCGTAATAATCAAATTGGTAATAGCCGTAGGGTTCCAAAACACGACAGATGGCAATGTGCATGAGGTTTAGTTTTTCGTCTTTTTTAAACTTTCGGTGAAGTTGGCCAAGTTCTTGCACACCTATCAAATAAATAATAGCGTCCAAATCTAAAACCTCTCCATCAGCAAAACGGTCGCTCAGCATTTTTACTACCGCTTCCCATCGTTCTTTTAATTGTTCGTCGCGTGCCATTTTTAGAAAAAAATTAGTTTGCAAAGATACGGCTTTCAAATTCCAAATAGCAAACTCCATATTCTAAAAGAAACAGCTCCAAATTTGAAAAAATTGTCTATTCAGAAAGTAGTATATTTAGAAAAATTTTCAGTTAATGAACACAATAGACATTGTACTCGGGATAATTTTTATAGTTGCTTTTTTCGTAGGTTTTAAAAAAGGATTGCTGCGGTCACTTGCATCATTAATCGGTTTGGTGGTCGGTGTTTACTGTGCTATGTACTTTTCTGATTATGTAAGGGTTTATATTGAAAGATGGTTTGATTGGAGTGCCGATTTAACCAGAATAGCGTCATTTTTAATTACTTTCTTTCTTGTAATGTTTCTTTTCAGTTTATTGGGTAGACTTTTAACCAAAGTTGCTGATTTTGCGATGTTGGGAATTTTCAACAAGCTTTTGGGCGGAATTTTCAACGTATTAAAGTTTGCTTTTTTAATAAGTGTGATTTTTATGTTTGTAAACGCTTCAGAAAATTATAGAATTCTTACAGAAGACAAACGGGAATCATCCCTTTTATATACGCCGGTTGCGGCAATTGCACCAGCTGTATTGCCCGCTATAATGAAAGAAGTTGATAATTTGAATATTGAAAACCCTGAAATTAACCCAAAAGAAAGCCCCGACGAAACGGGGCTTCCTGATGAGAAATAAAATAAATTATACCACATCTTTTATATTGTCGCGCGCATATTTCACAGCTTCTTTAAAGTCGCTAAAAATAAGTTCCTTCGGCACCAAATCAGGAATTATATCAATCCGTTCCATCATAACACGGGGTTGTGCCTGAAGATCTTCAAGCATGGGAACGATGCCTCTTTTTGAAATATTTAGCAATACTTCCTCCAAAGCATATAGTCCGGATTGGTCTATGTAGGGGGTTTTTCCCATTCTAATAATTACATGAGTTGCGGTTTCGGGGATTTCAGTTGCCAGCTTTTGAAAATCAGAAGTATAGCCAAAAAACAATGGGCCTTCCAAACGTTTTATGAAAATTTCCTCTTTTAGCCTTTCCGGGAAATTCATTTCATCCTTCCAAGCCATGGAAAGCTCGTCAGCATTTTTTAATGAAACCAACTTGGATTGGTCGGCAGTAAGGTCGCCAATTTTTTTCATAAAAATAATGGAAGCCAGCACCAAACCTATTCCTACGGCATAGACCAAATTCCAAAAAACCGAAAGAATCAATACCACGAGCATTACCGCAACTTCGCTTTTTTGCATTTTTGGAATTGCTTTCAGCCCTTTGTAATCCATTACACCAATACCAACGGTAATCAATATTCCTGCAAGTACTGCAGCAGGAATTTGTGAAGCTACAGGACCCAGGGCGAGTAAAATAATTAATAATAAAACTGCCGCTATCATCCCAGAAAGTTTTGTGGTCCCGCCCGAATTAATATTTACAACCGTGCGGATAGTAGCGCCAGCACCTGGAATTCCTCCAAAAATTGCGGCAATACTGTTTCCAATTCCCTGACCCATCAATTCCTTATTTGAGTTGTGGCGGGTTTTGGTCATATTGTCCGCAACTACCGAAGTTAATAGCGAATCTATTGCGCCCAAAAATGCCAGCGTCAATGCCGTAAAAATGTATGGTGAAATTTGGTCAAATTCAAAATTGGTGAACATGTTCAAATTAGGCAAAGGAAAACCTCCAGGTATTTGATCTATGGGGCGATAGTCCAATTTTAAAAAATAAGCTCCTGCCGAAACTACCAATAATGCAACCAAGGTACTGGGTACTTTTGTGGTAATTTTTTTAAAGCCATAAATTATTAGAATTGTGGAAGCAGCCAATATAAACTCCAACCAACTTATGTTTGCAAGAGCTCTAGGCAGCGCTTTTATAGAGCCATAAACCCCCGATGTTTCAGATTTTGCGAGGGTTGTTGCTTCTTTTGAAATTTCTTGGGGAGTAATTTTTTCAGCGCGGATTACTGTTTCTTTAAAATCCTCTAATACTAAAATTCCTTCGTCGGCTTCGTCTTTTAATATCTTATCCAGTAAAACCTCTTCAGCTTGGGGCTTAAATTCATTAATAAATGAAGTGTCATCTTGCGTGTAATATCCTAAAACTGGCAACAATTGTGTTACGAGGATTATTACTCCAATTGCGGTCATAAATCCTGAAACAACTGGATATGGAATGTATTTAATATATTTTCCCACACCTGTAATTCCCAGTAAAATCTGCATCAATCCAGCCAGTAGAAAAATAAGGAGAATAGCAGGCAAAGCCTCTTCAACACTACCGTTGTGTGTTGCAACAATGCCAGCAATAACTACCATAGAAACCGCTGTCATGGGAGCGGTTGGCCCTGAAATTTGTGTGTTAGTACCGCCAAAAAGAGAAGCAAAAAAACCAATAAAAATGGCGCCGTACAGTCCTGCGTCTGGGCCTAAACCTGATTGTACCCCGAATGCCAATGCCAAGGGAAGAGCTACAATACCCGCAGTAATACCTCCGAATAGATTTCCTCTGAAATTTGAGAATATATTTTTACTGCCCATAATTTTTATGTTTTTGAGTTTACTTCAATAAATCAATGATAGCGTCAACAGAATTGCCAACGCTATCAAAGTTAGTTTTTATGATTTTAGTTTAATCATAAATATCCTGTTTTTATTCAAAAAAGTCAACAGCACCAGTATTGATGTCATACATCGCGCCCACAATATCAATTTCATTATTGTCTTCCAATTCTTTCAAAATAGGACTCATCTTTCTGATATTTTCGATAGTTAGTGCTACGTTTTTTTCAGCAACCGCATCTACAAATTCTAGGTTATTGGAATTGCGCTGATTTTCATCCTTTGGCTCTGAAACGCTTTCAACAGCGGGTTTTATTTTCGCAAGCATGCCTGTTAAGTTGCCCATTTTGGCATCGTCGCAAGCTCCCTTTACCGCGCCACAACTGGTATGGCCTAAAACTACCAATAGTTTTGTTCCAGCCAATTTACATGCAAATTCCATGCTTCCCAAGATATCCTCGTTAACAAAGTTTCCTGCAATCCTTACACTGAAAATATCTCCCAGTCCTTGGTCGAAAACCAATTCGGCAGAAACCCTGGAATCGATACAGCTTAAAATGGTTGCAAAAGGAAATTGCCCATCGCTGGTATCGTTTACCTGCTCCAATAAATTTCGATTGGCTTTTAAATTGTTTTGAAACCTTTGGTTTCCTTCTTTCAAAAATTGCAATGCCTTTTGGGGTGTCATTGTTGCTTGTGTTTCTTTAGTATGTGCTTTCATAGTAAGTTTTGTTTTTTTTGTGATTATTTATTTTTTTATTGTCTAGCAAAAGTGAAATGTTAAGCTCGTCCATACTACCGTTTATGGTAGAATTGATAAAGGAATCTTTATTTTCCCGGGAAACCCATAACAAATTGATTTTGTTGATAGCAACATATTTTGATATATTTTTTACCACATTATCTCCATGCTCAAAAACATATTCAACAGCGCCATTTACTGAAACAGTATTTGGCGTTGATTGAGCTATATCGGGGTTTTTAACAATTTTGAATAATTTAATAGGTGTATGAGTATGCGCCATCAAATTATCTGTAAATGTACTCTTTAAAGAATCGACACTATTGTTTAACATTCCGAGTATCATTTTTTGGTTGGGTTCTATAGCATGTTTTTCTGAAACCATAAGAACAATTCCGGGATAGTTGTTTAGTATAAAACTTGCCGTGCTTTCACCCCCAAATGTAATTCGCTTTGGTTTTCTTTTTCCCAGTACCACTACATCTGGTTGGGTTTCTTGGACATACTTTTCAATTTCATTTTTCACATTTCCTATGGCAAAATTATACGAAATAGGAATTTCATAGGCTTCGGAAAAAGGTAAAATATAGTCTTTTATTTTATTACGGATCAAATAATGCTCTTCGTTAATACTTCGCATAGCCGAGAGCTGATTTTCACGTACTACAACATCTGTTGGTTTTTTAACGTGAAACAGATCGATACTTCCCCCCACCATTTTCGCCAAACTTATGGCGCTTTTTAGGGTATTTTTCGAAGTGTCTTTTAAGTCGGAGAGCACCAATATTTTATAATTATTTTTATTCATGATATTACATTTATGCGGTTTTGGGCCTTAATTTGAAGAATTCTATAAAACTTTCGGGATTTTCTATAATACCCCGCTCCGAAATTAATTGAATGTCGATATTTCGTTCTTTGGCCTTAAAGGCAAAATCTTCTAAAATTTCAACAATATCATGATCCAAAAAGCGTGTTTTGGTAACATCCAATTCTAAGTAGGTATCTCTCGGCAAGCTATCCAACTCATTTAATATTGCACCTTTATTGATAAAAGTTACTTCTTCGGCAAGGGTCATCTTTATTTTATGTTTGCCATTACTTTTATCTTCAATATGTAAAAAGTGTGAGTTTTGGTAACTTTTAATTACAATAACCACTACGCCTACTGCCAAACCAAGGCCAATTCCCACAAGAAGATCTGTAAAAACAATACCTAGTACTGTTACTATAAAAGGCACCCATTGTTTCCATCCCAAACTGTACATTTTTTTGAACAGAGAAGGCTTTGCAAGTTTGTAACCTACGATTAACAATATTGCTGCCAATACCGATAGTGGAATCATATTGAGCAATCGGGGTATTAGAATTACCGAAATCAAAAGGAAGAAACCGTGCATTATAGTAGAAAGTTTAGTCTTTCCACCAGATTGTACGTTTGCGGAGCTTCTTACAATAACCTGTGTAATGGGCAAACCACCGATTAATCCGGAAACTATGTTTCCTGTTCCCTGTGCCAATAACTCCCTATTTGTTGGGGTTACGTTTTTATCTGGATCAATTTTATCGGAAGCCTCAACGCACAATAGTGTTTCCAAACTGGCCACTAAGGCAATGGTAAATGCAACTATCCACACTTCCATATTGGTTATTGCGGCAAAATTTGGGAAACTAAATTGCCCAATAAATGAAGATACGTCCTCGGGAATTGGAACCTCAACCAAATGTTTTCCAGTAATGGAAAACGTTTCACTACCTTGAGTAAATATGTGGAAAAGAATACCCAATACCACCACTACAAAAGGTCCTTGGATAATTTGGAACAATTTCGATTTTTTGGTCAAAACCTTATCCCAAAAAATTAATAGCAATAAACTTACTATCCCAATCACTGCTGCTCCAGGAGTTACATTTCCAATTATGGCAAATAATTCAGAAAAAGTATTTCCTCCATCTATTTCGAAAAATTCAAGATCCCAGCCCGATTGTTCATCATAGCCAAAAAAGATGGGAATTTGTTTCAAAATTATAATAATTCCAATTCCGGTAAGCATTCCCTTTATAACTGAGGAAGGGAAATAATAACCAATGATTCCGGCTTTTAAAACGCCAAACAATAATTGAATGATTCCGCCCAAAACAACGGCAACCAAGAAATTTTCATAACTTCCTAACGTAGCAATTGCTGTTAAAACAATTGCGGCCAATCCCGCTGCTGGGCCACTAACGCCCACTTTTGAGCCGCTTAAAGATCCAACAACAATACCGCCAACAATTCCTGCAATTAATCCTGAAAATAGAGGTGCGCCACTGGCGAGCGCAATACCCAAACACAAAGGTAGGGCAACAAAAAAGACTACCAGACTTGCTGGTAAATCTTTGTTTAAATGTTTAAACATATATAATAATTTGGAAATTGCAGAATTACTGCAATTTGATTTTTAAAATGAATTTGGGGATTCTTTCCAAACGATGAAATACGTTGGATATGAATCAAAAATGAATATCTCTCCTGTTATTTAAAGGAAAAATAAACTGAAAAAAAGGGAATTATGCCATTTTTGGCGGGGGAGAAATAACATCCAAAAATACCACCTTGTAGTTATTAATATAATATTGGAAGGTATCTTTTTGTTTTTTTAGAAATAGAATTGTGGCCAAACTTGATTTAGAATCATTTACATGAAATTCCGATATCAATTTTGGAAGCTTTAACGAATTTTCTTCCTCATTCATTGAAAAAAAGGTAGAAACATCAGCTTGATTTCCAGAAATGCTAATAATAGCAGGCGTTACAAGAAAACTTGTAAAGACAATTAGAAGTAAAATACTGGTTAATCTCAAGCGTTTATTTTTTTAAGAAAGCAAAAATAAAAGAATTCATTTAATTTTTTGTTAAGTAATTACTAATTCTAAAGTTGTTTTAAATCTGTTGCAGGAATCCAGCCATCCTTTCCATCTGCCAAAGTGATGCGAAACCAATTTCCGTCCTGAGCCAAGATCTGTACTTTTGTCCCTTCGTGCAAGGTAAAGGCTACGTTACTGCCCATGGAAGGCTCTGTTTTTACATCTATTTCACTTGCAAAAATAATGGCGGGTTGGTTCTTTGAGTAATCTCCATAAGTAAAGAAAGCCAGGGTTAACGAAGCGATCAATAATAATCCAGCACACATGGAACTAACAAAGAGCAACCGTTTTTTTCTTTCAGAAAAAGCGAAATAGTAAAAGAGAAACAGTGCCACAAAAGATAATGAAAGAGCAACTGCTAAAACCGCCCAGCCTTCAAAAGTGAAAATACTGGAAATGCTAGTATACCATTTTGAAAAAACTGTCTGTGGTAAAGGCTCTATGGAATCTATACGCGCATTTTCTGCAAAGGCAAGGTTGTTTTTAATATCTTGGTCATTCGGGGATAGCTGCAGCGCTTTTTCATAGTAATAAATACTCGGCCCAATATGGTTCAGTTTGTATTGCGCGTTTCCTAGATTAAAATATAGTTCAGCAGAGTGCTCACCATTTTCAACAATTTTCATCCAAGAATTTATGGCCTGTTGGTATTTGCCGTTTTTGTAAAGTTCTTTTCCTTGTTCAAAAAGCGTTTCATTCTGCGAAAAAGCAGAAAAAGAAACGATTAAAACCAGTATGTACAGTAGCTTTTTCATCGTCATCAATTTTACTGTATTTGTTTGTCAATATTTGAAATTACTTCTACTGCTTTGCTATAATCCTGTTGTACGGATGCCGTTGAAGAAGTAGCATATCTTGCAAATTCGCAGCTTTTCAACAAACTGATAAAGTTTTCAACCGTGGATGCTTCCACATTTCGTTCGAGCAACATTTTGGAAATAAGGCCCTTTTCCATTTCAGATGTTTCAATATTCAGCTTCGCTTTCAAATAATTGTGGAGCGCACGTTCCAAAGCCTCATAAAATGCTGTTGGGTTTTGAATGTTATGTTTTGCTTCCGAAAGATATTTTTTGGCAAGTTTGTTTGCGCGGCGCAGCTTGTTTCCTTCCACGTCGTTCAAGCGTTCTTTGCGCTTTTTTCCAGCAAGTATAAACAGTGGGATTAAAAGGAAGGGGCCTCCCAAAAGCGACCAAAACAAAGGTGATTTAAAGAAACTTTCCTGCGCAATAGGCTCTAAATTGGCATCTAATTTTATATACTTGAAATTGTCCTTTGAAAGTACAACTTGTTTTTTAGTATCGTTAGTATTGGTATTTGCGGTTGCAGCACTTATAGGCCCATTTTCAACTTCAATTGTAAATTCTTTTGAAGTAATAGTTCTATATTTTTCCGTTTCTGGATCGAAAAAGGAAAAGGTGATAGGGTTCACGGGATAGATTCCCTTAAACTGCGGAACAATAGTATAGGAATCTGTTATTGAACCTGACATTCCACCAGTGGAGGTGCTTACACTTTCATTATGTTCCGGCTCATAAACTTCTAAGGTATTGGGAAGTTTTACTGCGGGAAGTGTAAACAATTTTAAATTCCCTTTTCCAGAAACTTTCACGTCCAGTTGCAAAGACTCGTTTGCATTTAGTTGAGTTTTGTTGGTATTTACGTCAAAAGTAAAATCACCCACGGCTCCATTAAAGCCATCAGGTTTACCTTCCAAAGGAAGCGGCTTTACATTAATAGTACGCTTTCCTGCGGAAATGGTTTTGTTCACACGCTCCATCAACCTACGCCCAAAGATGTCGCGGCGGGTCCCCTGCACGTCAATGGGAATATCCAGCGTAAGCGGTTCTATTTCCAACTCACCTGTTTTTTGTGGATAAAGCACGGTAGTTCTTAATACCACATAACGATAGTCTTCGCCATTGTATTTGCCTTCGTAAACCTTAAAGTTATTTTGATTGTCAATATTCTGGCTCCAGAAATCAGCATATTTCGGAGTGTCAATTTCACGCCATTGGCTGGTAATGCTTACATCGTGTGAAACATAGAGTTTGTAGGTAACAGTAAGCGCTTCGTTTAAATATGGATTGGCATTTGAAACCTCTGCGACCAAATGTACATTTTCACTTGCCACGTAATCTGCATTGTTACCATCTTTAGGAACTTCAACGGCAGCGGTAACTTCCACTTCAACAGGAAGGGTTTTATAGGTTTCGCCTTCTATTTCAATGGTTGCTTGTGCAATGGTAATTTTTCCGCGGGTTTGTGGAGCTAAAAAATAGGAATACGTTTTTGAAAAACTTCGCTTACCATTAACCCAAGAATTGCTAATGGATTGGTTGGGCCCACCAACTACGCGAAAACCATCAAAACTTGGCGGTCTAAAATTATCGCCATCTTGGTTCATTTCAAAATCTATTCGTAAACGCTCGTTTATTCCAAGTCTTTTTTTGCTAACCTTGGCATCAAACTGAACCTGTGCTGTAGCGGCTATACTGCACAGTACAAAACCTAAAAGGAATAAAAAACTTTTCGTCTTCATAGTCTACCAATCTTTATCAGTTCTTACTTTTGCGCCTTTTTGTTTTTCGGCATTTATCTTCTCCTGCGTTTTTTTCTCTTCATTATTCATGGCTTCCAAAAGACTTTTCACTTGCTGTGGTGAAAGTTGACCGGGCACTGGTTGCTGTTGTTGAGGCTTATCGCCCTCTTCGTCTTTTGGTTTGTCGGGTTTGCCTTGGTCCTTGTCATCACCTTCTTTTTTATCCTCGTTTTGGTCGCCTTTATCGTTTTTGTCTTTCTCGTCGCCTTTGTCGCCCTCGTTATTTTTATTGTCTTGGTTTTGTTGGTCTTTTTTATCCTGGTCTTTGTTGTCCTTGTTTTGGTCTTTGTCGTCTTTATTATCGTCTTGAGGTGGTGGCGGATTTTTTTCAAGCATATCCTTTGCCAATGCTAAATTATACCGAGTTTCATCGTCATTGGGGTTGTTCCGAAGGGCATTCTTATATGCTTCCACGGCTTCGGTATATTTTTTTTCGTTCATATACGTATTTCCTAAATTGTGGAAAGCTTTGTGCTTTTCAGACTTACTGGTGGCAGTTGTGGCGGCTTGTTTAAAGCGAAGCATGGCCTCAGCATTTTTTTCTTTTCCATAGTAAGCAGTGCCTAGATTATATTTTGCGGTTTCACTTTTTGGATTGAGCGAAATGGCTTTTCGGTAATCTGCTTCGGCAACAGGAAATCTATCCTTTTGAAGCGCATGCTGGGCTTCGCTTAAATAATTTTGCGCCGCCTTTAATTCTCTCTTTTGTTCCTTACTTTGAGGTTGCGCTAATAAATTAAATGAAAAAAAGGCAGTACAAAGAATCATAATAATTCTTCGTGCAGCATTTTTTTGAAAAAACATTTTTTCCTCAAACATCATTTTATTGCTTTTCCTTTTCATTAAACAAATTCAACTTTTTAAGCCAGGCTGTTTGGCGTTCCAAAAGGAACACATCTAAAACCAGCAAAAATAATGCCCCGGCTAAAAACCACTGGAACTGGTCCTTAAAATCGGTAAATTGTTTGGCTTCAAATTCCTTTTTGTCCATTCCGTTTAAAATGGCTTTTACTTGGTCCACGACCACTTTGGTATTTGAGCCGTCAATATACTCACCATTAGCGGTTTTAGCAATTTCTTTAAGAGTTTCTTCACCTAAACGGGTGATAACCTGCTCGTTATTTTGATCGCGTTTGTAATATTGTAGCACTCCATTTTCTTTAATAGGAATTGGACCACCTTCCAATGTTCCCACGCCTATGGTGAAAATACGGATGCCTTTTTCGGCAGCTTCTTCGGCAATTGTTGAAACATTGCCTTCATGATCCTCTCCATCTGAAATGATAAACAACACGCGATTGGTCTGCTCTTCATCATCATAAAATGTTTGTGCCATTTCGATGGCTTGTGTAATTGCGGTGCCTTGTGAAGAAACCATGTCGGTATTCATGCCGCTTAAAAATAGCTTTGCTGAAGAAAAATCTGATGTAATTGGCACCTGTGGGAAAGCACTTCCAGCGTAACCAATTATACCGATTCTATCTCCTGCAAGACCGTTGATTATTTGGGTAATGAGCTGCTTTGCTTTTTCCAAACGGTTTGGCGCAATATCTTCAGCCAACATACTTTTTGAAACGTCCAGTGCAAAAACAATATCCACGCCTTCGCGCTTCACGGTTTCCAGCTTGGTGCCAATTTTAGGGTTTACCAATGCAAGACTTAAACAGGCAATAGCCAAACAGAGTACCAAAACTTTTAAAACAGATTTGAATAGCGAACGATTGGGACTCAGTTTTTTTAAAAGTTCCTTATCAACAAACCTTTTTTGAACGGTTTTTTTCCAAACCATAAGCAATAGAAAAACAACCACTATTGCCGGAATGGCAAAAAGTACATAGAAGTAAACAGGTTGATCTAAAACTATTTGATCCATTTTTATAAAAATCCTTTAAATATTGTTGTTCGCAATAAAAACTCGAACCCAATCAAAATCAATGCGAAAATGGCCCAGGGGCGGAACATTTCGTCATAATTAGTATATTTGAATTCTTCGATATCAGTTTTTTCAAGTTTGTTGATTTCTTCGTAAATCTGCTCTAGTTTGGTAGTGCTGGTTGCCCGGAAATATTGTCCTCCAGTTTTGTTTGCGATTTCTTTCAGTAGGGCTTCGTCAATTTCAACCTGCACATTTCCGTATTGAAAACCGCCGTCGGGGCGTATTCCAATAGGCGACATCGCCATGCCGTTACTTCCCAAACCGATTGTATAGACTTTTATTCCGAATTCCACAGCAAGTTCACTTGCAATTTTTGGATCAATAAAACCTGAATTGTTTACGCCGTCTGTCAGCAAAATAATCACTTTGCTTTTTGCGCGGCTTTCCTTTAAACGGTTTACTGCTGTTGCCAGGCCGGAACCAATTGCGGTTCCGCCTTCAATAGTTGTATTGTAGGTTATGTTTTTTAAGGAAGAAAGCACAATGGTTTTATCGCTTGTTAAAGGGGTACGTGTGTAACTCTCACCAGCATATTCTACCAATCCAATTCTGTCATTTGGGCGACCATTGATGAAACGCGCAGCTACTGTTTTCAATGCTTCTAGGCGATTTGGCTTTAAATCGCGTGCCAGCATACTTGCCGAAACGTCTATTGCCATCACGATGTCAATCCCGCGGGTAGTTTTTGTTTTTGTAGATTCATCAACGGTGCGTGGTCTTGCCAATGCCACAATCAATGCAGAAAGGGCTAAAAGGCGAAGTGCAAAAAGCAAAGGCTTTAACCGCGCCAACCAATTTTTCCCAGATTTGAAACCGCGGACACTTGATATTTTCAGGGAAGCCGTTTGCTGTTTCCGTTTCCATAAATACCATAGCACGAGCACTGGAAGTATAAGGAACAACCAGAAAAACTGCGGATTCACAAATTCGAAATTACTGCCCATCATTCTCTGAAATTTCAAGCTCTATGGAAGCTTCCATTCGTTTTTTTATCTCTTCTGCGTATTTACCATCATTTTGATAGACAATCAAAACTTCCTGTAAACCATTTTGCTGCGCAAAAAGCATTAGCTCATAAGTGCTTTTCTGCTTTAGCACTTTATTGTCTGAAACCTGCAAGTTGAATTCGCCATAAGCTTTCAAACCTTTTATTCCTTTATCGGTTTCAAAATCGTCGCGTTTTACAATCATATTTTTCGCGCCACTTTGTTCCAAGTCATCCAAAACAGCATCTAGCGCAGTTTCCAAGGCAATATCCTGTTTTTGGCTGAATTGGGTAGTTGAAACCATTATGTAAAGTGGAGAGTTCATTTCGCCATAGGTAAAGAAATCCTTTGCCATTACAGCACTTTTATCTGCATTTGTTACAGGAGCTTCCGAACGGACGAGTACTTCGGGGGTTTCCAAAATTACTGCTGGATTTCCATATTCACTTTTTATCCATCTGCCTTCGGCGAGTTCGCGGAGTTCATTCCCTAAAACCTTGTCTTTTAAATTGTCGAAACCTGTAACGGCTCCGTAAATAACCCCTGCCAAAACAACCGCCGCAAGCACGCTCGATATTCCCAAAATCCACTTTCTGCGCTGGCGTTTTCTCTTAAGTTTTTCAAGATATTCCTGATTGGCCAAAAGTTCTTCCTCGGTAGGCTCAGGAACGGCTTCGTGGGTTTCGTTGATGATTTCTTCAATGGTTTTTCTATCAACTTCGGCTTGACCGGACTCTTGGTTCATTTTGGCAAATTTTACCAAATCGGCACGTTTGAAAATTGCATCCAGCTTGCGGATTGTCTCTAAATCGAAATCAAAACTCCCCGCATCTTTGTGCATCATTAAACGCGTGATAAGTTCATCACTCGTACTTTCCAAAGCCGCCTCATCCACTTCGCGATCCAAATAGCGTTTTACAATTTCGGTCAGACTACTGTAATATTCCTTGCTTTTATTTTCCTTTAAGAGCTGACTGTTATCTAAAGTCTTTAATGCTACGATTGCTTCTTCATAGGGGGGCAATTGCTTTTCTGCGGCGTCTTTCCGTTTTTTTCTTCTGAAGAGATATATGGCAATTCCAACAATTAGTAAAATAGGAACCAACCAATACAGAAGCAACAGCCAATCAAACGGTGGACTTTTTACTTCTACAGCTGGTTTTATGTCGAACATCTTCTGTTTGGTCGTGTCAACGGGAACGTCAGCCACTTCGACCTTTAAGGAATCAGTCAAAAAAGGTTTGTTGTTTATGAAGATACGCTGCGGTGGAATGGTATAGTGGCCGCTATCAAACTGTGTTAAGCCGTATTTTTTTATGAGACGTAGTTTTGAAGCTTCAAAAGTGGTATCCGTTTTATAGGATTCAATCATTTCCAAAGGCGCAAACGTCTGCTCTTCCGGAAAAACTACAACATCGGTCGAGTCTGCTTGTACATTAATTGTATAAAGAATTTCTTCGCCAATCTTAATTTTTGTGGAATCGATGGATGAGGTTACTTGGGCATGGGATAAAAAGGTAAAAAGAAAAAAGAAAAGAGAAAAAAGAAAATAGCTGTTCCCTTGAAATTTTAAATTTCGCTTTTTGCAATTACTATTTTTTCTAATATCTAACATTTCAAACCTAACGTCTCTTAAAATATCCTAATAATTTTTTCACGTAACTTTCGTCAACCCTTGTGCTTATAGCGCCTGCGCCACTTTTTGTAAACGAATCGGTAAAATATCCCACACGTTCGCGGTGATAACCGTAATATTGATTGCGAACGCTTTTAGAGCCTGTGTTCACCAATAAAAGTTCCCCCGTTTCTTGGTCTTGCATCTGCACCATTCCAAGGTTTGGAATATTCTCTTCGGCTTTGTCGTATATTCTGATACCTGTAACATCATGTTTTTTTGCGGCAATTTTTAAAGTGTCTCGGTAATCATCCGCAATAAAATCTGAAAGCACAAAAACAATTGCTTTCTTCTTCATTACACTGCTTAAAAACTTCAGTGCATTTGCTATATCGGTCTTGTTACTTTTTGGTTTGAACTCAATCAATTCACGAATAATTCGAAGCACATGCGATTTTCCTTTTTTCGGCGGAATATAAAGTTCAATTTCATCTGAAAAAAGAATGAGTCCCGTTTTGTCGTTGTTCTGCATTGCAGAAAAAGCTAGTGTCGCGGCTATTTCAGTAACGACTTCGTTTTTGAATTGTTCCTGTGTTCCAAAAAATTCGGAACCGCTAATGTCTACCATCAACATTAGCGTAAGCTCGCGCTCTTCCTCAAAAACTTTTACAAAAGGCTCGTTGTAACGGGCGGTAACGTTCCAATCGATATTTCGAACGTCATCACCAAACTGGTATTGGCGTACCTCGCTGAAAGTCATCCCACGACCTTTAAAAGTACTGTGATACTCTCCACCAAACACATGATCGCTTAACCGACGTGTTTTAATCTCGATTTTACGTACTTTTTTAAGAAGTTCCTTTGTATCCATTGTTCCAGTAGTCAGTTTTCAGTGATTAGTATTCAGTAAAATTTTAAAACTGTAAATCGAATACTACGACTGCATACTTTTTTACGGTACTTCAATTACATTGACAATCTTGTTAATAATTTCTTCCGAAGTAATATTTTCCGCTTCCGCTTCATAGGTAATGCCTATTCTGTGGCGAAGTACGTCGTGCACTACAGCGCGAACATCTTCGGGCACTACATAACCACGGCGACGTATAAAAGCGTAACATTTAGCGGCAATGGCAAGATTGATACTTCCACGTGGGGAGGCACCAAAGTTGATAAGTGGTTTTAAATCGGCAAGGCCAAAATTCTCAGGAGTTCTTGTGGCAAAAATGATATCGAGGATATATTTTTCAATTTTTTCATCCATATACACCTCACGAACAGCAGATTGAGCCCTTAGTATTTGATCTATGGTGGCTACTGGATTAATTTGTTCGTAAGCGCCTTTTAAATTTTGCCGAATAATAAGTTGCTCTTCGGCAATCTGTGGATATTTAATTACCGTTTTCAGCATAAAACGGTCAACCTGTGCTTCTGGCAATGGGTAGGTTCCTTCCTGTTCAATCGGGTTTTGGGTTGCCATTACCAAGAAGGGTTTATCAAGGGTAAAAGTAGTTTCGCCAATGGTAACCTGTTTTTCCTGCATTGCCTCTAAAAGTGCGGATTGTACTTTTGCGGGAGCACGGTTAATCTCATCAGCAAGGACAAAGTTGGCAAAAATTGGTCCTTTTTTAATACTGAAATCGTTTACTTTCATATTGTAAATAAGTGTTCCCACTACATCTGCGGGAAGCAAATCTGGCGTAAACTGTATCCGGCTAAAAGTACCGTGAACTGCTTTTGCAAGTGTATTGATTGCAAGGGTTTTTGCCAGTCCGGGAACACCTTCTAAAAGAATGTGTCCTTGGCCCAAAAGTCCAATCATAAGCCGCTCAACCATATGTTTTTGGCCTACAATTACTTTATTCATTTCCATAGAAAGTACATCTACAAAAGCACTTTCCCTTTCAATTTTTTCGTTTAATGCCCCAATGTCAAAGGTCGAATTTGTATTTTCCATACCGTATTTAGATTCAATTTAATGCCTTTATGAAAAGACGGTGCAAATTGAAAATTTATTGATAAAGTTCCTGTTAATAATTGGTTAAATTAAAAAACCGAAAAACTTAAACTTTCTTTACCCTTGTTGGTATCTTTTTAGTTTTCAATATTCAGGAAAATGAAACATTTAAATATTTTAGAAATAGTACTTTTAAGAAAAAATATAATATGAAAAACAAAACAGCATTTATTACAGGGGCAACTTCTGGAATTGGGATGGCTACGGCAAAATTGTTTGCAAAAAATGGAATGAGATTAATCCTTTGCGGAAGAAGGGAAGATAGATTGAAAAGGCTGTCGGAAGAACTTTCAGTGTTAACCGAAGTTCATACATTGCGTTTTGATGTTCGCAATAAAGAAGCAGTTTTTTCAGCAATCGACTCACTTCCTGAGCATTTTTCAGAAATTGACATTTTAATAAACAATGCCGGTAACGCACACGGAATGGACACTATCGATGAAGGTAGCACTGAGGATTGGGATGCGATGCTGGACATAAACGTGAAAGGTTTGCTATATGTTAGCAAAGCAATTCTTCCAAAAATGATGGAACGTAAAAGCGGGCATATTATAAATATTGGAAGCACTGCCGGAAAGGAAGTTTATCCTAAGGGCAATGTGTATTGTGCTAGTAAACATGCCGTGGATGCTCTCAACCAGGGAATGCGATTAGACCTGAACGGCAAAGGAATAAAAGTGGGAGCCATAAACCCTGGATTGGTTGAAACGGAATTTAGCGAAGTGCGATTTAAAGGTGATTCTGAAAAAGCCGAAAAAGTCTACCAAGGTTACACACCTTTAAAACCCGAAGATATTGCAGATATTATTTGGTTTGCCGTTACCCGTCCACCACACGTGAACATTGCAGATTTGACCGTGATGTGCTTGGATCAAGCTTCTTCTACTATTGTCAATAAATCATGATCAATAAACGTCTTTTAATCAAAAACCTGCTCGCCCATAATGACGAGAGCAGCTTTTATGATAAAAAGCGAAAAATAGACCTTGGCACCAAAGAAGGAAAGGCAAAATTTTTGAAACATATTTGCGCGCTCAGCAATAGCAATCCAGCGAATAATTCCTTCATAGTAATTGGCGTTGAAGATGAAACTAATGAAATTAGAGGTGTTGATTTTTTTGACGACAGTAAAATCCAAAACCTCGTAAACGCTTACCTTACCAATGCGCCACTTATTATTTATGAAAACGTGGCGTTTCCAAATTTGCCATCAGACAAAGTAGTAGGCTTGGTAACGATTCGCCCCAATGGGAAAATTACTTCGTTGCGCAAAAACATTTGGAAATATTGGGGAGGCTCTATTTTTCTTCGGGATGGCAGTATCTCAATGCCCAAAGATTTCGATATTGAGATAAAAGACGTGAATTCAGAAATTGTAAAATCTATTGAAAACGCTGCAAGAAACAATATTGAACTCACTTTGGACGGTGTGATGGATTTTATAAACCATCGGCATAAGGATCTGGAAAGCCATTATAAGGTTTTTAAGGAACAATTTGTGGTCTGTTGGGCTGGAACTCCAAAAAAACTCAAAGACAAAACTTATTATTCCCGTGTCGATATCGAATTGATAAACGAACAGGTTAGGTTGTTTTATTCAGCTTTGGATGAAATAAGTATTACTTATAATGATGATTATTTTAAAACCGTAGAATATGTTCATTTGGGATTGAACGAACAATTTAAATATTATCCGTTGGAAGAAGTGACAATTCATTTCAAAGAAAATGGTTCGTACAATATGGATTCGAAATTGATTTTTGAAGCACCGAAGTTCAACAAAAAAACACTTTTTCATATTTATAATGCAAACAATGCAGTGTTGGAAAAGCTGAAAAAGAACATTCCGCTTAATGCTTCGGAAGAAAAGGATTTGCGTAATCTTCCTTCCACATATCTTATTTGCTATTTAAACGATTTTGAGGATGCCAAGGAAAAACTGCAGGAAGCCAAGGAATTTTTAAGGGAGTACGATACAGATGTCTACCAACTTTTAAAGGAATCGCTGCGAATTTTGCGGAAGGTGAGTTATAATTAATTTTCGTATTTTAGAAATGCCAAAATTTCTTAATTATGAAAAAATTTATCTTCATTATTGTCCTATTATTTATTGGCTTTCAAGGTTATTCACAGTGTAGTATAAATCCTTTCATTCAAAATAATTATGAAAGTGATGCCAAATTTCTCTTACTTAGGGATATTTTGGAAAACCCAAACGATCCAGATTTTGACAACCCTTTTGTTAATGAAACTCGATTGACACCTTATTTGGAAAAGCTTTCGGCCATTTATGAAAATCCAAATAGTAATCCTATTATTGATTCCCTTTTCAACGAATTTCAAATACACACCAACCCTGAATATATTTTTCCAAATACTCCTTACAAACGGATGGTATTGGCAATTTATAATAATACACCTTGGCTCGAGGATTTTAAAAATACTGGAATTTCTGGGGTTCCAGCTTTGGATAATTTAATGGCAACTTATCAATTTAACATTGATTATTTTATAGTATTGAACGGTGCCGGCTACACGGCTTTTTGGATTGAAACATCCTTCGACATTTTGAATGTGAATGCATTGGTGGACGATTTTGATTCTATTGACGAAATACATCATTCCGAAACAGAAATCCCAATAGAAGAAAGATTCAATTATTCAGGGGTTCCTTATGAATTAGAGCCAAACCAACCCGTTGAAGCCTGTGACATTCGTATTGATGGAAATATTTATACTTTTTGGTTATTTGCAGGTGATTGCCCAGCGGGTTGTACATTAAGTAAAGGATGGAATATTCAGGTAACTGAAGATTGTGAAGTAACAGTTTTGTCAACACAGGAAAATGAATTTTCAAAAATTTCAGTTTATCCAAATCCAACTTCAGATAAATTATATTTTAGTACGAATTCCTCAAAAATAGAGTCACTTCAAATTTATTCAATTCAAGGAAAATTGATTCAATCTTTGGATAATGTTTCCAAAGAAATTGACGTTTCACAATTGAAAGCTGGAATGTATTTTATTGAGATTAAAACTTCCGAAAGGAACAAAAGCATTCAAAAATTCATTAAAAATTAAATAACCAAAAAAATAAAAAATGGGCATTTTCGACACAATTAAAGAGAAACTAAGCAATGAGTTTATTGACATTATCGAGTGGCTGGATTATACGCCAGACACTATTTGTCACCGTTTT
>PAZL01000055.1 GCA_002715485.1 Aequorivita sp. | reverse complement strand
TACCGTGATGGTTGTGGAGCCGCAACCGTTTGCATCCTTAACCGTAAGAATATGCTCGCCTGGGCTGAGGTTTTCAAAGACGGGGTTTTGCTGGTATGGGCCGTTGTTGAGCGAATAGCTATAATTACCCGTTCCTTCCGTGATTACATTAAGTGTGGGATTGCCGATATTGCCCGTAAGTTGATAGGTAACCTGCGCAATTTCGGACGGAAGGACGGTAATTGTGCGCGTGCTGGTACACGTGTACTCTTGGTTGTTGATGGTCTTAGTACGGGTTACTGTAAGTGTGTAGGTTCCTGCTTCGTTCACTTCAATGGAAGGGGTGGTTTCACTGTTTGACCAATTAAAGGTTGCATCTGAAATTGTTCCTATCAAACCTGGGTCTATTGTTATGGTGCTGGGGTAGGTATTTAGGCAATAAATGTAGGTTTCACCTCCATCAAACTCTGGGGTGTTGACTACGCTTAATTTGATTCTGGCAGTGCCAAGGCAACCACGGGCGCCACTGATTCGAGCATAGACTGTTTGGGAGTTTGCTTGGGTATTGGTGAAGGGATTGGGCAACGGATTGGTTTGTGAAATGGCTTCACTGTAAGAGCGATGGTAGGTTACTTCTGCATTGTTTCCGAAGAGGGATTGTAATTCTATAGTAATTTCATAAAAATTGAAACTTGCAAAGCCTGGGGTGCCCGCTGTGGAACAATTTACCAAAAAGAAATCTGAAACAGTGTTTGTGGTTGTTTTTAAGGTTACTTCTGCCACGCCTATGCAGCCATAATCGGACACGGTGCGGGCATATACTATTTCGTCTGGCTGAGTGTTTGTATATCTTTCGGAGTTTCTTATGGGGTCTATATTGTTTTGTGCATCAGTGAAGCTTTTATGAAATGAAAATACGCGAAGTAAGGGGTCTCCATTGATGATTATTTCTTCCGCATCAAAAAGATTGAAGGTAGCTAGGCCGTTTGCGAGGGGTTCGCACTGATATAACTCAGTATTTTGAACGGCTACCGGGCCGCCATATTCAATCAATACTTCATCTGAGGCGATGCAATTGTTGCCATAGTCTATTTCTACTTTATAAATACCGGCGGTGGTTACCGTGAGCAGGGCGGAGGTTTCACCGGGGATAATAATGCCGTTTTTGTACCATTTGTACCCTAGAGGAGTGGTGCCCTGCGGGGTAGCATCGAGGATGTAGGTTTCGTTTTCGCAAAGGGGGTTGTTTGTAACGAAGCTTCGGTCTGGACCGAGGTTGGCCGCAATGTTGAAACTGCCACCTTCCAGAAAAACGGCGGAGTCGTAACGATAATTGGCTTCGTCTGCAATGACAAGTTTTATGTGGTAAGCTTGATTGACGGTTACGGGGGTTTGTGCAACGAGAATTTTAGTTTGTCCGTTGAAGTTTATGGGCACATTTGGGCCATTCCAGCCTTCAAAATAGGTTTCGTTTATGGGAGGACAGGCGCCGGGGATGCCCGAATGGACAGTGGTGACAAGCACTGGGGTACTTGTACCCGGAACAAGGGCAATGTTTGTGTATGCACCGCCAATGGGCTTGATTAAAAAGGCAAATGCATCGCTATAAATGCAGGTGTTGGGATCGCCTTGCTGATATTCTTCAGAAGCGAAGAGGTAACGGAACTGTATATTGTCTGCATTTGGGATAAAATCGAACTCGATGATGGTAGCATTGGTGGTGTTTGAGATATTTAGGGCGTTTTCCAGATCGGGATCGCCGGGCCAATTGGGTGCATCGTCATCGCTAAGGGTTGTATTGGGACCGGGGACGTTTTGTAGCTTGCCTGTGCTCATTACAATGCCTTTTTCAAAAGGGAAATTACTGCCATTGGCATTGAAATAGCCAAAACTCCTGTCGCCATCAGGGAAGTTGCCGGTCGTGGCGGTGGTTATCTGTACGTTGCTGATACAGCCGCTGTCTATTAGGATATCCTCAACGAGTTGTTGGGGGGTGTAGGTGGTAGCATCTACCTGAATGTTTTGCGCCGGGGATAAACAGATGCAGCACAGGGCTAACCACAGAAAAAAAATAGACTTCATCAAGGGGTACTCCTAACTTTTTTATAGCGGGTGCAAATTTATGCTTTCTGGGTGCTGGATTCAAGTTTCTTTTATTAAAGTTTAATCTTTTTAACTTTGGATTGGGGAATTGTTTTTGGGATGAAAAAACCCCATTGCACTATCCTCAAGGATTTTGCAATGGGGTTATAGCTTGGGGGAGAATTTATTTCTAAATAGGTTTTGTGACCTCAAACTTAAGACCGCTATCGGTATCTGTAAAATAGATTTTGCCACCGCTTTGTGAAACTTTAAGGGTCATCTTTGTGCGAGTGGTGCTTATGGTCTGGCTGCTTTGGTTATAGCTCCAAGTGGCATTTTTGTTGGTTGTGGTTTTGTAGGAATAGGTGCCGTCTGCCTGCTTTTCCTTTATTTCAAAACTATTATCTGCATATAGATTTATGACGGCGTTTTGCATGGCAGCGGCCATTTTTGGATTGCTGCTGCTATTTTCAACATTTGCCACGAGCCATGTGCCGGTGAGGTCTTTTTGGGTAAGCGACTGACTGTGTACCGAAGTGGCAAAAAGGGCGAGAACGATTAACATGATTGCATTTTTCATAGGTATATTTTTTAATGAATTGATTTATTGTGTTTTTAAACTTTTGTGAAGATAGCAATTTTTATGCTTTTTTGAATATCTGGAGATTAATATGAAGGAAAAAAGGCATGAAGAAAGCCCCGTTTACTAGGGGCTTTCTAATTTGGCCAATAAATGATTAAAAATTACTGTTTTACTATTTTTATAGTGGCTTGATTACCGGTATTAGTTTTCAAAGTTGCGAAATAAAGGCCTGCCGTGGCGTTGATTTCCACAAACAGGGTTTGGGTGTTGGTATAATTGAAAGTAGAAACTTGCTGACCCAGGACATTGGTTATTGTGACATTGGTTCCTGAATAGCTTTGTCCCAAGTTTATAGTGAACTTACCGTTTGTAGGGTTTGGATAGACGCTGATAGGTAAGGGGAAGTTGTTTTGCGAAAGTCCAAGAATTGCAGGGGTTGTTTTAAATATCCAATAATCGTCTAGACCTTCACTGTTTTCACTTTTGTCGCCAGAGATGTTTGAGTCTGAGGAGCAGAACATGGCAAAATTGCCATCTGCAGTTGGAAGGATGTAAGAGCCGCTTTCATCGGCTGCGCCGCCGATGGAGTTTTGGGAGATTATTCCGCCAGCGGAGTTAAGTCTTAAAAGCCAAAAATCGTACCCGCCGTTGCTGTTTTCAGTTTTATCGCCGCTTATGTTGCTGTTGCTCCAGCAGGCAACCATAAAGGTGCCGTCGGGCAGTTGCATTACATCGCGTGGGTAATCTATACCGCTACCGCCTATAGTGTTTTGCCAAAGTATGTTTCCGCTGCCGTCCAATTTTAAAATCCACGCATCATAATCGCCCAGTGAGTTTTCGGTCTTGTCTCCCGAAATGTTTGATTTGGAATAACCGCCCACAAGATACCCACCATCTGCTAGTTGTACCATATCTCGAAATACATCACTATCATTTCCGCCAAAAGTGCGGTTCCATTGCAAGATGCCGTTGGCATCTAGTTTTACAATCCAGTAGTCATTACCGCCCCGGCTGTTTTCAGTTTTATCCCCCGAGCTCGGAGAGTTTGAGAAACCTCCGATTATAAATCCTCCGTCTGAAGTTTGAAATGCTGCTTGCGGCCGATCTACTAAGCTGCCGCCAATACTGTTTTGCCATACGATGTTTCCAGTGCTATCAAGTTTTAGTGCCCAAAAGTCGCGCTGACCGTTGGTAGGGACGGTTTTATCTCCATTTATATCGCTATCGGAATACCCGCCCACGAAATAGCCGCCATCTGTGGTTTGTACAATGTAGGTGTCAAATTCGGGTTGGTTACCGCCATAGGTTTTCTGCCAAACAATATTGCCCGAGCCATCTAGTTTTAATATCCAATAATCCAACCCCCCACGGGAGTTTTCGGTTTTATCACCAGAAATATTTGAGTCTGAACCGGCACCTACTATATAACCGCCATCTGAAGTTTGCTTTAAAGAAATAAGAAAATCATCGCCTGCACCTCCTATTGTGTTTTGCCACATAATACTACCGGAGTCATCAATTTTCACGATCCAGATATCAATCTGTCCGTTGCTGTTTTCGGTCTTGTCGCCAGAAATGTTGCTGGTGGAATATCCGCCCAGTATGTAGCCACCATCTGTAGTGGCTTCAAATGCTGTTGAAAAATCTCCTTGGCTACCGCCAATGGTGTTTTGCCAAAGGATGGCCGGGTCTTGGGAAAATACACAGAATGTACCGAAGAGGTATACGAGAAAAGTAATTGATGTCTTCATTATTTTGGTTGTTAAGGATTACTATGGTACCATCGGGAAATTTTTGAAATGTCATCACTAATCGGAAAAAGAATAAAGACAAAAGGGGAAAGACTGATAAGGAAAACGGGAAACTGTGCTTTTATTTTAAGATTCTATGTTGCTATATGTATTCTTTCGTCTCGGTTTAAAAAAAATGCCCCATATTTCAGAGGCATTCCGGTTGTTTTTCAACCTCACAAGCTATTGAGAGATCGTTCTTTTATAATCCTTAAAATGGTAGACCCTTCTTTAGCTTTATTGTAAATTACATCGAATCGTTTTCCAAAAGTCATCATTTAAACCAAAAAAGAATTCTATTTTTGTATTCTATCCCAACTGCTATGCCGCAACACAGGTTTATTGTTTGCAATTACTCCCAAAGTTTAACTGCTGGAACAGTAGGCTGGCAATCGCCCAGCAATATTGCCTTGGTAAAATATTGGGGTAAATATGGGGAGCAAATGCCACTGAACCCATCCATCAGTTTTACCTTGAAAAACAGCCATACCCGAACTCTTCTTAATTATGAAAAGAAACAAACTGACGGGTTTGAGTTTGAGGTCTTTCTCGATGGGAACAGGGAAACTTCCTTTGAGCCGAAGATTCAAAAGTTTTTTGAAAGGGTAGCGGCGTATTTGCCATTCTTGAAAGATTTCAAATTTAAAATTGAAACCACAAACAGTTTTCCGCACAGTAGTGGGATAGCATCCTCGGCCAGTGGGATGAGTGCTCTGGCACTTTGCTTAATGGATATGGAGCGGCAGATGCAGCCCGATATTACTGAGTCATACTTTAATGAAAAGGCTTCTTTTCTTGCCAGATTGGGTTCTGGTAGCGCTTGCCGAAGTGTGGAGGGGCCATTGATTGTGTGGGGAGAGCATGCGGAAATTGAAGAGAGTAATAATTATTTTGGGACGAAATATCCTTTTCAGATCCATCAGAATTTTGAAAACTTTCAAGACACTATTCTTTTAGTGGATAAAGGGGAGAAACAGGTAAGCAGTACTTTGGGCCACAACTTAATGCTGGACCACCCCTTTGCGGAACCACGCTTTAGGCAGGCAAAAGAAAACCTTTCTAAATTGCTTTCGGTTTTTGAAAACGGGAACCTTGCAGAATTTATTAAAATTGTGGAAAGCGAGGCTTTGTCATTGCACGCAATGATGATGACTTCTATGCCCTATTTCATATTGATGAAGCCGAATACGTTAGAAATAATCAATCGTATTTGGAAGTTTCGGGATGAAACGGGTAGCAATGTTTGTTTTACACTTGATGCGGGCGCCAATGTACATGTGCTTTATCCAAAAATTGAAAAGGAAAATGTTTTGCGCTTCATTAAAAATGAACTTTCACAATATTGCAAAAATGGAGAGTTTATTGAGGATGAGGCAGGTATGGGGGCTGAAAGGATCACTAATTAGATTACTTTTCCCTTTTGCTTTGCATTATTAATATAAAAAGTACAAAAGCCACACTGCCTGCCAACAAATACCACCACCAAGCCACGCCAGTTTTTAAATCTATTGGAGTAGTATCACCAATAAGAACGAGTCCTGCCCAATATTGGGGGGCTGCGGTACGACCTTCGGCTGTTTCAATATAACTTAACTTTGCTTGGCGCAGGGCTTCATCTTTTGGCATTCCTATGGAAAGATTATCATAAAATAACTTTACGATTTTAGCGCTCGACTCTTCATCAATTTCCCAAAGGCTGGTCAAAATGCTTTCGCTTCCTGCATAATTAAAGGCGTGTGCCAATGAAATCATTCCTTCACCTGCTTGATAGGTAGGTTTTCCGGTTTCACAGGCGGTGAGAATGGCAAGGTTTGACGAAAGATCTATGTTGTAAATTTCATAGGAATACAATGAATTTTCATCGTAATTTTCTCCGTCTTCGGTCTTTTTTGCAAAAATAAGTCGGCTTAACTCCGGGCTTAGATTATTGCTTTCTGCGTGGGTGCCTATGTGAATTATTTTGTGCTCCTTTGCTTGGTTTATAAATAAATCCTTGCTTGCGTTTTCATTCACAAAATAACGGCCGTTGAAAATTTTGGAATACTGTTTTACCAATTCCTCGCTGAAGGGTTGCGGCAAAAGAGTAAGGTAAGTTTTGTCCAGCTTTACGGAATCTTTTATCCCCAGTTGGTATTCCTCTTTCATCTTTTTGTTGAAACCTGGCGCAAAAGCAATAAAATCTGAAGAGTAATCAGCTACATTGCCTTTGTCCTTATAAAGCAGCAAGCTAAAATTATATGAAATGTCATATTTTGCCAAAAGGCTGTTTGTGGCCATTTCCTGAAAATTCTTTATAGGCTTGGGTGTAAGTGTTTCAAAACTTAAATTGAATAGTTCTCTGTCTGGCACGATTACTACTTTTGGACTAAGCACATATTTTTCCAAAGGAAACCAAAGCGCCCTATATAGTTCATAGAGTAGGGGCCTGGTCTTTTCAACGGAAAACTCATCATTTTTTATTTTTGAAATGTGGTTTTTGACCGACTTGTAATTTAAACGCATCATTTTTTTTATCGATGGAGAAACCACAAAAGCATATAGTTGATCTTCAATAAAAATATAGCGTACCACTGTTGTATTTTCTGGAATTTTTTGCTGAAGATCATTCAAAGATTCCTCCAAAGTGGCATAGCGCATTTTAAAATATTTGGGAAAATTTTGTTTTAACGAATCCAGAAAGTTTTCCCAGTTATCAGAAGCTTCAAAAAATGAAGAAAGACTACTGTTTTCAGAATCATTTAAAGAAGACTTCATTTTGTTTTTCAAAATGTTTTCACGCGCTAATATCTCTTGTGGAATGTGCTTGAACCGCACATTGTCCCTAAGGTTCAACCGTGAGCGTATACGGTTGTATATACTGGATTCATGCAAGGCGATTAACTTGTCTAAATACTGTGGGTCTTTGGTGGTCTGATAAAGTTCCAATCTTAACTTTTCGGCAAAATTTAAAAGTTCCTCATTTTCGGTTATTAAGAGTGTTACGTCTTCGTGGTTGGTGATTATTTTTTTTCGTTGGTCTAGAATCGATATTCCTTCTTCAATTTGTTGTAAAAGCTCTTTTAAAAGAAAAGGGTTTTTGTTTTCTGCCAGATAGTATTTTGAAGCTGCATTTATCAACAAAGCTTGGGGCTTTCTGTATTGGCTAAGAATGGAATCTGTAGTACTTATTTTTCCATTCTCACCCAAAATATTGAAACGCAGTGCTTCATCGCTAAATCTTTCTGCTTCCCTATAATTTTTTAAAAGGTAATGAACTTGAGCTAGGTTTGTTGTATGATAAAACTCCTGCAGGGTATTTTTGAAATCTCCGTTGTGGGTAAAATTATAGGTTTCATTAGCTAAGGCAAGCGCTTTTTCCTTTTTGCCATTTTTAGCGGCAAATAGGGAATATTCCAAAATATTGTCTAAAAAATCTTTTGTATAGGTGTTGCCCATAGTTTTTTGATAGACTATTCTTGCCTTTTCATAATATAAGGCTGCGTTTTCTATATCTTCTGCGTGTTCATAAATAGTGGCCCGGGTGGAAAGTGCTGCTGCTTCCCAATACAAATCTGCACTACCACTACTTTTTAAAAGTAGCAAGGCGGTGTCGGCATTTTTGGCGGCACCTTCAAAATCGCGGCTGGCTGTTTTGGCCTCTGCAAGAATGATGTTTGAAATGATAATGTTTATATCATTTTCATCAAAAAGTTTTTTCTTTTGCTGAAAGGAATATTCAATTAGTTCCTGGGAGCGGGAATATTCTCCCAAAGTATTATAAAAGGCAGCCATATTGTCTATAACAACACATTGGTGGTTTCTAGCCTTATAAGTTCTTGCTTCATCTGTGGAGCGGTTTATGTATTCTTGAAAACCTGCGATTGATTCTTCTGAAATGGCTATGGCTTCTTGGTTTTTTCCCAAAGCATTCCACAGCACGGCAAGGTTCATTTTTACTAATGCGGGACGATAAAATCGGTTCATAATATCAGTCTCATCTGTTTTTTCCAAAACCTTCACGGCTTCCTGGAAATAATATTTGGTACTATCCAGTTTTGCTTCCTGCCACATCATTCCGCCGAGGGCGTTGTATACTTGATTGTAAAAAACATAGTCCGGCTGCCCAGTTTTTATCAACATTTTTAGTGCTTTGAGGTAATGTGATTTTGCCAAGGGAAAATCGCCAAGTTTTGAAGCGTAAAAACCTTGACGGTATTCTAGGCTTGCAAGATCGGTATTATTGGGTTTGGTGTTTTTTTGTGCAAATGGAATTGCGGTATTAAGAAGATTGTATGCCTCTTGGTGCTTCCCCGCATCATCATAAATCCACCCAAGTTCGGTTATTGCTTCAACCACATAATGTGGGTTGGCATACTTTTTAATTTCTTCTGTAAGCTTTTCGGCTTTTTTTACAGCCAGATTTTTATTGCCGTTGTTCAATTTAAAACTTCCTTCAAACTGAATGTAAGAATACAAACTGTCGTAATTCTTTTCTGCTTTATAGAAAGCTATATTTTTAGCCACTTCCGTTCGTGCCTCTGCCAAGGAATCTTGTTCAATAAGGGTTTGAATTTTCTTTACGGCAGTGTTTTTTTCCTGTGAAAATCCAAGGAAAAATGTAAAAAGGAAAAACAATTGAATAACTAAAGAGAATCTCCGGTTTTTAGATGCCATAATCGAGTAATATTTCAAAAAATAAAATAAGTCCGGGGATATGGTAATGAAAGATACAATTTATTTTCTGGAGGCATATACTATGGTCTAAATTTTCATTGAAATCTTCAATTTTGTTCTTCGTATTCCGTCCAGGTTTGGTTATTTACATTTTGATCTAGATTTGGGTTATAAAGTGAATTATCACTTTTAATGTATTCCCCTTGGTTATTCATCCAGTATTGGTTTGCCCCTGCCTCAACTTTATAAGTTTGCCCGGTATTTGTATTGCTTACGTTTGTATTTCCGTGAATGTAATCTACAAATTGCTCTTGACTACGATCGCTTGCAGCTTGGTTAGCACGCCAGCTTGCCATGTTTTGGTCCATTGCGGCCATTCTATCATTGAAGCGAGCCGTGTTTTGATCGCCAAAAGATTTTATGTTTGCCATTCGCTGTTGGTGGGCGGCATTGCTTTGCTGTGCAATTTGCATATCTTTTTGATTAACGGCCTGTAGCCACTGCGGATTTATCTGCTGGTTCAAAAGGCCATTGATATAGTGAGTTTTGGCTTGTTCAAAAGCACTTTCGGAAGCTTCCAAGACTGAATAGGTAATGCCCCAATAGCCGCCATATTGATCGTAAGAGACAAAATGGTGCAGAATGGTTAGGAATGAAGTGCCGTCCGGATCTCGCCATTCCAGGCCCATAACGTTGAAAGTTTTTTGTGAAGGTACGCTCTTATACAGTTGATCGTCGAACTGTTTGTCCCAAGCGGCAAACTGTGGCATTGGGTATTTTCGCACCAGTTTGCGGTTTATTTTGTTGGCGTACTCCATAAACCCCTCACTTATAACCTGATCTATTGATTTTGGCAACTGTACTTGCATCCCGCTTTGTTGGTACATTTGGTTCATCTGTGGGTCGTTGGAAAACATATAGCTGCCGCCGCGCTCGCCGTGAACTTTTATTCCGTTCGGGCCCATATAGAGATACTGACCGCCATTTTGTTTCTGCCAAGAAGCAGGGAATGGAATGCGGGACATCACCATTCCGTTTCGAGAGTCAATAGTGTTGAAATATTTTATAGCAGCGTTACTTGCAATTTGATTGTTGTTGTTTCCATAATCTTCTGATGCGCTATCTTCGTTGTAGTATTCTTGGAAGTTGCCATCTTCATCGTAGTTTTGTTTTTCACCGTTAAAGCAGGAAACGAAGAAAAAAGAAGTCGCGGCAATAAAAAAATGTAAGGCTTTCATAGTAGTGGTGTTTTATATTCTATACAAATACATCGGAAAGCTATTTAAAATGTCATCAAAAAAATACTACTCTCTTCATTTATAGTTTCTTTGTAACGGTTGAATACTATATATTCACAAATATTTCTGAAAATATGTTTGTTAAAATGGTTATCTTTGCCACAGATTCAAGGTTTTAAAACTAAAATCTGTATTTTTATTGTTAGAATAAGTAAGCTTATGCGCGGCCCCCTCTTTTACTCAAAAATTTTACTTTTCGGTGAATATGGAATTATAAAGGATTCCAAAGGATTATCAATTCCGTATAATTTTTACAATGGTGCCTTAAAAATAGATACGCACCATACAGTTTCTACCCATAAGTCTAATGCGAGCCTTAAACGCTTTGCGGAATATCTTGAAACACTTCAAACTGAAAACCCTAAACTGGTCTCTTTTGATATGGAGGCATTGAAAAAGGATGTGGAAAACGGATTGTATTTTGACAGCAGTATTCCACAAGGTTACGGCGTAGGTAGTAGCGGTGCATTGGTGGCGGCTATTTACGATAAATACGCAAATGATAAAATTACAGTACTTGAGAATCTAACTCGCGAAAAATTACTAACACTAAAAGCTATTTTTGCTGAAATGGAGTCTTTTTTCCACGGCAAATCTTCTGGGCTGGACCCTTTGAACAGTTATTTGAGCCTTCCTATATTAATCAATTCCAAAGATAATATAGAACCTGCAGGCATACCTTCGCAAACTGAAAATGGAAAGGGTGCTGTATTTTTATTGGACAGCGGCAGTACTGGCGAAACCGCGCCGATGGTGCAGATTTTTATGGAAAATATGAAGCAGGAAGGTTTTAGGAATATGCTAAAGGACCAATTTGTAAAACATACTGATGCCTGTGTTGAAGATTTTTTACAGGGCGATGTAAAGTCGCTGTTTGGAAACATCAAGCAACTCTCAAAAGTAGTGCTTGACAATTTTAAGCCAATGATTCCGGCACAATTCCACAAACTTTGGAAGAAAGGAATTGACAGCAATGCATACTACCTAAAACTATGCGGTTCAGGCGGTGGAGGCTATATGCTTGGTTTTACCGAAGATATCGACAAAGCCCGCAAAGCATTGAAAGATTATAAACTGGAAGTGGTTTATAGTTTTTAGCGATTTGTTTTGTTTTCACATATTTCTGTAATTATTCTTAGATTGCGATTAATTAAAGATGCTTCATGCTTTTCAACTCTATTGATTTTGCAATCTTTCTACCTATTGTATTTCTTCTTTATTGGTTTGTAGCCAATAAAAATTTAAAGGTTCAAAATTTTTTGTTGTTGATTGCCAGCTACGTTTTTTATGCATGGTGGGATTGGCGTTTTCTTTCGCTAATTGTTTTTAGCTCTGCAGTAGATTATTTGGTGGGAATTGGATTGTCAAAAACCGAAAAGCATGAAAAGCGCAAAGCTCTTTTATTGCTGAGTATTTTTGTAAACTTGGGCTTTTTGGGCTTTTTTAAGTACTTCAATTTTTTTTCCGAAAGTTTTGCGGAAGCATTTACACTGTTGGGACATCCTTTTGAAGCCTCCCGATTAAATATTATCCTTCCCGTGGGTATTAGCTTTTATACCTTTCAAACTATGAGTTATTCCATAGATGTGTACCGTCGTAAAATGGAGCCAACCAAAGATGCCATTGCTTTCTTTTCATTCGTCAGTTTTTTTCCACAGTTGGTTGCGGGGCCTATTGAGCGGGCAACTAATCTTTTGCCGCAATTTTTTAAAAAAAGAAATTTTGAATATTCTTTGGCAATGGATGGCCTTCGGCAAATACTCTGGGGGCTTTTCAAAAAAATGGTGATTGCAGATAACTGTGCACAGTTTGTGAATTTGGCTTTTAGCAATCCACAGGATTATACTGCAAGTTCTCTTGCAATTGGAGTGGTTTTTTTTGCTTTTCAGATATACGGCGATTTCTCGGGCTATTCAGATATTGCCATCGGAACGACCAGGCTTTTTGGTTTCAATTTAATGAAGAATTTTTCATACCCGTATTTTTCCAGGGATATTGCCGAGTTTTGGAGGCGGTGGCATATTTCGCTTTCCACTTGGTTTCGCGACTATGTTTATATTCCTTTGGGTGGTAGCCGTGGTAGCGATTGGTTAAAAGTTCGTAATATTTTTATCATTTTCATTGTAAGCGGATTTTGGCATGGTGCCAATTGGACCTTTATTTTTTGGGGCGCGCTCAATGCGCTCTATTTTCTTCCACTTTTACTTTTGAAAAGGAATAGACAACATATTGAAGTTGTGGCAAAAGATAGGTTTTTACCTAGCATGACAGATTTCTTCAAAATACTTTTAACCTTTATAATCACCTGTTTTGCGTGGATTTTCTTTAGGGCGAACTCACTTAGCAGCGCTTTTGAGTATATTTCATTGCTTTTTTCAGAAACGATTTTTTATTCGCCCAATTTTTTAGCATTGAATAAAGTGTATGTTTTGTCGGTTTTAATAATAGGTTTTTTGACGCTTGAATGGAAAGGAAGGGAAGCAAATTACGCTATTGAAAGCTTTGGCGAGTCTTGGCCAAAGTCTTTAAAATATATATTTTATTATTGTTTGGCTATGATTATCTTTTTCTTTGGCGGTAAAGAGCAGGCATTTATATATTTTCAATTTTAGAAAAGATGAAACGATTTTTACTTGAATCTTCATTGTTTGCCCTCGCGATTATCACTTCGGTTTATTTTGTCTTTCTACAAGCTGATGGTAAGAGCGATCCGTTTTATTTAAGAACCACAACCCCAAAGCAGTCCGCGATGATACTGGGTACCTCAAAAGCTGCGCAGGGATTGCTGCCCGAAATTTTAAAGCCTTATTTACAAAAAGATATATATAATTTTTCTTTTACCGTGGCACACAGTCCATTTGGCCCAGCATATTTAAGTGCCATTGAAAAGAAGTTGGACGGAATTTCAAAAAATGGTGTTTTTATAGTCACTGTGGATCCGTGGAGCATTTCCAGTGATGGAATTGACCCCAACGATGAAAGTCAGTTTGGCGAATCAAAATCGTTTATGGGTACGCTTTCTTCCTTTAGCTCAAAGCCGAATGTTTCATATATGTTGAATAATTATGGAGATAATTATATTAAGATTCTGTTGAATTTTTCACAAATGGAAGTGCATCGTGATGGGTGGTTGGAAGTATTTCCACCAATGGATTCCACTTCAGTAAAAAGTAGAATCGCTGAAAATATTCAGGAACAAAAAGCAAAATTGAAAGATTACAATTTTTCCCAAATACGATTTGATTACTTAAAAAAAACTATTGAAACACTAAAAACCCACGGCAAGGTATACTTGGTGAGACTTCCAGTTGATAATAGAATTGCAGCGATTGAGGCAAGACTGCTTCCCGATTTTGATAAAAAAATTGATGAATTGGCTAAATCTGAAGCCGTACCATATTTAAATTTAATGAATTCCGATACAAAGTTTACCTTTACGGATGGTATCCATCTTTATAAAGATTCAGCGAAAGATGTTTCTGCTGAAGTAGGAAATTGGATTTCCAAACAATAAAAACCAAATACTTGTCTACAAAAAATGCTCAATAGAAAACAAAAACTCTTCCTGTTAAAGTTTTTCAGCCTGTTTTCTGTAGTTCGTGGTTACAATATTCTCATTATTGTAATCGCGCAATACCTTACCAGCATTTATATTTTGGCGCCAGATTTGCCCGTTAGGCAGGTTTTATTTGATGTAAATTTATTGATGCTCGTTCTCGCTTCGTCTTCTGCAATTGCGGGAGGTTACATTATAAACAGTTTTTACGATAGCGAAAAAGATTTAATAAACCGTCCGCGTAAAACCATGTTGGATAAACTTGTAAGCCAGCGAACAAAGCTTTCAGCCTATTTTGTGCTCAACTTTTTATCGGTCATCTTTGCAAGTTATGTTTCCTTTAGAGCAGTGCTATTCTTCTCAATTTATATATTTTTCCTTTGGTTGTATTCCCATAAGCTTAAAAAATATCCATTCATTGGGAATATTACTGCGGCTATTATGGCTGTAGTTCCCTTCTTTGCAATATTTGTGCATTATGCAAATTTTGACGTGGTTATTTTCGTTCATGCTACCTTTTTGTTTTTGCTTATTTCTATGCGCGAATTGGTAAAAGATCTCGAAAATTTACAAGGAGATTTAACGCATGGCTATAAAACTATTCCCGTGGTTTATGGTGAAAAGACTTCAAAAAGAATGCTGACTGTGCTGAGTGTTTTAACGCTTGGCCCCATCATTTTGCTCATCACAAAATTTAAGGAAGAAATAGGCTATATGGACTACTATTTTTATGCAAGTATCATCGGCCTAGCTGTTTTTCTCGCGGTTTTGTGGTATTCAAAAAACAAAATTCACTATATGGCGCTGCACAATATTTTGAAATTTGCCATCGTCATCGGTGTTTTTAGTATTGTTTTAATTAATGTGGAATTACTCTTAAATCGTTTTTCTTAGGCTTGAAAGCTTGGTGAAAAAATCCCAAACCACAACCCCCACGCTTACTGAAATATTTAGAGAGTGTTTAGTGCCAAACTGCGGAATTTCAATCACCGCATCGCTGGCGGAAACTACTTTTTGTTGAACTCCCTTCACTTCGTTTCCAAAAACAACTGCGTAGGTTAAATTATTTTGAACTGAAAAATCATTCAAATTTACGGCAAGCTCTGCCTGTTCAATAGAAGCTACAAAAATACCTTCCTCTTTTAGTTTTGAAACTACATCGAGCGTGTTTTCAGCATATTCCCAATCCACGCTTTCCGTTGCGCCCAAAGCAGTTTTTTGAATGTCTTTGTGTGGGGGTTGTGCGGTAATGCCACATAGGTAGATTTTTTTCACCAAAAAAGCATCAGCAGTGCGAAAAACAGAGCCGATGTTATTTAAACTGCGAATATTATCGAGGATAATTATAAGCGGCGTTTTCTCCGAAGCTTTGTATTCTTCGGGGTTTATACGGTCCAGTTCGCTGTTTTTTAATTTTCGATTTTTCATAGGCGGCAAAGTTAATCGTTCGTGGGCTAAAGTTGAAGCGAATTGTTGATAAAACCCAATAAATCCTAATCGCTTCATTTTAAAGAAAACAGCATTTTAGTTACATTTATCGATTAAAGATTTTTTTGACTTATGGCGAAGAAGGAAACCCCGTTAATGAAGCAGTACAATACTATAAAAGCTAAGTATCCCGATGCTTTGCTGCTTTTTCGCGTGGGAGATTTTTACGAAACTTTTGGTGAAGATGCCGTGCGTGCAGCAGGTATTTTAAACATTACGCTTACCCATCGAAACAATGGCGGAGATAGAACGGAGCTTGCCGGTTTTCCGCACCATTCCTTGAATACCTATTTGCCAAAACTGGTTATGGCTGGTTGCCGTGTGGCAATTTGCGATCAGTTGGAAGATCCAAAAATGACTAAAACCATTGTAAAGCGTGGTGTTACCGAACTTGTTACGCCAGGGGTTGCTTTTAATGATGATATTTTACAATCAAAATCAAATAACTTTTTAGCAGCGATTCATTTTGGTTCCAAGACTTTGGGCGTTTCTTTTTTGGATGTTTCCACGGGAGAGTTTTTGGTTTCTGAAGGGCCTGCAGAATATGTAGATAAATTACTTCAAAATTTTAATCCTTCGGAAGTGCTTTTCTCAAAGCAGAAACGAAAGCTTTTTGCTGAAACATTCGGGAATAATTATCACGTTTTCCATTTGGAAGATTGGATTTTTCAAAACGATTATGCTTTTGAAACGCTCACGAAACATTTCGCTGTAAAAAACCTAAAAGGTTTTGGCGTGGATCATTTGGAAGAGGGCATTATCGCTGCTGGCGCCGCGCTTCATTATTTAAGTGAAACACGGCATACCAAATTACAGCATATTTCAAAATTAGCGCGTATTGCAGAAGATGAATACGTTTGGATGGACCGCTTCACCATTCGCAATTTGGAATTGTACCATTCCAATCAGCAGAACGCGGTTACGCTTTTGGATGTTATTGACAAAACCATTTCGCCAATGGGCGGGCGGCTTTTGAAACGTTGGATGGCGCTTCCTTTGAAAAATGTTGAAAAAATAAACCGCCGTCACGAAGTTGTAAGCTTTTTGCTCGACAACCCGATTACTCTAGAAAAAATCCAACAATACACCAAACGCATCGGCGATTTGGAACGATTGATTTCAAAAGTGGCAACGGGCAAAGTGAATCCGCGAGAGGTTATCCAACTTAAAAATTCTTTGGAAGCAGTTGTCCCAATAAAAGTTTTGGCGTTGCACTCCAAAAATGAATCGCTTAAAATTATTGGCGAGCAATTGCACGATTTGGAATTGCTTCGTAATAAAATAAAAGAAACACTTTTTGAGGAAGCTCCGGTAAATATTCTGAAAGGAAATTCAATCGCCGAGGGTTTTTCAGAAACTCTGGACGAATTGCGAAATATTTCAGCCAACGGAAAGGAATATTTGGATGAAATGCTAGAGCGCGAAACTAGGTGCACCGGGATTTCTTCACTTAAAATTGCGTCAAATAATGTTTTTGGATATTACATAGAAGTTCGAAACACCCACAAAGATAAGGTTCCGCCGGAATGGATTAGAAAGCAAACCCTTGTAAGCGCCGAAAGATATATCACGGAAGAATTAAAGGAATACGAAACTAAAATTCTTGGTGCCGAGGAAAAAATTTTAGTATTAGAGCAGGAAATTTTCGCAAAACTGGTTGAATGGATGCTTCAGTTTATAGGTTCCGTTCAGCAAAATGCAGCCTTGATTGCACAGTTGGATTGCCTTTGCTCTTTCGCCACCCAGGCCAAAGAATCCAATTACACACGGCCATTGCTAGATGATACTTTCGATTTGGATATAAAGGAAGGCCGCCATCCGGTAATTGAAAAACAACTTCCGCCCGACGCCCCCTATATAGCAAACGATGTCTTCCTCGATAGGGAAAACCAGCAAATTATTATGATCACTGGGCCTAATATGAGTGGTAAATCGGCCATTCTTCGGCAAACGGCATTAATAGTGCTTTTGGCACAGATGGGTAGTTTTGTGCCCGCTACAGCAGTACGAATGGGTTGCGTGGATAAGATTTTTACTCGAGTAGGGGCAAGCGATAATATTTCGATGGGCGAATCTACATTTATGGTTGAGATGAATGAAACAGCGAGTATTTTGAATAATTTATCGGAACGAAGTTTGATTCTTTTGGATGAAATAGGTCGTGGAACAAGTACATATGACGGAATTTCCATTGCTTGGGCCATCAGTGAATATTTGCACGAACATCCTTCCCGCGGTAAAACACTCTTTGCAACCCATTATCACGAGTTGAATGAGATGACGGAAACTTTTCCTCGGATAAAGAACTATAATGTTTCGGTAAAGGAATTGAAGGATAACGTGCTTTTTCTTCGCAAGTTGGTTCCCGGAGGCAGCCATCACAGTTTTGGAATCCACGTTGCAAAAATGGCTGGAATGCCGCAAGCCGTGCTTCAACGCGCAAATAAAATTTTGAAAAGGCTTGAAAAAAGCCACGCTTCCGAAGAACTGACAGAAGAAATGAAGGCTGTTTCTAAAGAAGAGATGCAATTGAGTTTTTTTAAACTGGACGATCCCCTGTTGGAAGAGCTGCGCGAAGAGATTTTGGATATTGATATAGATACACTTACGCCTGTGGAAGCACTGATGAAATTAAATGAAATTCGGCGCATGTTGCAGCGGAATGCTTCCATTAAATTGAAAAAATAAAATTGAATAATAATTTCTTCAAAAACACTTTGCTTTTGAAGTAAAATTTTTAAATTTGCTCCCGCTTTAGATATGAAGCGACGTTCATAAATATTTCTGCGAAAATAGCTCAGTTGGTAGAGCGCCACCTTGCCAAGGTGGAGGTCGCGGGTTCGAATCCCGTTTTTCGCTCAACCTTGAATGCCGATGCAATTCGGCATTTTTTGTTAAGTCCGAGTTGTATTAAACAACTGCTCGAGTGGTGGAATTGGTAGACACGCCGGACTTAAAATCCTGTGACCATTTGGTCGTGCGGGTTCAAGTCCCGCCTCGAGTACTTAAAAGCTTCTTCTTTATTGAAGGAGCTTTTTTTGTGGGGTAATTTTTTTATAGATGTAACTCACTAGCATATTGCCCAACGGAAAGTAAATGGCAAAAAATAAAGTCATCGCCAAGGTTACATTATACGGGGTAAACAATTGTGATAGTATATTGTTTGGGTATACATAGGAAGTTTGAAAAGTATATCCGCAAAGTTCTAGAACCCCCACTGCTAAAAGGCCATAACAATACTGGTTGAAAAAGGAATACTCTTTTATTAGTATTGATACGGGCACCATATACAAAGCATAACAGGTAATTATTTGCCACCAATTCTCAAATCTAACAATTTCAAAATAAATTCCTATGCTATTCATAACAATGCCAGTGGCTAAATAGATGCTGCTGTAAATGCACAATTCAATAAAGGAGACTTTTCTAAATTTTTCTGTTATGGCTACTAGCATATTTTAAATAATTGAGAATGCAAAATAAAAAAAGCCCTTTCAAATTTGAAAGGGCTTTACGTTTTTTTAGCAAAAAATGCTTATTGACCGTCAGTAGCGTCTTTTACAGCTTCTTCAGTGTCATCAGCAGCTTTCTCCATAGCGTCGCCAGTTTCCTCAGCAGCTTCTTCAACAGCGTCAGAAGCTTCTTCCATAGACTCCTCAGCGTTGTCCATCATAGTTTCAGCAGTCTCTTCTGTGTTTTCCTCAGTTTTAGTATCTCTGCAAGAGTAAACTGAAGCAACCAATGCAAGAGCGGCAAGTGATAAAAATAATTTTTTCATTGTTGAAATAGATTAGTGATTAATAGTGCGCAAAAGTAATTAAAAAATTAATTCAAAACCTTTTTTCGGGTAAATATTTCCAATACCTTTTTGGAATATGTTTTATATGCAAACGCATATTCTTTCGGGAAGGTATATTGCTGTTTTTAAAGTAAATGCGCCAAAGTTCCTGAAAATTTATTTCATCAACAGTAAAATACGTAAGAGCCTTTGTTGAGCTGTTCACTTCTGATGAAATTTCCAGTTCAACTATCGCTACATTTTGAAGATTGTAATAAATACCATACTTGCGCTTCAGGTCATAAATTAACCATTTTTGGTCTGCATATCTTTTTTTAAAATGTTCCGAATTTAAGGGTAAAACATTAAAATCTGGTTCAATGGTCGCAAAATAAATGCCATCGTTAGTTAATCGAAAGCGTACGAAGGCGTCCATCCTGTGCTTTTTGCGATCTACCTTTTTTGAAACCTTGTCTATTTCAAGAATAATGGGGTCGCTGTAATCATTTTCAATAGATACTTCAGAAGAAAAAGTGCGTTTTATAAAGTGTAATATAGCATTTTCAATTGTTGGGATTTCACTTAAAAAAACTTTGTAAATTTTTTGTCTCTCTTGTTGCGAAATTTTTTTTGAAAGCCCCATCCATACCCGCTTTGCTTTTTCAGTATCCGTTATAATCTCTTCTTCAGCATCAAAGAAATTTTGTTGGGAGTATTCTCGTCTTTTAATGCAAACATTTGTCAACCTCAACTCAAAAACATTAAAAATAGCAGAAAGAAGCCCGTCAAAACTCCCGTCATAAATCAAAATAGTATTCATGTAGGCTGAAAATTTTGATGATCAAACAAATTTAGCTGAGTATTTAATTCATTTCTGAATTTGCTTTTGGAGCCATTTATTATCAATCCTTTTAATTGTGCGGCTGTTCTATCTTTTCTTTCAAAAGTTCTGGAATCACAGGTTATAAAATATTTTGCCCTATTTAAGGAAGCGCCAATTAATTTAAGATTTTCCCAGTTAAGTTTTCGATACTTGCGTGCAGCTATAATTTTATGAACTGATTTAACTCCCAAACCCGGCACTCGAAGTAGCATTCGCATATCTGCCTTATTTATATTTACAGGAAATTGGTCTAAATTTCGGAGGGCCCAGCTTAGTTTTGGATCAATGTCTGATTCTAAGTTAGGGTGCTCCGTATTAAGCAATTCGCGAACATCAAAACCATAAAACCGAAGGAGCCAATCTGTTTGGTAAAGTCTATTTTCACGTAAAAGCGGAACCGCAGTGCCGATGGAAGGTAAGCGATTGTCATGGCTTATGGGAACGTAGCCGGAGTAATAAACCCTTTTAAGATTAAATGATTTATAAAAAAAGGCGGAAGTGTACATTATTTCAGCGTCGCTTTCCCCACTGGCGCCTACAATCATTTGGGTGCTTTGCCCCGCCGGGGCATAGAGCGGAACTTTTTTTAAGAGGCTTTTTTCATTTTTATATTGAATGATTTCATTCTTCACCTTTTCCATAGGTTTTATAAAATCTTTTCTGTTTTTGTCCGGTGCTAGTAATTTCAAACCTTTTTCTGTGGGAATTTCAATATTTACGGAAAGACGATCTGCATATAGGCCAGCTTCCCGCATTAATTCATCACTTGCACCTGGAATGGATTTTAGGTGAATGTATCCATTGAAATATTCTTCCTCACGCAACTTTTTTGCCACGGCTATCAAGCGTTCCATTGTATAATCTGCATTTTTGAAAATTCCGCTGCTCAAAAAAAGGCCCTCAATGTAATTTCGTCTGTAAAAATTTATTGTTAAGTCCACAACTTCTTGTACTTTAAAAGCGGCACGCTTTATATCATTGCTTTTTCGCGTAACGCAGTAAGCGCAATCAAAAATGCAATGATTGGTAAGTAAAATTTTTAATAACGAAACACATCTACCATCTTCAGTATAACTATGGCAGATGCCCATACCGCTACTATTGCCAAGTCCATTGCTTTTATTCTGTCTTTTACTTCCGCTTGAGGAACAGGAAACATCATATTTTGCGGCATCGGCTAAAATGCTTAGTTTTTCGTTAATTCGATTAAAATCCATAGCAAAATTTGGAGTATTGCCAAAAATAAGGAAATATTCCACACTTTATGGATATAATCCAAAAAAATATTTGGATATTTTCCAAAAAATTATATATTTGGATATGAAAACACAGCTACCTATTGAAGCGCAACGTTTTAAAAAACTGCGTGAAGAACTCAATTATACTCAGCAATCATTTGCTGAAGTATTAGATATTGGTGCCACTACAGCTGATATTGAAAGAGGCAAGACCAAAATAACGGGAAAGGTTATTATGGAACTTATGTCCCAATTTAATATCAATCCCTTATGGATTTATGGCAAAAGTTTTGAAAAGCATATAGATACTTCGCGTGGTGGCGTAAGTCCGAAAGTTTTAACTATTGACACCACCGGTAATGACAGTATTCTTCTTGTAAACCAGAAAGCTGCGGCTGGTTATCCAAACAATATTCATGATACGGGTTGGTACCAAACCTTACCAGCTTTCAATATTCCTTTACCTGAATATAGAAACGCATCTTATCGCGGCTTTCAAGTAGAGGGGGACAGTATGCTGCCAAATATTAAACCGAATGAATGGGTTTTAGGGCGTGCGGTGCCAAGCATACTTGAAGCAACGGACAGTAAAATTTATATAGTAGTTTTGAGGGATTCAGTTTTAGTGAAAAAGCTTCAGAAAATTCCTAATAACCCACAGAGTATTCGGCTCATTTCGTTGAATACAGAATATTTGCCAATAGATGTGAAAGTTAAAGATATTCAAGAGCTTTGGATGGTTAATAGCAAATTAACGTTTGGGGTTGATGAACCCTCCGAAAGTAATTTGCTCCGTCAGCTTCAACAATCTATGGAAGAGCTTAAAACTCAAATGAGAGATACTGTAAATAAAAAAACCGACTGAAACAGTCGGTTTTTTTATTTTTAAAGTTGGGGCTTAATTATTTTCGTCAACTTTTATTTTAGTATCCCCATCTTCATCTTTTTTAATTTTTACTTCTTTTTCGTCGGTTTCCATTTTAATTTTAGTGTCCCCACCGTCTTCTTTGATTTTTACATCGGCGCCTTCATCCTGCATTTCCTGGATGATTGCTTCTTCTTCGGTTACTTCTTCTTTGTTTTCACGACAAGAAGTGAAACTTGCAGAAATAAATGCTGCACTTAAAATAAATAATGCTACTTTTTTCATAATTGTTGATTTTAAAAGTTAATTAGGCTGTTTTAAAGATTTTGTTTAAATATCATCTGTTCCACCGGTACCGGTATTTTCTTGAATTTCGTTTACACCTTCTTGAATAGTATTTTCTACGGGATCTGTAGCATCATCGTCTGTCATATCTTTAACTTCATCTTCTGCATCTTCCATAGCATCATTAACATCATCAACTACATCTTCAACATCGTCGGCTTTTTTATTTTCACGGCAAGAAATAAAACTTGTGCCAAATGCAACTACCAGTGCGAGACTTAATATTAGCTTTTTCATAATATTTGGTTTTAGTTAATTCGATTTAATCATCATTACCGATGTCCTCAATTTTCTTGTCAATTTCTTCATTTACCTCTTTATCCACCTCTTTTGCGGTCCTTTCAAGAATTCCCTCATTTTCTTGGGTTTCTGGCTCTACTTCAACTTCTACCTCTCGGATTACTTCTTTGGTTTCAGTCTTTTTCTCCCGGCATGAACCAAAGGCTAATGAAACTAGCGCTAATGCAATAAACAGTTTTCTCATAATTAGATTGTTTTTAAATGTTAAAACAAATCTAGCTTTTAAAATTCTTGAAATGTATAATTATATACTAAAAATTGTGAAAATATTATTAATTCAATAAAATGTATTTCAAAAATGAACTGATTTTGCCAAAAAAAAGAGTTTTTATTTTTTTGGATCTGTTTTGAAGTAATCAATTATTTTCTGTGTGGCTCCCGTATTTTTATTGATGAAATGCCCAGCAATCATCCCTGTTTTATTTCGAAGCGAATCATTTAGAATTAATTTGTTAAGAATTTCGGTACATTCCGCGGCGTTTGAAATTGAAAACAAACCCGCTAAATCCCGAAGTCTTTTCGCCTCAGGGAATTCTTGAAAATTCTTTCCTATAACTATGGGCACCCCAAAAGTGGCAGGTTCCAGAATATTGTGAAGTCCCGTTTTGCCCATCGCCCCGCCAACATACGCTATGTCTGCATAGCTGTATAATTTGCTCAGCAAACCTATGCAGTCAATTATCAAAACAGAATAATCTGATATATTTACTTCGTCTATTTTGGAATGAAGCACTGTTTTTTTGACAATCCTTTTAGTGAAATCCTCGATTTTATCTGCTTCTATTTTATGGGGAGCAATGATAAATTTTACGTTTTCGGGAGATGAGTTTATGTAATCCAAAAGAACAGCTTCATCTTCTGGCCAAGTACTTCCGCAGACAATACAAAGTGAATTTCCCTTAAATTCTTCAGCAAACTTTAAGGTATTATCCATTTCAATTTGATGCGAAACCCTGTCAAAACGTGTGTCGCCACTTACAGTAGTGTTGGTAAAACCAATACTTTTTAAAAGCTCTTCAGAATTTTCTTCCTGTAAAAAGAAGTGATCAAAGCTTTTGAGCGCTCTTTTCATAAACCCGCCATAGCTTTTGAAAAAAATTTGATCACCCCGAAAAACGCCTGAAATCAATAGTGTAGGTACGGTTCTTTTTTGAAGCTCGAAAAGATAATTGGGCCAAAACTCATATTTCACAAAAAAGGTAAACGATGGATGAACCGCAGAAATAAACTTTTTTGCATTGGACGGCGTATCCATTGGAAGATACACCACTGCATCTGCCAAAGGTGTGTTTTTCTTTATTTCATATCCCGAAGGTGAAAAAAAACTCACTACAATCTTATGGTCAGGTTTAAGATTTTTAATCGCTTCCATGATGGGAACCCCCTGTTCAAACTCTCCTAAAGAAGCGCAATGAAACCAAATGGTTTTGTCGGTAGTGGAGATTTTTTGCTGAAGAGTTTCATACACGTTTCTCCTGCCGTTTACAAAAAGTTTCATCTTTTTGCTGAAAAGAGCCACAATCCTCAACCCAAAGGATACAAAATGAATCAATAAATTGTAGATGGTGTGCATTGCGTGTAAAAATACCAAAATTATAGCACCAAACTTCAAACCTTTAAACGCTAAAACATAATTATCCTTTTAGTGTGAATCCATAATGCCGAATTCCCAGATATCAAATATCATTTTCGTAATTTTACCGAATTCAATATCATTTCTGAAATATGAAGAAAATACAAATGGTTGACCTAAAAGGTCAGTATGAAAATATAAAGGAACGTGTGGACAGTTCCATAATGAATGTAATAGAAACCACTGCATTTGTAAATGGCCCCGAAGTTCATGAATTTCAAAAGGAACTAGAGGATTATTTAGGTGTAAAGCACGTAATTCCTTGCGCGAACGGAACAGACGCTTTGCAAATTGCAATGATGGGACTTGGTTTAAAACCCGGCGATGAAGTAATTACAGCCGATTTCACTTTTGCTGCCACCGTTGAGGTTATTGCACTTTTGCAATTAACTCCTGTTTTGGTAGATGTGGACCCTATAAATTTTAATATCGATGTAGAAGCCATAAAAAAAGCAATTACCCCAAAAACCAGAGCGATAGTACCAGTCCATCTTTTTGGCCTTGCGGCTAATATGGACGAAATTATGGCCATCGCCAAAGAACATGACTTATATGTAATTGAAGACAACGCCCAGGGCATTGGCGCAGATTATACCTCAAAAGACGGTACTAAACAAAAAACAGGAACTATTGGGCACGTGGCTTCCACGTCATTCTTTCCTTCAAAAAATCTAGGATGTTATGGTGATGGTGGTGCCATTTTCACCAACGATGATGACCTAGCCCACATTATTCGAGGGATTGTAAACCACGGAATGTACGTACGTTACCATCACGATGTGATTGGTGTTAACAGTAGATTGGATTCCATCCAAGCAGCTGTGCTTCGTGCAAAATTGCCACATTTGGATGAATATAATGCAGCACGAAGAAATGCAGCAAGAAAATATAATGAAGCTTTTGCTGGAATTGAAAATATAATTACACCCACCGGTTTTTGTGACAACACTCAAACTATCTGCGATGTATGCGATTGCCACGTTTTTCACCAATACACTTTAAAAATATTAAATGCAGATCGAGATGCGTTGGTTAACCATTTAAACGAAAAAGGAATTCCGTGCGGGGTGTATTACCCCATTCCGCTGCATCTTCAGAAGGCTTATAAAGATGAGCGCTATAAAGAAGAAGATTTTGCAGTTACCAATCAATTGGTAAAAGAAGTAATTTCACTGCCCATGCACACTGAACTTGATGATGATCAAATTAAGTATATTACAGAAACTGTTATAAATTTCGTTACCAAATAATGAAAAAAATACTCGTTACTGGCGGTTTGGGCTATATAGGGTCCCACACCGTTGTTGAACTTCAAAATTCAGGTTATCAAGTTTTAATTATCGATAATCTCTCAAACTCATCTTTAGATGTTTTGGAAGGAATTACAAATATTACTAAAACAGCCCCAACTTTTGAACGGCTCGATCTTCGCTTAAAAGCCGATGTTGCAGATTATTTCAAAAGAAATCAAGATATTGAAGGAATTATCCATTTTGCCGCTAGCAAAGCTGTGGGCGAAAGCGTTCAAAACCCATTGCTTTATTACGAAAACAATCTGAATACGCTTATTTATCTACTTCAAGAATGCAATGCTTACGGAATTGAAAACTTCATCTTCAGTTCATCGTGTACCGTATATGGCGAACCGGATACCCTTCCTATTACGGAAAATGCCCCTGTTAAGCCCGCTACTTCACCTTACGGAAATACCAAACAAATAAGTGAGGAAATATTAAAGGATACGTGTTCTATTTCGGCTTTAAAATCGATTGCGTTGCGGTATTTTAATCCTATTGGGGCGCACGAAACGGCAGAAATTGGCGAGTTGCCCGCAGGAGTGCCACAGAATTTGGTTCCATTTATTACGCAAACCGCTGCCGGAGTTCGGGAGCAACTTTCAGTATTTGGCAATGATTACCCCACTGAAGACGGTAGCTGTGTACGTGATTACATCCACGTGGTAGATTTGGCAAAGGCGCACGTTATTTCCCTGCAGCGTTTGCTTTCTAAAAAAAATGAAACCCAGTTTGAGGTTTTCAATCTTGGAACGGGCAGAGGAAGCTCAGTTTTGGAAGTTGTAAATTCTTTTGAAAAAACAACGGGCGAAAAACTGAATTATAAAATTGTGGATCGAAGACCGGGAGACGTTATAGCCGTTTATGCAGATACCCAAAAGGCAAATAAAGTATTGGGATGGAAAGCTGAAAAAACGATGGAAGACGCTCTTGAATCCGCGTGGAAGTGGGAAAAGAAAATCAGAAATATTTAATTATCAGCAACTTATATTTGTTTTTATAAAAGGTTTAACGCTTAAAATTTGGAATTGGTAACGAGCCTTTGTTTCTTTGCCACAAACCGATAAACAAAAATTATGAAGTTAGTTTCAGTGAAACGACAAACAAAAACGGAAAAAAGATTTACAGAAAAAATGGGGATGTTTACCACCAATGTGATTTACATCAAGAAAACTTTTTTGAAAGTTCCCTTTAAAACTGTACACAAATACCGTGAAACCTATTATGGCAAAATGAAAGATTGTGCAGATTGTAGGATAAGCGCATAGATAGAAAACTAAATGAAATAAAAACACCGAACGGAATTTTCTGTTCGGTGTTTTTTTAAACTTATATTTTGAATTTAGGGTAAATTTGGAATTATATTATAAAAATGATAAGTTTGAAATATAGGCGTAATGAATTTAGATAAGTAAAACTGATAAAATTTGATGGATGGAAAAATTTATGAATGATTTTAGCATTGGATTACTCCTTTGGCAATTTTTTATTTTCACATTAATTCTAGTTTTTCTATATATTCTATTTAAAATCTTTAAAAAAGTCAGTAAGTGGTGATTTAAAAAGCCAAATATCCAAATACAGGCTATAAAAAATATCAAATTATACTTCCGCTTTTTCAGTTTCTGCAGATGCATCAATTTTCTTCACGAGCCCCTGCAAAACATTGCCTGGACCAACTTCAATAAATTTAGTAGCTCCATCTTTTATCATATTCTGTACACTCTGTGTCCACTTAACCGGAGCAGTAAGTTGAAAGATGAGGTTTTCCTTTATTTTTGAAGGATCAGTAACCGCAAATGTTGAAACATTTTGATATATAGGGCAGGCAGGTTCGGTAAATTGTGTTGCCTCAATAGCCGCTGCCAGCTCTTCACGAGCAGGCTCCATCAATGGACTGTGGAAAGCGCCACCTACCGGTAAAATCAAAGCTCTGCGTGCACCAGCTTCTTTCAAACTTTCACAGGCTTTTCCAACAGCATCCACATCGCCAGAAATTACCAATTGGCCGGGGCAGTTATAATTTGCGGCAACAACAATTCCAGGTGTGTTTGCACATATTTCTTCAACTAAATGGTCTTCCAGCCCTAAAACAGCCGCCATTGTTGAGGGTGTTTTTTCACAGGCTTTTTGCATTGCCAATGCACGTTTGTAAACCAGTAGCAACCCATCGTTAAAGGCAAGCGTTCTATTGGCAACTAATGCCGAAATTTCACCTAAGGAATGTCCTGCTACCATATCTGGCTGGAATTTATTGCCCATAACTTCTGCCAAAATGGTGGAATGAAGGAAAATAGCGGGTTGGGTAACTTTGGTTTCTTTAAGCTCGTCGGCACTGCCTTCAAACATTGTTTTGGAAATATCGAAACCTAAAATCTCATTGGCTTGTTGAAACATTTCTTTCGCTTTCGAAGAGTTTTCATAAAGATCTTTGCCCATTCCCGTAAATTGGGCGCCCTGTCCGGGAAATATATATGCTTTCATATCTGTGTTTTTTATACTTAATCAACTTTTTTGTCGTCTTTTAATTCCAAAGAATTTATTTCTGGAATACGTTTTTGTAAAAGTAAAATTTGGCCTAAATGGCTAGATTGATGTTCCATAACATGAAACCACGAAAAATGGTTGTTAACATATGAACCATTAGGAACTTCAGCTAGCCATGCATCGTCTTTTTCTTTTAACAATTCTAAGGTTTTTTGTCTGGCTTTTTTATAAATATCAAGATAATATACCGCATCATGCCCCTTTATATGTTGTCTGCCTTTATCACCCAATTCCATGGCTATTTTTAACTCTTCCAATTCTTCTTCAGATAAATTACTGTTGCCAAAAGTTGCTTCTTGATAATAAACTTCAGTAGCGGCAAGGTGCATTATCAAAGCGCCTATGGAGTTTGATTTTTCGTCCAATTGATAATCCAATTCGGTCTGGGTCATATTGCCGACCGCATATTCTACACGATCACTCAGGTTGTTTAGCATTGTTACCAATGTGCCAATTTGTGGAGTGTAACCTTCAATTGGACCGATGTAATTTGGAACATTTCGCTTAATATTTTTTCCTTGAATTTGGAGTGAATAGTTTCCCTCAAAATGTTCTTTTGAAGTATTCATTGAAAATCCTCTGTATTATCAAAAGTTTCTTTCCCAATTCCAATCCACCATTTTGGAATTTCATTATTTCTAATTACTTCCTCAAAACCTGAATTGTCAATCGGGACGAAATCCATTTTGCCTGTTTTTGGATTTTCGATGTAAAGTTTGAAGTCATCAAAATAGAAACTTCCATTACCGAAACACAGTCCTCCAAAAACAAGTCTTTTCGCTTTTGAATCTAAAGTGCCTTTTATTGAGTACGTTCTCCATTCAGAGTCTTTAATTGGTCTATCATGCATATTGTCAAAAAAACCTATCTTTTTTCCTTTGTTATCAACCCGAGCCCAAAGTCCCGCTTGACTGTTAGGCTCTGTAATGTTCACTTTTACTGAAGCGGTTAATTCAAAGGCCAGCTCTTTTTTTACTTCTAAATCCAAAATTTGTGAAAATGGGACCCAATCGCGATCCTGCTCTTGAGCAAATACAATTGAAATTGGGAAGAGAAGAAAGATGACTATTATATTTTTGACGAAATTCATAGAGTTTTTTTAAAACTGGTTGAAATGTAAAAATAGAAATAAAAAGTTCCTAAAAGAATGTGCTCCACAATTTATGAATATTTTGAAATACAAGCCTCAACCTTATGTAAATAACCCAACCCAAATAAATTTAAGTGAACTAAAATGTAATATAATTGCCAAAGCGGAACCCGCTCTTTCCAGCCTTCACTTAGTTGAAAAATAGCATTATAAGCTAAAAAAACTTCTTCTGAAAAACTACCGAACAATTTCATCATGGCAATATCCATTTCACGCGGCGCAAAAGCCACCGCGGGATCTATTAAAACAGTTTCACCAGTTTCAGAAACCATATAGTTGCCATTCCAAAGATCTCCGTGAATTAGGGACGGGGGGTCGTTCGGGATTTCCACAGAAATATTCTTAAAAAATCCCTCTAAGTTATTAAACTGAAAGCCTTTGTCTGAAGCCATTTTAAACTGTGGCTCCAAACGCTGGGTGATATAAAATTCTGAAGCCGAGCTGCAGAAGCCGTTTTTCTGAGGAAGACTGCCTATATAGTTATCGTGATCCAATCCAAAATTTTGCTGCGTGGTTCTGTGAAGTGTTGCCAAATTTTCAGCAAATTTTTTCCAGAAATTTGAATTTGGAGTTCCTGTTTCCAAATATTCCATCATTAAATATGAATGATTTTGAAAAACACCAACAGCGATGATTTTCGGAATCTGGAAACTTTCCGTAGCCTGTAAAAGCTGAAGTCCTTTAGCTTCTGCCTGAAACATTCCAGGAAATTCGGAAGCATTGTTTATTTTAACAACATAATTTCCTTCTTCACATTTCAGAAGAAAAACTTTGTTGATATCACCTCCCGAAAGTGGTTTGCAACCAATAAAATTGAAATTGTTTTGTGAAGCTATATTTTTTAGAATGGCTTTCAAGTGTGATGGCTTTTTATAAAACCTTACTGCTTTTCAAAAATTGCGAGGTTTTAAAAGGGATTATTTGCGCACCCAAGTTTCATATGTAAAGGAATACTTATGTTTTTCATCTTTGGGATGCTCCTCTTCGGAAATTAGTTCCCATTTCTCGTTTGAAAACTCTGGAAAAAAAGTATCAGCATCCTTAAAAGTTTCGTGGACTCGGGTAAGCTCAATTTTTTCCGCAAAGGGAAGTCCTATTTTATATATCTCACCACCTCCAATTATATAAGGTTTTGGGTCATTCTTTGCAATATTGAAAGCATCTTCCAAGGTTTGCACCACTATGGCACCTTCTTTTTTATAGTCTTTATTTCGGGTAATTATAATGTGGGTTCTGTTAGGAAGCGGTTTTGGGAACGATTCAAATGTCTTGCGCCCCATAATAATATGGTGGCCCGTAGTTAATTGCTTAAAACGCTTAAAATCATCGGGCAAGTGCCAAAGCAGGTCGTTGTTCTTTCCCAGTTCGTTATTCTCGCCCGCGGCGGCAATCATGGTTATCATTGTACGTCTGGCGGTAATGGGTTGTTCAGTTCGTTTTTTTTTGAAGTGCCTGGTGGGGTTGTAGGCAGTTGTAGTTCTGTGTCCACTTTTTTCTGAAGTTCAGCCATGCGTTCTGCTTGTCGTGCTTTCAATTTTTCAAGTTGGCGATCTTCCCATTCCTTGCCCATAAATTTATTCATTACAAAAACATTGAAAAGATGCACGAGGAATATAAAAGTCCAGATTAAAATAGCCCAAATAAACCAATCCTTTATAAAAAAATTTTCGCCATAGCCCAACACGGGGTTAATGATTATTAATAGCACCGAGCCTACTAAAAATAGAATGAAATGGCGCATTAGATTTTTTTTCTCTTTGATGCGGCGGCGTGCATACTCGTATTGCTCACGCTGTTCAGCATCAATTCTTTCGGTTTTTTTAGTTTTTGAAAACATAGTTGGTTATTTTCGTTGAAGTTCAAAATCACTGAAAATTCCAGTATTGTAAAAATACCTAAAATTAGCCATTTTGGCCACCCACTTATGGAAGATTTAAGAATACACTTTCCCGCCTTAGCATCCTGCACTTACTTAAATACAGCCTCAAATGGCGTAATTCCAAAGCCTGTGGTTGAATGGCGCAGGCAACACGATCTGGATTTGATGAACCATGCAAGTGTTTTTCGTGATAAACATAAAGTTCATATTGAACAAATCCGTAAAACAGTTGCTGATTTCTTTAATGCCGCTACAGATGAAACTGCCTTGGTTCCCAATTTATCCTTTGGAATAAACACTATATTGGAAGGGCTTCCGAAAGGTCAAAAAATACTTCTTTTAAAAAATGATTATCCTTCCGTGAATTGGCCAGTGGAAACCCGCGATTTTGATGTCTGTTATGCTGAAATTAATGAAAATCTGGAACAAAATATTGAAGAAGCTGTGGCGAGGCACAAACCGGATATTTTTATATTCAGCATCGTACAATGGTTAAACGGAATAAAGATAGATTTTGAATTTTTAAAACAGTTAAAAAGCTATCATCCAAACCTACTTTTGATTGCTGACGGCACACAATACTTGGGAACGGAGAATTTCAGTTTTGCCGAAAATGCAATTGATGTTTTGGGGACGAGCGCCTATAAATGGCTTACTGCTGGTTACGGTAACGGTTTTGTTATGGTTAAGAAAGCTGCACGGGACCGTATTTTTCCAAAAACCATAGGTTTCAATTCTGCAGCACGTTTTGAAAGTTTGGCAACGGAAACTGCTTTTATGAAGCATTTTGAACCGGGCCACCAAGACACATTGAATTATGGCAGTTTGGAGCAAGCAATATTATTTCAGAAAAAAATTGGGAAAGAAAATCTGTATCAAAAAATTGCTTCACTTTCAGCAAAGGCGAAAGCATGTTTTACCGATATGAATTTATTGAGAAATGATACGCTGCTGCGCGCAAAGCATGCTTCCATTTATAATTTAAAAGGCGATGAAGCGCTATTTCAGAAACTACAAAAAAACAAAATTATCTGCTCTCCTCGCGGTGGTGGAATTCGTGTAAGCTTTCATTATTACAATACTGAGGAGGAATTGGAAAGACTTGTTGAAATTTTGGGTGAATGAGCTCAACCGGTTTGGATATTTCAAAGCTGATGGTATCGTGTTTTCGGTCATCGATATTGTAATATTACAATTTTCTGAAGGCATAATTTTTATAATACCCTTTTTCATCAGTGAAGGATGTTTCAATTTCGAGCCCAGATTTTTCAGCAAGCCACTGCACTGTTTTATCATCGTATTTTTGAGAAATTTCAGTGTGGATAGTTTCCCATTGATCAAAGTTTACAGTTAACTTTAACTTTTCGATAGTTACTTGCATAGCTTCGTTAGCCACCAAAAAACTTTTGGCAGTGCCAGTCTCGGGATTGTAGGATTCCCAATGAGTGAATTTCTCAACATCAAAATTTCCTTCAAGCTCACGATTTATTCGGGTTAAAATATTCTTGTTGAAAGCCGCTGTAATTCCCGATTTGTCATTGTAAGCGTCTAGTATGCTTTGTGGATTCTTTTTTTGGTCAAAACCCATGAATAGCAGATCATCCGGAAGCATTACATTTTTTAATTGAGTGAGAAATTCAATTGCCTTTGGATGTTTTAGGTTTCCGATATTACTGCCCAGAACCATTATTACCTTTTTGCGTTTATTAAAACCTTTCAATCTTTCCAGAACTTCAAAATATTCTCCCACTTCTGCATCTACATTTAAAGCGGGCATTTCTTCGGCGAGATTATTTGAAAGCATTTGCACAGCATTCTCACTAATGTCAATGGGCTTGTAAATAAAATTGAAGTTATTTTCTGCCATATATTTTAGTAGAACTTTTGTTTTTTTTCCATCTCCAGCACCAAGTTCAATTAAATCCAACCCATTTTCTCGGTCGCGGAAAAGCTCTCCAATAGTCTCGGTATGAGATGAAATTATTTGAAATTCGCATCCTGTAAGATAATATTCAGGCATCGCCATAATATCCTGAAAAAGCTTGTCACCTTTTTTATCATAGAAATATTTTGACGATAAATATTTGGGAAAAGTGTTGAGTCCTTCAAAAACTTCTTTTTTAAAAGTAGTGTCCAATTGGGTTGCGGTAGTTGTTGCCATAGAGGGGTAGTCGTTATTATTTCGCCAACCTTAATCCAGTGAATTGCCACCGCAGATTGGTCTGAAAAAAATTTCTGTAAGTAGGTCGTGTATGTTTTGAAGAAGTTGCCACGGAACCGCCTCGCAAAACTTTTTGGTTTACCATAAATTTTCCGTTGTACTCGCCAATGGCGCCGGGAGCTTTGGTGTAACCTGGGTAGGGCAGGTACGCGCTCTCAGTCCATTCCCAACGGTTGCCCCATTCAAAATTTTCTTGAGCTGCTTCCCATTCAAATTCAGTGGGCAGACGGCAATCTTTCCACTGTGCAAAGGCGAACGCTTCGTAATAAGAAATATGTGAAACGGGCGCTTCTGCAGTTAACTTCTGTAACCCCTGCATGGTGTATTGGTGCCATTCCCTATCAATGCTGTGCCAGTACATTGGGGCTTCAATTTGGTTTTGTTTTACCCAATCCCAACCTTCTGCATGCCAAAGGTTGAAATCTTTATACCCACCAGCTTCAATGAATTCAAGGTATTCGGCATTGGTAATTAGCTTGTTTGAAATTTTATAATTCTGAAGATATACTTTGTGTCTTCCCAATTCATTATCATAACAGAATTCATTGGTATTGTTGTGGCCTATTTCATAAACACCTTCCCTCATTTCAATCCATTTCTGTTGAAAACTCTGACTTGTATTTTCTGAAAAGGAGTCGTTGTATCTCGGCAAGAGCGGGTTATTTCCTAGGATGTATTTTATATCTGTAACCAGAAGTTCCTGATGCTGTTTTTCGTGATGGATCCCTATTAAAAGGATTTCTTCAATTTCTGCGGAAATCTCTCCCGAAAGAAAATCCTTCATTTCATTGGTAACATAATGTCGATAGTCGTAAACCTTTGCAACACCGGGTCGGGAGAGATTTCCGCGGTCATTT
>PAZL01000054.1 GCA_002715485.1 Aequorivita sp. | reverse complement strand
GTTACAAGTTTAGATCTATGAAACCTAATCCTATGGCACATCTGCACCAAATAAGTAAAGGTGACACAAGGGTTACTGCAATAGGGCGTATTCTACGTAAAACAAGTATAGATGAGATGCCACAATTTATCAATGTCTTGAAAGGAGATATGTCTGTAGTTGGGCCAAGGCCCCATATGGTAAGTCATACACAAATGTATGCCGAACGTATAGATAAGTTTATGGTTCGTCACTTTATAAAACCTGGTATCACAGGTTTGGCTCAGGTAAGTGGATATCGTGGAGAAGTAGAAACAGAAAATGATATTATTAACAGGGTAAAGTTTGATATTTTCTATCTTGAAAATTGGTCATTGTTCTTGGATATTAAAATTGTATTCCAAACTATCTATAACGCTATTAAAGGGGATAAAAAAGCATATTAAACGTCATTTACTGCTTTTGAAAACTTATCAAACTGGGTATGAAAATCAAATGTTTCAACTGCTTTTTGTTGCACCTTTTCTTTATCAAACCGCTCTAATTCTAATATAGATAGTTCAGAAATAAACTTCTGAAAGGAATTAAAATCTGAAACGGGTATGTTCCAACCTAGTTTGTGGATTTCTACCAAGGTTCCTCCTTCACCACCAGCAAAATAAGCTACAGGAAGTCCCAATCGAGTATATTCAAATAATTTTGAAGGTACCGAGCCATAAATCCTATTTGTCAGTGGTATAAAAGCTATATCATATTGCTGCAGTGTTTTATGCAGTTTGGTTCTTTCTATTTCGCCGTGATAAAAAATGTTCTCTTTGTTGATTTTTGAAATTATTTCTTCCTCTGGTCCGGCACCATACATATGGAGCTCAATAAATTTGGGCAGTTCTATTTTTTTACAAACTTCAGCCAATCCTTGTGCTACACCTAATAAACCTGCATACACGAGTGTAATAGGTTTTTTAACAGAGGTTTCAGGAATAGTGGGAGGATTGAAATCCGGAATATTTCTGTATAAAAAAAGAGGCGTATTACATTTAGTATTTACGTGCGTAAGGATTTCTTCAGATTGTCCAATAATCAAATGGGATTTTTTGTAACAAAACCGCTCCATCCATTCTATAACGGAATAATACAACCCTTTTTTTAATAAACCCATTTCCAAACCAGCCAAAGGCCAAAGGTCAGAAACATTCAGTATTATTTTTTTTGAAAACAAACGCCCCAAAACAACCGCAGTAAACCCCACAAAAACAGGGGAATATTGGATAAAAACTTTTTTAGGAGTTTTTGAAAAAATGAAGAATAAAATCAAACTAAAGGAAAAGGAAACCATAGAGAGCAACCTCACAAATTTATTTGCAGAATTGCTGGGCCAAATCCACAATCGTTTTATTTTTCCAAAGGAAACAGCTTCAACTGAAGAGATTTTACCACTGTATTCACTAAAAACTTTTCCTGTTGGGTAATTTGGCAACGGGCAAACAACTGTTACCCTAAAATCGGCATCTCCCATTGCTTCTGCCAAGCTATAAATACGATTAGCTGCTGCGCCTCTTTCAGGAGGGAAATAGTTGGTTATTATAAGAATTTCCTTTTGCACGTTTTGAGGGAGATTAATTTTTAACCAACGAAACAAACTGCTTCAACTTTCCGCTTGCAGATCTATCCAGCTGCGCTTTTCTGTGGAAGTTAAATGTCAATCCAGGCTCTAAAAATTGTTCAATTGTTTCTGTTATAGATTGCTTTTTTTCCTTCGTTAATTCTTCTTTGCTTACATAGTTAATCTCAAAAGTATCGATCTTTGTTTGAATCACTTTAAATTCCTGTATGTTTCCGCTCTCTTCCATTATCTTTTTGGTAATCACATAAAAAGTCATTCCCGCCGCTTTCTTTCCACTGGGAAGTGTCGCAAAATCATTTGTTCTTCCGGTTAGTTTTTTAAGAATTGGCTTTTTAAAAGTGCTTTCTTCGCTCAACGCACCATAATCCCCGATTTCATAACGAATAAAAGGATGCGCTTTGTTGTGAAGCGAAGTTATCACAATACGCCCTTCTTCGCCCATGGGCAATGGTTTATCGGCTTCGTCTAAAATCTCTACAAATAGGGTTTTAGAATCTACCTCCCATTCGCCGTGGGGATTTGTAAAGGCAATGACCCCTGCTTCCGAACAGCCATATTCATTCACAATAGGAACGCCCAATCGGTTTTCAAGCAGAATTTTATCAGCCTCAAAAAGCATTTCGGAAGTAACGATGCACACCTTAAGCGTAGGACAAATATTTTTTAAAACGATATTTTTTTCCCTCAAATATTTCGCAAAAAGCACAATGCTGCTAGTGTAGCCGTTTATATACTCAAAAGGTTTTTGTTTATAAACCTTCAACATTTCATCGAGTGCTTTTTCTGAAAGGTTGTTTATTGAAAACCGATACCGCTTGGCCAGAAAATCCTTCAGTCGAACGGTCTCGTTTTCAACAGTATCCAAAGGAATTCCGTAATAACGTGCCTGCAACGAGGTGTTGAAATTTATGTCGTGCCACCCAAAGCGTTCCATGTGGTAAGCCCAGGTAATGGCGTGGCTGTATCTATCTTTTGCAAAACGAATGGGATTGCCGCTGGAGCCCGAGGTTTTGTTTGTGTAACTATTTTTTTCGGAAAACCCTTTTGAAAGTCTTTCTTTCAAAGGAATTTGGTAATCTACTTTTTTCAAAATAGGCAGCGATTCCCAAGTTGAAAAACCATCCTTCACATTATTCCGATAAAATGAGTTGTTTTTTAAATGATAATTGACGATTTCAGCCTTTTTCAAATTTAGGAATGCTTCGTAATCCGCTTCCTTTATTTCAGAGATCTCAAGCAATTCTTCCTTGGCCCTTTTAATAGGGAAACGTTTCAGAAAAAGGGAAATATCGAATAGTCTCAAAAGATGTTTTTCAATTTAAATTGAAATCTAAAATTTTACAACCCTAAATTCGCTTCAAATAAATTAGCGGTTCAAGGTACAAACAATTATTTTTGACACCGAAACAAAACATTTCAAAAATGAACATTCTTATCCTTGGTTCCGGTGGCCGCGAGCATACTTTTGCATACAAAATAGCAGAAAGCAAACGTTGTGAAAAACTTTTTGTAGCACCCGGAAATGCCGGAACTGCATCCATTGCGACAAATGTGGAACTAAAGGTAACCGATTTTGAAGCGGTGAAAAAATGCGTTCTCGAAAATAATATTGAAATGGTGATTGTTGGTCCCGAAGATCCATTGGTACACGGCATTGCCAATTATTTTGCCGAAACTTCGGAATTGCAAAATACAATGCTCATAGGCCCTTCTAAACGTGGCGCTTTGCTGGAAGGCAGCAAACAACGCGCAAAGGAATTTATGATGCAGCACAACATCCCTACGGCGGCCTATGAGAGTTTTACCGCAGAATCTTTGGAGGCAGGAAAAGCTTTTTTGAAAAAATTGAAACCGCCCTATGTTTTAAAAGCTGATGGATTGGCTGCCGGCAAGGGTGTTTTGATTTTGAAGGATTTAAACGAAGCCAAACAAGAACTCGAAAACATGCTTACCCACAGCAAGTTTGGGGAAGCGAGTTCCAAAGTGGTTATTGAGGAATTTTTGGACGGAATTGAGCTCAGCGTTTTTGTGCTTACTGACGGTAAAAACTACAAAATTCTTCCCACAGCAAAAGATTACAAACGAATAGGCGAAGGTGACACCGGTTTAAATACGGGTGGTATGGGCGCCATTTCCCCTGTACCATTTGCAGATGATATTTTGATGAAAAAAATTGAGGAGCGAATCGTGAAACCAACAGTAAATGGTCTCTCCGAAGAAAATATAGATTATAAAGGCTTTGTGTTCATTGGTTTGATAAAAGTAAATAATGAGCCCTATGTTATAGAATACAACGTGCGGATGGGCGATCCCGAAACTGAAGTAGTCTTGACACGAATTAAAACCGATTTGGTTGATTTACTGGAAGCCACCTACCAGCAAAGACTAAACACAATAAATATTGAAATTGATGAACGCTCAGCAGCTACAGTAATGCTAGTTTCTGGTGGGTATCCAGAAGACTATGAAAAAGGAAAGGAAATTTCAGGATTAGAAAATATAAAAGATTCTATTGTATTTCATGCGGGCACAAAAACCGAAGGGGGCAAAACGCTTACTAACGGAGGTCGTGTTTTGGCAGTAACATCATTGGATGATGACTTTAGAAAAGCGCTAAAAAAATCCTATCAAAATATAGAGAAACTATCTTTTGACAGGATGCAGTATCGTAGTGATATAGGTTTTGACCTATAAAAAATCAAGGATTTTCGTCGTAGGTATAAGTAACCTCTGTGTTCTCGTTATAGTCACGAAGTTTACCCAGCCAATATATAAAGGCAGCAGCTCCTATTAGCAAAAATATCCAAGAAAAAATATTAGCAAGCCACCAACTATCAAGCTCAAGCTTTCTTAAAGCATCGTAAGGGATAAAAAGAAAATCTTCAAAAATGGAAGCTATTCCTTCCCAAAAACCTTTCCAAGTCATATCTTTAATCTTTAGATGGCAAAAATATAAAAATACCCCGTATGCTAACAAGCTTTTTTGGAAAATCTAACCCTATTAATTATTTAATCCTCGGGGTTTTTATTGTAGCAGGCTATTTATTGGGGTCAATATTGCACAGTGAAATTTTTATAACCCCTACCTTATTGCTTAGGCACTCAATCTTTATAATAATTAGTGTGTTGAGTATGTTGCTGTTAGATTTCATAATCAGGAAAAACCATCTTACAACAAACAACACTTATGCTATATATTTTTTTACCTGTTTTCTTGTTATGCTGCCCGTTATTTTTCTGCAGCACAAAATAATTTTGGCAAATGCATTTTTATTATTGGCGTTACGTCGTCTTATGAGTTTGCGGAGCGATAAGAATTCAGAAAAAAAAATTCTAGATGCAAGCATATGGATAACCTTAGCTTCTGTGTTTTATTTTTGGAGTATTTTACTATTTATCCCACTGTGGATTGCCATAGTGCAAAAGCCCAATTCAAATTACAAGCAAATGCTGGTTCCTTTTACGGGTTTTTTGGCAGTAGTAATACTTAATACCACTTACCAACTTATTGCAAGCAATTCTTTTTCCTGGTTTGTAAATTGGCGGGATGAGGTAGATTTTGACTTTTCTGCCTATAATTCTGCATCTATCTTGGTACCCGTTACAATCATTTTGGCATTTTACATTTGGACTGCAATCTATCGAATTTTGAAAATCTCAAAACTATCCTTAAAAGAAAGACCCAATCATCTTTTGCTATTGTACGTAAGTATTACAACCTTGTTCATAGCGTTGGGCGCTCCTGAAAAAACAGGCTCTGAGCTGCTTTTTATAATGGCGCCAGTTGCAATTATAAGCGCTAATTATATTGAAAGTTCAGAAAAGGAAAAATATCGTGAAAAAGATGTCTCTGAATTTTGGTTTAAGGAAATTATGCTTTGGCTAGTTTTAATATTGCCATTTGTTTTTCTCCTGTTATGACTTTAATACTTGAAAATATTGAAAAGGAGCTTAAGCGCAGACACCAATATTCCTATAAATGGTTTCGGAAACAGAATGATGCGTGGGACAATTATACAAACTTCATCTACCAAACCTTTAGTTGGGATGCACTTATCCAGAAAATTGCGGTAGTGGTGGAAACGCATGATTTCGACAAACAACAAATCTTTCACTACGCCGCCAACCGCTGGTACAATTTCTGGAGCGCTCAGGCCGTGCAGCAGATTTTCGCTGAAAGTAATGCAATAGAACCCGTAAGTGAATACAAAGACTCCGAAAAGGATTTTTATCTTTTTGGAATTCCCTTTGACCATAAAACTTCGGTTTTTCCGAAGCAATTCAACCAAACCTTTGAATATGCCCAAACCCATAAAAACGAACTGATTGAATGGCTTTACAAAAACCAAAGCAGCCAAAAGCGACATCACCTTAAAAACCGTCTTTTTATAGTGGTTTATGATAAAAATGGCGAACACTGGAAATTAAAGGCAGAAATCAGCTTGTTAAAAAGAGCTATAGAAAAATATCTTTCGGGTTTTAGGCGGGAGCAATTACATTCCTTTACTTTTGCTGACGAACAACAAACTTTGAGCGATATTATTTGGGTTTCGAAATGAATTACATAGGCTCCAAACACAAACTTTCCAATTTCATTTTTGAAACGGTCGCAGGAACATGCGGCGACAACCTTTCGCAAAAAACCTTCTGCGACCTTTTTGCGGGAACAGGAATCGTTGGCCGAAACTTCAAACCACACGTTAAACAAGTGATAGCAAATGATGTAGAGTATTACAGTTTTGTGCTGAACAGAAACTACATTGGTAACCAAACCCTCTTTGATTATGATGAATTAATAACTGAATTGAATAATCTAAAAGGGAAAAAAGGCTTCATTTTCCAGAATTATTCCGAAGGAGGAAAAGCCGGAAGAACCTATTTCACTGCAGAAAATGGGCAAAAGATTGATGCAGTTCGGCTTCAGATTGAAGCGTGGAAAAAAGCCTCCGAAATTTCGGAAGAACAATACTTTTTTCTTCTAGCATCCCTTTTGGAAAGCGCTGATAAGGTTGCCAACACTGCTTCGGTTTATGGCGCATATTTAAAGCACATAAAAACTTCAGCATCAAAAAAACTTGTCATAAAGCCTGCTATTTTTCAACAATCCGAAAATTCGCATCAAGTATTTCAGCAGGACAGCAATAAGCTTATAAAGAAAATTAAAGGCGATATTCTCTATCTGGACCCGCCCTACAACGCACGGCAATATGGCGCCAATTATCATTTACTGAATACTATTGCAAAATATGATACCTTTGTACCAAAGGGAAAAACGGGCCTGCGCGATTATTATAAAAGTGATTGGTGCAGGACCGGGGAAGTCCTTAAAAGTTTTGAGGAATTGGTTGAAAACGCCCAATTTCCCTATATTTTTCTAAGTTACAATAACGAAGGATTAATGAGTCAAAAAGAGGTGCAAACGGTTATGGAACGCTTCGGGAAATATACTTTGAAAACCAAAAAATACCAACGTTTTAAAGCAGACAAAACCGAAAACCGAAACCACAAGGCTTCAGAAACTTTTGAATATTTACACATTTTAGAAAAAAATTTAAGTAATTAATTTAATATCCGAATAATCCCCGTTGAATGGGGTTAGGGGATATTTTTAAACAGAATAAAAAATGTTTTCAGACAAAGCCAACAAAATCTTCGCAGAAGTTATAAATAAGTACCACGAGATAAACACCGTGGACCAAGCCTTCAGCAATCCGTACGACAAGGATTCACAACTGATAGAACATTTGCTGTATCGCAAATGCTGGATAGACACGGTGCAATGGCATTATGAAGATATAATCCGCGACCCCAATATTGACCCAGTTGCAGCCCTGAAGTTGAAACGACAAATAGATGCTTCCAATCAGGATCGCACAGATATGGTTGAATATATTGACAGTTATTTCCTTGAAAAATTCAAAGATGTAAAGGTAAAGGACGACGCGACGATTAATACCGAAAGTCCAGCTTGGGGAATTGACAGGCTATCAATTTTAGCGCTGAAAATCTATCATATGAACGAAGAGGCCGAACGTAGCGATGCTTCCCAAGAACATCAAATGGCCTGTAAGGCAAAATTGAATGTGCTTTTGGAACAACGCGTAGATCTTAGTACTGCAATTAACCAATTATTGGATGATATTACCCACGGCAGAAAGTATATGAAAGTCTATAAACAGATGAAAATGTACAACGACGACGAGCTAAATCCAGTGCTCCGCGGAAAGAAATAATATTTTGTCACCCTGAGTGCAGTCGAAAGGCTCTAGGCAAAAAATATGGAAAAACCCACCCACATATTGGTAATCCGCCTCTCCGCCATGGGCGATGTGGCTATGACCGTGCCAGTACTGCGCGTTTTGGCTCAAACCTATCCCGAACTAAAAATTACCATACTTTCCCGCCCCTTTTTTAAACCTTTTTTTGAAGAAATTCCAAACCTTGATTTTTTGGAAGCTGATGTGTATGGGGAACACAGCCGTTTCGGATTGGTTAAATTGGCAAATGAAGCCAAAGATTTGGGTATTGATGCAGTTGCAGATCTTCACAATGTAATTCGTTCCAAAATAATAACAAAATATTTAAAGTTTAAAGGAATTGAAACGGCCACTATTGATAAAGGTAGAGCCGAAAAGAAAGCACTGATAGCTGCAAAAGGAAAAAAAATTTCACAACTAAAAAGTACACATCAGCGCTACGCCGATGTTTTTGAAAAACTCGGCTTTCCTATTGATTTAAAACAATTTTCTGCCCCACCCCAAAAAAGGTTGACACCAAAACTTAATGGACTTATAGGCGTGGAACCTAAAAAAATAATCGGCATCGCTCCTTTTGCTGCCCACCAAAGCAAAATGTATCCTTTGAGCTTAATGGCAGAAGTAATAAACAAGTTGGATGAAACCGACAAATACCGAATTTTCCTTTTCGGCGGCGGGAAGAAAGAAATTAAACTATTAAAAAAACTTGAAAACCCGTTTGCAAACGTTACCAACGTTGCCGGAAAACTCACTTTTGAAGAAGAACTTGCTTTAATTTCAAACCTAGACTTAATGCTTTCCATGGATAGCGGTAACGGGCATTTAGCGGCTATGTACGGTGTCCCGGTGGTTACATTGTGGGGCGTGACGCACCCATTTGCGGGATTTGTACCTTTTAATCAACCAGAAAACAATCAATTAATGGCTGACAGAGAAAAATATCCATTAATTCCAACTTCTATTTACGGAAATAAATTTCCGAAAGAATATGGAGAAACAATGAAGACTATTAATCCCGAAATAATTGTTCAAAAGGTTAGGGAACTGCTTTAAACATCATCATAGTCCACAACAACCTTCACAGTTGTGGGATGCGCTTGGCAGGTAAGTATCAATCCATCCGCAATTTCAGATTCGGTTAAAATTTGGTTTTTGCGCATTTCGGCTTTTCCTTCTTTTAAACGGGCAATGCAGGTACTGCAAATGCCTCCCTGGCAAGAATACGGAGGATCCAAACCTTCGTCCAAAGCCGCTTCAAGAATGGATTTTGTCTGTGGCATTTCAAAGATCTCCTCTTCGTCATCAAGAATTACGGTAATGCTCGTGTTACCTTCGTGTTTTTCAACCAAAAGTCCTTTTTCGGAAGTAGAGAATAGTTCGTGGTGGACTTGTTTTGAATTAATGCCGTTGTGCTTCAACGTTGCGGAAACCTCATCAATCATTTCCTCTGGCCCACAAAGGTAAAAGGCTTCATAAGTAGTCTCAACGTATTTATTCTTCAGAAAAAAGTTTACAATTGATCTATCTATTCTTCCAAACTTTGAGTTTTCCTCTTCCTTTCTACTAAAAACAAATTCTGCAGTAAAACGATTTGGAAATTGTTTTTGAAGTTCCAAAATTTCATTGTAAAACATGGTTTCCTCAATATTTTTATTGCCATAAACCAATAAAAAAGTGCTCTGCGGCATTTCTTCCAAAGTAGATTTTATCAATGACAAAACTGGCGTAATTCCGCTTCCGGCAGCAAAGGCAGCATAGTTTTTTAGATTTGGCTCTAAAATGAATTTACCCGTAGGCGGCATTACTTGCAATGTATCGCCCCCTTTCAATTCATTGTTTGCAAATACGGAAAAACTTCCTTTATCAACCTTTTTTACAGCCACTTTTAGCACGCCGCTTTTTGGGGAAGAGCAGATAGAATAAGCCCGGCGCAATTCTTTTCCGCCAGATTGGTGCTTTATGGTAATGTATTGTCCTGCTTTAAAAGCAAAAATATTCTTAAGATTTTCGGGTATGCTGAAAGTAATGGAAACGGAGTTGGGGGTTTCTTTTTTTACTTCGGAAACGGTAAGCGTATGAAATTCGCTCATAATTGTGAAATTTTTCTGCAAAAGTACAAAGGAAATCAAGGAAACAAAGCTTCAGCGCTCCTAATATGAAGCATTTTTTCGGTGTTTGGGTAAGCAGATATTAAAAAGAAATGTATTTTTACCGCTCTTTAGTGATTCTACATACTAAAATAGAACCTTTTAAGTTTGAATACTATATAAACCGAAAGCATTTTGAAAGGCACATATAAAATTACACTATTCTTCCTCGCTGTTTTATTTTTGGCAGCTTGTTCACGTAAAAAAAATACATTCCTAAACCGAAACGTTCACGCGGTTACTACTGAATACAATACGCTATACAATGGCGAGATGGCTTTTACAGACGCCAAGGAGCAACTTGCCTATGGATTTCGCGACAACTTTTGGGAAATACTACCAGTAGAACGTATTGAAATTAAAGAAGCTGAAACCAAAGCTCCCGGAGCTGCCAAAGGTGAAGGCGCAGGAGGTTTTAACCGTGCCGAGGAAAAAGCAGCAAAGGCTATCCAAAAACACTCCATGTACATTGACGGCAAGGAGTACAATCCACAAATAGACGAAGCCTATATGCTATTGGGAAAAGCACGTTATTACGATGGTCGCTTTATTCCTGCATTAGATGCTTTCAATTTTATCTTGGACCGTTACCCAACCAGTAATAATATTAACGTTGCGAAGGTGTGGAAAGCAAAAACCAACATTCGTTTAAAAAATGAGGAATTTGCCATTGAAAACCTCCAAAAGATGTTTGAGCAAGCAGAACTTGAAGAAGAGGAAATCGCAGATGGTGCAGCCATGATGGCGCAGGCTTTTATCAATCTTGACTCGTTGCAGCCAGCGTTGGAATACATAAAAATGGCTACAGAAAATGTAAAGGATAAAGAACTGAAAGGAAGATATACTTTTATAAAGGGTCAAATTTACAACCGCTTAGGCGAAAAGGACAGCGCAAACATTGCTTTTGACGAGGTAATTGACATGAACCGCAAAACTTCCAGAGCTTATTTGATCAATGCCTATCTGGAAAAAGGAAAAAACTTTGATTACGAAAAAGGAGACCGTGTAGCTTTTTTGGAACTCTTGCAAGACCTTGAAAAAAATCGTGAAAACCGTCCATTTTTAGATAAAATCTATAACCAGTTTGGTGATTATTACCGCAATAGCGACAGTATAGAAACTGCAGTAAAATATTATAACAAATCCATCAAAGCTTTTAGGCAGGATAGGATTCTTCAATCGGTAAACTATCAAACCCTTGCAGAAATAAACTTCGACAATGCAAAATATAAAACTGCAGGAGCCTACTATGACAGTACACTCACTTTCCTTGAGGCTAAAAGTCGCCAGTGGAGACGCATTACCAAAAAACGTGAAAACCTGGATGATGTTATAAAATATGAAGATATAGCAACAACAAACGACAGTATCCTAAGATTAACCAAAATGAGCGAGGCCGAACAGCTAGCTTTCTTTACAGATTATACATCCAGATTGAAAGAACAGGCCATAAAAGATTCATTGGAAGCAGCAAAAGTTGAACAAAAAATAGCAAATAAGGAGTTCTACGAAAAAGGGAAAACTGCCTCCGGTCCTAACAAAGGAAGCACATTCTACTTTTATAACACCTCCACAGTTGCTTATGGTAAAAGAGAATTCAGAAAAGTTTGGGGAGACAGAAAACTAGAGGACAATTGGAGACTTTCAAGCAAAAAAACTTCTTTAATTGACAATGATGATGAAATAGCCAACATTTCGCCAATCGCCGAAAACGAATTGTACAAACCTCAGACCTATATTGCGAAAATCCCAACAGACCAAAATGTAATTGACAGCTTGGCAAAAGACAGAAACTTTGCTTACTATCAATTGGGATTGATTTACAAAGAAAAATTCAAGGAATACAACCTTGCCGCAAATAGACTAGAAAAACTGCTTACTTACAATCCCGAAGAACGATTGGTAGTACCCGCAAAATACAATTTGGTCAAGATTTATGAAATTCTTGACAATCCATCAGCGGCAGACAAATACCGAAACGATGTATTGACAAACCATGCTGATACACGCTATGCGGAAATCCTTCGCAATCCCAACTCACAGTTGCCAACCGATGAATCCAGCCCAGAATATAAGTATAAGCAATTGTACAAAGAATTTGAAGCTTCAAAATATGCCGATGTTATCCAAAAGGCTGATGAGTATATTTTAATATATAACGGTAACGATATAGTTCCAAAATTTGAACTTCTAAAAGCTACCGCCATTGGCCGCCAACAAGGATTTGAAGCCTATAAAAAGGCATTGAATTTTGTTTCCCTTAACTATCCAAGTACCGAAGAAGGAAAACAAGCACAACAAATTTACAGCAACACCTTGCCTCTCCTGGCCGTTAAGGATTTTGTGCCGGAAGAAGAAACCGATAGCTGGAAATTAGTTTATAAGTTCAATAAAGATGATGCCGAAGGAGCACAACAGTTAAAGGAAAAACTTGATAAAGCAATAGAAGATTTCCGTTATACAAACATGACAACTTCTATGGATTACTACGACCCCCAAACCAGATTTGTGATTGTTCACGGGCTGAACACAAAAATGGGTGCTCGTGGTTTTGGCGATGTTCTAAAAGAAAAGAAAGAATATAAAATAAAACATCCATTTTTTGAAATTTCATCTCCAAATTATAAAATCATCCAAATCCATAAAAATCTGGATGAATATTTACAACAAGATGTAACCGAATAAGCGCCTACTAACAAACCGAACAACAGAATAGTAACCTTTAAAACCAACTGCTATGTTTTCAGACAAAAAAGAAAAGCGAATTACTGCTGAGCCGGGTTCTGCTCAAAATAGAATAAATGAGGGAACAAAACTAAAAGGCGATGTAACTTCCACTGGATTTTTTAGAATTGATGGTGTTATTGAAGGAAATGTAAAGACACCTTCCAAAGTTGTTCTTGGTAAAACTGGCGTTATTATAGGAACACTCACTTGTGAAAATGCCGATATTGAAGGTACGTTTGAAGGTAATCTTCAAGTTTCCGGAACACTTTCGCTACGAGCTACTGCAGTAATAGACGGAGATGTAACCGTGGGTAAATTGGCAGTTGAGCCAGGTGCAACCATGAACGCCTCCTGTGTAATGCAGGACGGTAAACCTAAAAGTGCATTAGTTTCAAATCTGTCCATTGCTGAAAATTCAAAAGCACATCCTTTTGATCGCCAACAGCGGATTAAGAAAGCAGCTGTTGAGACCGATCTCGACGATTAAACTTTTTACTATAATGGCCGATAAAAAAGATAATGGATTAAAACGCTGGGCCATCCTTTCCGGTATTGGCATACAGATGGGCGTTATCATCTATCTTTTTGTAAAATTGGGCCAGTGGCTGGACGGCAAATATTCTGACGGCGGAAAAACATTTCTTATTATTTGCACCCTCATAGGAGTAGCTGCTTCGCTATTTTTGGTAATTAAACAAACCAATAAATTGAATTCCTAATTTCTTTAATGAAAAAAGCTACTCTTAAATTTTTGGCACTTCTATTATTGGTAATACTTGTGGTTTTTGCTGCACACCTATTTATACTTCAAAATATGGGGTTGCCAATTTTTTCAGATAAAATTGTGCTTTCCTATTTGCTGAATTATATTTTAGCGGCAACCATTTTAATTTTCATCCAATCAAAATTTAATAAGAAATCCTCCCATACAGGATTTATATTTCTTGCTGGCAGCGGTCTTAAATTCTTGGTTTTCTTTCTGGTTTTCTATCCTTTTTATCGGGAAGACGGAACAATGGCAACTTCGGAATTTGCTGCATTTTTTGTGCCCTATGTCACTTGTTTGATTTTGGAAGTAGCCTATCTTTCAAAACTGCTTAATAATCAGGATTTTTAGCAGATTTCTTCAGAAGAAAAAAACACAAAAAATAGTTTTTTCTTTCTAAGAAAGAAATGTATTTTTGCACCGATTTTAAGGACACCGTTATTTGTTCAAAGATGCAAAGAAAAACATTGGTTAGATTACTTTCAGTTTTATTGTTTATTGGTTCTTTTTCAGCCGTAGCACAAGACGAGCACACAGAAGAGGCAAAAGAAGTGCTTCCTGGCAGCAAAACTAAGAAAGAAGAAATAAAGGAATTCATAAATCATCACTTGATGGATTCGCACGATTTTAATCTTTTCGGATCCACTGATGAAGAAACCGGCGAAACACATCATTATGGGTTTCCACTTCCTGTTATTATCTGGGATGAAGGGCTTCACACTTTTATGTCTTCTAAATTTCACCACGGTGAAAATGTAGTTGAATCAAGCGGAAACTATTATAAACTCTACCACAGCAAAATATACAGAACCGATGCCGAAGGAACCATCAATTATGATGAAAAGCATCACCCCACAAATGTACGTCCTTTAGATCTTTCCATTACCAAAAGCGTGGTAATGATGTTGGTTACCGGACTTTTGCTGATTTGGTTGTTCCGCAGTCTTGCAAAAAGCTATGCCAAAAACGGAAGCATCCCTCGTGGAATCGGTCGTTTCTTTGAGCCTATCGTGCTTTACATTCGCGATGACATTGCTATCGCAAACATTGGCGAGAATAAATACAAAAAATACATGCCGTTCCTGTTGACCGTATTCTTCTTTATATGGTTTTTAAATATGTTTGGCCTTACGCCACTGGGTGTTAACGTAACCGGAAATATTGCTGTTACAACAGCTTTGGCAATCCTTGTATTCTTGATAACCACATTTACCGGAACCAAAGATTACTGGAAACACATTTTTGACCCCCTTGGCGATGGAATGCCTTGGGCAGGAAAAATATTAATATATATCATTCTTGTTCCTATAGAAATTTTAGGGATGTTCATTAAGCCTTTCGCACTGCTTATTCGTTTGTATGCAAACATGACAGCGGGCCACGTAGTATTGATGAGCTTAATTGGGTTGATATTTATTTTCAAAAGCTGGATCGGTGGACCATTGTCTTTCGGACTTTCATTTGCAATTTCACTTATTGAATTATTGGTAGCCTTGCTACAAGCATATATTTTCACAATGTTGGCAGCTTTGTATTTCGGCTTTGCAAGCGAAACGCACGCAGAACACGAAGCACACGAGGGCGAAATCCAACATTTATAGTAACGAGTGTTTAATTTTTAAATATATATATTATGACAATTCCAAGTATTGTAGGAGCAGGTTTAGCAGTAATCGGTGCCGGTATAGGTATCGGTATGATTGGTGGGAAAGCTATGGAAGCTATCGCACGTCAGCCTGAGGCTTACGGAAAAATTCAAACAGCAATGCTTATTGCAGCTGCGCTTATTGAAGGTATTGGTTTCGCCGCGATTTTCGCTGGGTAATCAAAAAAACTAACAAACGGCTGTAACGGTTGGTTACAGCTGTTTGTTACGATTAAAATTGAGCATAAAGTTTAAATTAAATAAATATCCGCCACGGCGGCCATTGATATGGAAAAATTAGTTAACGACTTTTCATTCGGACTTTTCTTTTGGCAAATAATCATCTTTGTTTTATTGCTTATTTTATTGAGAAAATATGCTTGGAAACCAATCTTAAACGCGGTTAACGATCGTGAAGAAGGAATTAAAAACGCATTGGATTCTGCTGAAAAGGCAAAACTGGAAATGCAAAACCTTCAAGCTGATAACGAAAAACTATTGCAGGAAGCCCGTTCTGAACGCGAAGTAATGTTGAAAGAAGCTCGCGAGATTAAAGCAAAAATGATTGCTGACGCAAAAGAAGAGGCCAAAGGCGAAGCAGACAAAATGGTTGCACAAGCACAGGCAGCTATTGAAAGCGAAAAGAAATCAGCTATTGCAGAGTTAAAACAGCAAGTAGCAAGCCTTTCTTTGGAAATTGCCGAGAAGGTAGTGAAACACGAACTTTCCGATAAAGACAAGCAATTGAAGCTTGTTGACGAAATGTTGGGCGACGCCAAATTAAACTAATTATTCAATGAGCAGAGCAGCGATACGATACGCGAAAGCAATTTTGCAGAAAGCAAACGAAAACAACACAGAAGCTGTTGTTTTTGGCGATATGCAATCTGTTTCCACAACTATTGAAGACAGCCGCGAATTGCAAGCAGTACTTCAAAGTCCGATAATCAAGGCCAATGATAAAAAACAGGCTTTGCTGAAAATTTTCAGCGGACAATCAGAAATTACGCATTCGCTTATCAATATTTTAGTAGATAACAAACGTACTTCATTATTGAGCAATGTAGCAAAAAGCTATATCGATCTTTACAATGAAGAACAAGGTGTAAAAGTTGCTACGGTAATTACAGCCATTCCACTTTCTTCAGAATTGGAGAGTAAAGTAATGGAAAAAGTGAAGGAACTTACGGGAAGCGAAAAAGTAACGCTTAAAAACGAAATTGACCCAACTATCATTGGAGGATTTGTACTTCGTGTTGGCGATATCCAATATAACGCGAGCATCGCGAACCAATTAGGAAATTTAAAAAGAGAATTCAGTAAATCAATATAATTTTTGTGTCACTCTGAGTGTGAGCTTGTGCTGAGCGCAGACGAAGCAAAGAGTAAAATCATAAATAAAAATAAAATGGCAGAAGTAAAACCAGCTGAAGTATCAGCAATATTAAAGCAACAACTTACAGGCTTTGAAGCTACCGCTTCCCTGGACGAAGTAGGAACTGTTTTAACCGTGGGTGACGGAATTGTTCGTGCATACGGACTTTCAAACGCCCAGTACGGCGAATTGGTAGCCTTTGAAAGTGGTCTTGAAGGTATTGTATTGAACCTAGAAGAAGACAACGTGGGTATCGTACTTTTGGGTCCCTCAAAAGGCGTTAAGGAAGGTTCAACTGTTAAGCGTACACAGCGTATTGCTTCACTTCAAGTAGGTGAAGGCATAGTTGGCCGTGTGGTAAATACATTGGGTCAGCCTATTGACGGTAAAGGACCTATCACTGGTGAAACTTACGAAATGCCATTGGAGCGTAAAGCTCCTGGTGTAATTTACCGCCAGCCGGTAACCGAGCCGCTTCAAACTGGTATTAAATCTATTGATGCAATGATTCCAGTGGGCCGTGGCCAGCGTGAGCTTGTAATTGGTGACCGCCAAACTGGTAAATCTACCGTTTGTATCGATACCATCTTGAACCAAAAAGAATTTTATGATGCAGGTGAGCCTGTATATTGTATATATGTAGCGGTTGGGCAAAAAGCTTCAACGGTTGCAAACATTGCTCAGGTATTGGAAGAAAAAGGCGCTTTGGCTTATACAACCATAGTTGCTGCAAACGCATCAGATCCTGCACCTATGCAGGTTTACGCTCCTTTCGCAGGTGCTGCAATTGGTGAGTACTTCCGCGATACAGGTCGTCCAGCTTTGATTATCTATGACGATCTTTCAAAACAAGCGGTAGCATACCGTGAGGTATCTCTTTTGCTTCGTCGCCCACCAGGACGTGAGGCATACCCTGGAGACGTTTTCTTCCTTCACTCAAGATTGTTGGAACGTGCCGCAAAAGTAATTGCCGATGATGATATTGCAAAGGAAATGAACGACCTTCCAGAGTCATTGAAAGGTATTGTAAAAGGGGGTGGTTCTTTGACTGCTCTTCCAATAATTGAAACACAAGCGGGTGACGTTTCGGCGTATATCCCAACGAACGTAATTTCGATTACCGACGGACAGATTTTCTTGGATGGAGATTTGTTCAACGCGGGTGTTCGTCCAGCTATTAACGTAGGTATTTCGGTATCGCGTGTGGGTGGTAACGCTCAAATTAAATCAATGAAAAAAGTAGCAGGTACCTTAAAACTGGATCAGGCAGCTTTCCGTGAATTGGAAGCGTTCGCAAAATTCGGGTCAGATCTTGATGCTGCAACCTTGAACGTAATTGAAAAAGGAAAACGTAACGTTGAAATATTAAAGCAATCTGAAAATGATCCGTACACAGTGGAAGATCAAATTGCGGTAATCTATGCAGGTTCCAAAAACCTGATGCGTAACGTTCCTGTTGAAAAAGTAAAGGAATTTGAAAGAGATTACCTAGAAATGTTGAATGTAAAGCATAGAGATACGCTTAATGATCTTAAGGCTGGTAAACTTACAGATGAGGCAATTGATGTAATGACATCGGTTGCTGCAGATCTTTCAGCAAAATATAAAAAGTAGTTAGATTTCTGTATTGAGTATTGAGAAAATATATCTCGATACTCAATACTAAATACTCAATCTAAAAAGAATGGCGAATCTTAAGGAAATTAGAAACAGAATATCATCGGTAAGTTCAACGATGCAAATTACAAGCGCCATGAAAATGGTGTCTGCCGCAAAGTTGAAAAAAGCGCAGGATGCCATCACTGCAATGCGTCCCTATTCTGAAAAACTTACGGAACTTTTGCAAAATCTTAGCGCCACACTTGATGCCGATACTGGCAGTAAGTATTCAGACCAGCGCGAGGCTAACAAAATTTTAGTAGTTGCCATTACCAGTAACCGTGGTTTGGCGGGCGCATTCAACAGTAATATCATAAAAGAAGCGCGAAATTTGGCGGCCAATAAATATGCCGGCAAGCAAGTGGATTTTATGACACTAGGAAAAAAAGGCAATGATATTCTGAAAAAAACCGGAACTATTGTAGAAAACAACAATGGAATTTTGGATGATCTTTCCTTTGAAACTACTTCAGAAATTGCTGAAAAATTGATGGGTCTTTTTTCTGAAGGGAAGTACGATCGTATCATTTTGGTTTACAACCATTTCAAAAATGCTGCCACGCAGTTGGTAATGTCAGAGCAGTTTTTGCCAATTTTACCTCCAAAGCAAATTGAAGGGCAAGAGGCAAAAACAAGCGAAACTTTCTACATTTTTGAACCTTCAAAAGAAGAGATTGTTGAGGCTTTAATTCCAAAGAGTTTGAAAACACAATTGTTTAAAGCCCTTCGCGATAGTGTTGCCAGTGAACACGGTGCCCGTATGACTGCGATGCACAAGGCAACAGACAACGCAACCGAACTTCGTGATGCACTGAAACTTCAGTACAACAAAGCACGTCAGGCTGCAATTACCAATGAAATCCTTGAGATTGTTGGAGGTGCAGAAGCTTTGGCTGGGTAGCGAATCCCAAAAAAATTAATTTTAAAAAGCCTTTCGTTTTTCGAAAGGCTTTTTTATTGAAGAATATTTGTAATTTTAAGGAATGATGAAAAATATAAAAAACATAGTATTTCTTTTAACGGTACCGTTTCTGTTGCTCAGCTTTTCCAACTGTGGTGGCGCAAAAGCGGACGATTCAAAAATGTCTTTTGAAAAAAATCCTCCTTTTCAAATTTCCGAAGCGTACTACCAAAATTGGGTTGCTGGTATTAAAGAGGGTGGCTCCGGAACAAATATACACATTGCTTTCAGCGAAAAGGATGCTGATGTAGTGATTCAAAATATCTATTTCAGAAACCAAATATTGGAGGCAAAAGGCAATATAAACGAACCAAATCAATTTGTAGGCTATCTTAAAAATGAAAACCAACGTGATATTGTTATGGATTCTGACCCGATGAAGGAAGCGCAAAATACATTGTCCGAAAAAATTCCATTTGAATTGGAAGATAATGAGGCAGTAGTGGAATATTGGTTTGGAGGAAAGAAAAATTATTACAAAATTTCCAATCTTACAGAAAAAGAAATGATCCCCTATCCACAGGCAAATCCAAATTCGCACGAATAGTTATGCAAACTATCAACCTTGAAGAAAAATTTTCTTCATTCAAAAAGCATTGGCACCCCCACCAAATAGCCGTTGTGGATAATATGCAAGTGCTTTTGGCGAAATTGAAGGACGAATTCGTGTGGCATAAACACGACGAAGAAGATGAATTGTTTTTTGTGCAAAAAGGAATTTTGGAAATGCACTTCCGCAATAAAATAGAAATCATTTCCGAGGGCGAAATAATTATAGTGCCAAAAGGTGTGGAACATTGCCCTAAAACGCAGAACGGAGAAGAAGTACACGTCCTTCTTTTTGAAAAGCTTTCCACAAAACACACTGGAAATATAACGTCGGAAAAAACCGTTTCCGAATATCCAAAAATATAAAATATGAAAATTCTTCACCTCGATAGCAACCATCCTTTATTGTTGAAAATGCTTGAGGGCGCAGGGTTTTTAAATGAAGAAAATTACAAAGCTTCAAAATCTGAAATAGAGGAAATCATTTCAGGTTACGAAGGAATCGTGATCAGAAGCCGTTTCAACATTGATAAACAATTTCTCGATGTAGCCAAAAACCTGAAATTTATTGCCCGAGTGGGCGCCGGTTTGGAAAGTATCGATACCGAATATGCCGAAAAACTAGGAATTAAATTAATCGCCGCGCCCGAAGGCAATAGAAACGCCGTGGGCGAACATGCGCTTGGAATGCTTCTTTCGCTATTCAACAACTTAAATAAAGCCGACAGGGAAGTTAAAAACGGTCTTTGGAACCGTGAACACAACCGCGGGATAGAACTGGACGGAAAAACCGTTGGAATCATAGGTTACGGCAATATGGGCAAAGCGTTTGCAAAAAAACTACGCGGGTTTGATTGTGAAGTGCTCTGTTTTGATATAAAACAAAATGTGGACGATGAAAATGCAAAACAGGTTTCGCTAAAAGAACTTCAGCAGAAAACAGATGTTTTGAGCCTCCACACCCCATGGACGCCATTGACAGACAAACTGATAAATACAGAATTTATCAATTCTTTTTCAAAATCCTTTTGGATCATAAATACAGCACGCGGAAAAAGTGTGGTGACGGCCGATTTGGTTTCGGCATTAAAATCTGGAAAAATTCTCGGCGCGGGATTGGATGTTCTGGAATTTGAAAAAGGTTCTTTTGAAACACTTTTTGATTCAGATAATTTGCCCAACTCCTTAAAGGAACTTTTTGCATTGGATAATGTAATTTTAAGTCCGCATATAGCAGGATGGACGGTTGAAAGTAAAGAAAAATTGGCCACGGTGATTGCCGAAAAAATAATTGATAATTTCAAAAAATAATATAAATGAAAAAAAGGGTTACGGGCATTGGCGGCATATTTTTTAAAACTAAAGACCCCAATAAAACCAAAGATTGGTACAAAAACCACTTGGGCTTGAACACCGATAATTATGGTTGTACATTTTGGTGGCAGGATGAAAACGGCAACAAATGCTCAACGCAATGGAGCCCATTTAATGCTGATACCAATTATTTTTTGCCCAGTGAAAAGGAATTTATGGTTAACTACCGTGTGGAAAACCTGGAAGAATTATTGAAAATCTTAAAAGAAGAAGGCGTAACAATTGTGGGCGAGATGCAAACCTATGATTATGGAAAATTTGGATGGATACTCGATCCCGATGGAAATAAAATTGAACTTTGGGAACCTGTTGATAGTGCATTTCTATAATTTTTTATACATTTAAAACACGTTAAAAACCAACTAATTAATATTATGGAACAACAACAAAACCAAGGGTATGACAGTACCCAACAGCAATCAAAAAATACTGCTAATGAAAGTTGGAACCAACCTAATCCTCCGCACAACCAAGAAAACAAGAAAGTTTTAGCGGGGGTACTTGCTATCGTTTTAGGTGGATTTGGCATTCATAAATTTATTTTGGGCTACACACAGGAAGGGATAATTCAAATAGTAATTACCGTGGTAACTTGTGGAATAGGCAGTATTATCGGTTTGATAGAAGGAATTATTTACCTTACAAAAAGCGATGAGGAATTTTACCAAACCTATCAAGTGGGAAAAAAAGGATGGTTTTAAAAATATAGCCTTTGGATGTTTTTCAAAGGCTTTTTTATTTGATTAAATTTAAAGTGAGATAAATGAGCAAGTACGGCGCAATACCCAATTTAATTTACAGCGATGCAAATGCGGCAGTTTCATTTTTAAAAAATGCTTTTGGCTTTGAGGAACACGGTATTTACAAAGATGATAACGGCAAAATATTTCACGCGCAACTGATGTTGGGAAAGGCTTTGATAATGGTAAACCCATTTAATCCTGACACCGCATTTGGTAAAATGCTGAACCTGCCCAAAAATTTAAATGGTTACAATACCCAAACGCCTTATTTTATAATTGAGGATGTAGATGAACATTACAAAAACGCTAAGGCAAATGGTGCAGAAATAGTAATGGACATTAAAGACGAAGACTACGGCGGTCGCGGCTATAGCTGTAAAGATCCCGAAGGAAATATTTGGAGCTTTGGAAGCTATAATCCTTTTTCAGAAAAGTAAAATTTAAAAAAATAAAGCTATGAAAATCACCCTTGCCATCCTTGCCTCACTTTTGTTTTGCATTGGTTGCAAAAACCCAAAAAGTGAAGAAATATCTTCAGAAAATGAAGAAACTGTGGCTACCGAGGAGTTGTGCTTCAGAAATGAATATCCCTTTCCCGATAGTACCGAAAATATTGATGTTCTTAAACTTGATCTTCAAATAAAAGGAGATTCCGTAACGGGTAATTACAATTGGCTGCCTGCACTAAAAGATCAACGCAATGGGACATTGGCCGGAACTATAGAAAATAAAACCATCAACGCAACTTACCGTTATATGCAAGAAGGTATTGAAGATACAGCCGAAATAACTATAGTTCTTGAAGAAGATAAAGCCATTATAACAGGAGACAATCCCGAATCTGGTTTAAATACAGAAGTTGCAAAAATTCCTTGCAATGTAAATTAAAAGTATTACTGTATTTATAAACTTTTTAAACTTTTCTATTGTTTTAGCACTGCCACAATCTGCGGCACATCTTTCTTTTCAAAAAAATAAATGGTTTTTACCAAATATTTCAAAACCCAGCTTTTTTGATACATCAGTTTATCGGCAAGCATTGCAATTATAGTATCACGTGTTTTTAGTTCTTCGTCTTTATTATGCGAAAAATGATACTGATTGGCAAAAAGCCATGCGCCATCTCTTGCAATATTGATGCTAAAGCTAACCAACTTATCTTCACGCCCTTTTCCAAATTTATCCAATAATCCAAATAAAGGCGAAACAGTAATTATCTTCGATTCCACATTTGCAATCATTGAACCAAGAATTTCATTGATTTTATTGAAGTCATTTTCAAAATCCATCAACTCGCCATCATCGCCAACGGTTTCAGCCACGGCAATCCCGAGGTCTAAATTGATGTGTGCATTGATGCCCAACAGCAGATGCTGCATAATCAACAAATTTCCTGTTTTTCCAGCTTCAAAGGCTTTCTTCCAACTTTTTGTGAAGGGTTGATTTTTGGCTAAACATTCGTAAGCTTCAATATATCGGTTCGCGAAGAGCACATCCAGTTTTTCCATCCGCTCGTTGTTTTCGAATTCATTATTGAGAATCCCCTCTTTAATACGAATAGTAACTTTTTGGTATAGAATTGGAAAATACGCCATACAGGAATTATTGGCACATTCGGCGTCGATAATATTGTCCAACCGTGCTATAACTTCATCAATAGTTTTTGCAGCCATATCGAACAAATTTTAAAATGAATTAATCAGGATTTACTTTTTCATTTGAAGTTTCCGTATCGGCACTATCACCATTTTTATCGGAATATTTCTTTTCAAGCTCTGCCTGAAATTCTTCCATTACGGGTTTTACGGTACTCTCTGGTAAATCTGCAATGCGGATGTACATCAAACCGTCAACAGCATTATTAAAAAGTGGATCAACATTAAATGCCACAACCTTCGCGTTCTGTTTGATGTATTTTTTGATGAGCACTGGCAATCGAAGGCTTCCCGGCTCCACTTCGTCAATTATTTTATCGAATTTATTGAGGTCTGCCTCGCTTTCGTCAAAAATGAAATCCTTATCGGCATCTTTCAGTTTTACCTTATATTCCTTTTTCGGATTTATGTACTGCGCTACATACGGATCGTAATAGTTTGATTTCATAAATTCAATCATCAAACTTTTGGAAAATTCTGAAAATTTATTGCTTATGCTCACCCCGCCAATTAAATAACGGTGTTCGGGATAACGTAGGGTGGTGTGCACAATTCCTTTCCAAAGAAGAAAAAGTGGCATCGGTCGTTGTTGGTATTCCTTTATAATAAAAGCGCGACCCATTTCAATGGATTTGCTCATCATTTCATACAATTCGGGCTCAAAACGAAATAAATCTTGAAGATAGAAACCGTCTATCCCAAAGCGTGGAAAAATCTCTGAACCAAGTCCCATTCTATAAGCGCCGGCCATTTTTTGGGCGTCATTGTCCCAAAGAAACATATGGTGGTAATAGCTGTCAAATTTGTCGAGGTCTGTACTATTATTGGTTCCTTCGCCAACTTCGCGGAACGTTATTTCACGCAATCTTCCAATTTCCTGCAAAATATAGGGCACCGAATTTGCTTCGGCTAAAAAAACCTCATAATTTTTACTTACCAATAATCGCTTATCGTTTTCACGCAATTTTTCAATTTCAGCTTCCATAGCTTTCAGCGGAATGGGACCTGCAATTTTTTTCGGTGGTTTAGGGAATTTAAGGGTTTTTGGAATGTTGTCCAGCAATTTTTTCTTTTGAAAAGCATTGGAAAGCATATAGGTTTTTTTCCGAAGAAATTCAGTAAACACAGGTAGCGACTCGTGCTCTTTTTGGTCTTCCACAGAAATGGCGTTACCAATCCTAACTTTTATCAATCGTTCTTTTTGGGTAAGTAATTCCGAAGGTAGTTTGGCTGTGCGAAGCGTATCGCTCATTTTGGCCAAGCGATAGAAAAGTTTGCTGTTTTTTGCGTGAAAATAAATAGGTACTACGGGCACTTCAGCCTTTTTCACCAATTTCATTGCGGCCTCTTCCCAAGGCTTATCAACCAATAATTTTCCGTCTCTGTACGTTGAAACTTCACCTGCGGGGAAAATTCCCAAGGGATGGCCTTCCCGCAAATGCATAATCGCAGCTTTAAAACCCGAAACGCTCGATTTCACATCCTTTCGCTCTTCAAAAGGATTTACGGGCATTACGTAGGGTTTTAAAGGTTCAATACGGTGTAAGAGAAAATTGGCAACTATCTTAAAATCGGGGCGATGCTCCAATAATAATTTCAAAAGAAGAATTCCGTCAATACCGCCCAATGGATGGTTTGAAATGGTAATAAATGCACCTGTTTTTGGGATTCTTCGCAGGTCTTCCTCAGGAATTTCAAATTTTATCTCAAACTCCTCAATCAGTGCATTTATGAATTCCAGATCGTGGAGATGCTTGTTTTTGTCGTAAATTTTGTTAAGCGTGGTAATATTCAACACTTTCATTAACGACCAGCCCATGAAGGTGCCCAAAAAGCCGAATTTATCGACGTTTATTGCTTTTGCAACTTCCTTTGCATTGACTAATCCCATGAATAATTTCGGTTGTTTGTTTCCAACAAATATAGGCAAACCGATTGATACTATTCTTTAATTACCAACTGTACCGTTTCCTTGCTTTCCTGCTTCAATAACACATTTTTATTTTCTGTAAGTGTTTTTACTTCAGTAATGTTAAAATGGCGAATTGTATAAAGGGTTACGTTTTCGTTCCATTTTACGCTGAATTTTTCCCGAAGTTTTGCCAACAACGCCTCCAAATTGTTGAATTTGTCGTTCACACATACCGAAAAACTAATGGCTGAATTTTGTATCATTTCAACCTTCATTTTGTGCTTGTGAAGCCATTTAAAAACATCGCCAATGTTGTCTTCCATCATAAATGAAAAATCTAAGGAAGAAAGGGAAATGAGTACCAATCCTTTTTTCAAAATAAAACAAGATGTTTGGGGATCCAGTGTTACGCCTTTACCCACACAGGTTCCAGATGCCGAAGGTTCCAAAAATGATTTTACATAAAGAGGTATTTCCTTCCGTTGCAAAGGTTGAAGTGTTTTTGGGTGAATTACCGAAGCACCGTAAAACGCAAGTTCAATTGCTTCGCGATAGCTTATGTGGTTCAAAAGCAGGGTTTGCGTAAAATAGCGTGGATCTGCATTCAGTACACCGGGAACATCTTTCCAGATGGTTACATTTTCAGCGTTTAGACAATATGCAAAAATAGCCGCGGTATAATCACTCCCCTCGCGACCCAGGGTGGTAGTGAAGTTATTTGTGGTTTCTGAACCCAAAAAACCTTGTGTTAGCGTAATTCCATTTTTGCTGACCTTCTCTGAAATTCGCTCTTGCGTTTTTTCCCAATCAACATTTGCATCGCGATAGCTGGCATCGGTTTTAATGCATTGGCGTACATCCAACCAGGTATTGTTTATTCCGTTTTCAGAAAAATATGCCGAAACTATTTTTGAAGAAACAAGTTCCCCAAAAGACACTACTTGATCGTAAACAAAAGCGTGATTTTTGGATTTATTGGTTTCCAAAAATCGCTTCAGCTCTTTAAAAATTTTATCCAAATCAATAAAAGCTGGGTGTGAGGTAGAAGAAAATAGCCCTTTTAAAATTTCATAATGAAAGTCGTAAACAGTTCGTAAAGCACTTTTTACATCGCCAGATTCCGAAAAGTATTCCTTTATTACCTCTTCCAATGCATTGGTAGTCTTGCCCATCGCGGAAACCACGATAACCAAATTTTTTTCTCCCGTTTGGGAAATTACCGAAACTACATTTTTAACACTATCGGCATCTTTAGTGGACGCTCCACCAAATTTGAAGATTTTCATCCAGAATTTATTTTATGAATTTATATAATTTTTCAATCCCATTTCATCCATATGCACTACACGCCACGTTTTTAAAACATTGGCACCACTGCGTTCGTAAAATCGGATTGCTCCTGTATTCCAATCCAAAACATCCCACGCTACTCGTTTTAGGCCGCGATCGTAGGCAAATTGCATAACTTGTTTGTAGAGTGCCTCACCAATACCCTTGCCGCGCTGGGCTTCCTTTACAATTAAATCTTCCAAATGGAGCGTTCTCCCTTTCCAAGTAGAAAAACGATAATATACCAAGGCTGCACCCACGATTTCACCATCCACTTCTGCAACAAAGCAAGTAAATAGCGGATTTTCACCAAAACCTTCACGCTCCAAATCTTCCACTGAAATTTCTACGGCATCGGGTTCCTTTTCAAAAATGGCAAGCTCTATAATGAGTTCCAAAACTTGCGGCATGTCACTTTTTAATGCTTCTCTTACCTTCATCATTTCGAAAATTAATTAGAATTACAAATATCGGTTCAATTTCTTTAAAATCCCGATATTTGCTTCAAATTAAGGAAGCACTTCATCAAATGGCAAAGATAAACCAATCGCTCGGCGAGTTCATTATTGAAAACCAAAACGAATTCAAATATTCCTCTGGCGAACTTTCGCGGCTTATCAATTCAATACGTTTAGCGGCAAAAGTTGTAAACCACAAAGTGAACAAAGCAGGTTTGGTAGACATTCTGGGCGCAGCCGGAGATACAAACGTGCAGGGTGAAGACCAACAAAAGCTGGATGTTTTTGCGAATGAAGTCTTTATAAACACACTTACAAACCGTGAAATTGTCTGCGGAATTGCCAGTGAAGAGGAAGATGATTTTATAACAATTAAGGGCCGAAACGAAAAAAACGATAATAAATATGTGGTGTTGATGGATCCACTGGACGGTTCTTCAAACATTGACGTAAATGTTTCCGTGGGAACTATTTTTTCTATTTATAGAAGAATCACACCTGAGGGAACACCCGTTACCATTGATGATTTTCTTCAACCCGGCAATAAACAAGTAGCAGCAGGCTATATTGTGTATGGCACCTCAACGATGATAGTTTACACTACGGGCCACGGAGTTAACGGTTTTACGTTGAACCCAGCTATTGGAACCTATTATCTTTCGCACCCCAATATGAGATTTCCCGAAAACGGGAATATTTATTCTGTGAATGAAGGAAATTATGTCCACTTTCCACAAGGCGTGAAAGATTACATAAAATACTGCCAAAAGGAAGAAGAAGACCGCCCATACACCTCACGTTATATAGGGTCTTTAGTTTCAGATTTCCATCGAAATATGATTAAAGGTGGCATCTATATTTATCCAAATACTTCAAAAGATCCAAACGGAAAACTTCGGCTTTTGTACGAATGCAACCCAATGGCTATGATTGCCGAACAGGCGGGAGGTAAGGCCAGCAATGGTTTTGAAAGAATTTTGGATATTCAGCCTACCACACTGCACCAACGTGTTCCTTTCTTTTGCGGAAGCACCAAAATGGTTGAAAAGGCAGAAGAATTTATGACAAAAGCAAAATAAAAAACCCGAAGCTTTCACCACGGGTTTTTAAGTTCTAAAAAAAAGAACTAATCTTTTCTATTGAGCAAATAGCGGTAATCCTCAAGACTTAAGCCTCCACTGTATATTGCAATAGATCTTTTTATCAAATCTTGGGCAATCTCGGCACTATAGCCAAGACCAATGGCGTATTTTTCAATCAAAAAACGCTCGTGGTCATCAATTTCGTGATCGGCAAAAATCATCTCAAAAAGATCGTGGATTCGCTCTAAACGTCTTTCTGAATCGTTAGGTGGGTTGATAGGATATTTTGAGGGATTTTTAAGTACTGCTTCATATTCTTCTTGCTCAATATCCAATTTGCGCGCAAAACGCTTCAGCAATTTTTCTTCCTCTGGATTCAATTCCCCGTCTATGGATGCCATATTAGCAATAGAGGCGAAGTGGCCTAAATTTCGGGAATGCTCCCCACTTTCAAATAAATCTGTAAATGACATAATTTGGTTTTATTATGCAAATATAAAATTTGTAATCCACTTTTAACACCTTATTTGTTCTGAAAAAAGAAGTACCCCTAAACTTTTCTTAATAACCACTATAACAATCTTGTCTTTCAGTATTTTTAAACTGCTATTTAATAGAAAAATGATCCAACCACTGTTAGTTTTCAACGAAAAGGGAATCTATTGCCAAAAGGCCGATGTGTACATCGATGCATGGCGCCCCGTGGATAAATGTATAATCACCCACGGCCACGCAGACCACAGCCGTTGGGGACACAAACAATATATTACACACACAAATAATGTTCCCATAATCAAACACAGGTTGGGTGAAATTGTGGTCACCGGAAAAGATTGGAACGAAACATTTTCCATCAATGGTGTGAAGTTTTCGCTACATCCAGCAGGGCATATTATGGCTTCAGCGCAGGTCCGCGTAGAATATAAAGGCGAAGTCTGGGTTTTTACAGGCGATTTTAAAACTGAGGACGATGGCTTAGCTGAGGTTTACGAACCCGTAAAATGCCACACCTTTATTACAGAATGTACGTTCGGCTTGCCTGCTTTTAAATGGGAGCCGCAAGCGGAAGTTTTTAAGGATATAAATAATTGGTGGGCAACCAATAAAAATGAAGGTAGAACATCCATTCTTTTCGGTTATAGTTTGGGTAAAGCCCAGCGTTTGCTGAAACATCTCGACACTTCCATCGGCAAAATTTATACCCACGGCGCCGTTGAAAATATGACCGAAGTAGTACGTGAACACTACAAACTGCCGGAAACCACAAGGATTACCCGAGACATTTCAAAAGATGAAATAAAAGGAAACATCATCGTTGCGCCGCCCAGTGCTCACGGTAGCACTTGGATTAGGCGTTTTGTGCCGTATGTTACTGCATCAGCCAGTGGCTGGATGACCTTTCGCGGTGCACGAAGAAGAAGGGCTATAGATCGCGGCTTTGTTCCCAGTGACCACGCCGACTGGGAAGGCCTGCTCTCAGCAATAGACGCCACAGGTTGCGAAAAGGTAATTGCAACCCACGGTTATACGGACATTTTTGCGAGATATTTAAGAGAAGAATTAGGCTACGATGCTCGAACCGAAAAGACCCAATACGAAGAAGAAAGTGCTGAGATTGAAAAGAAAATTGAAAATGAAGATTAAGTCGTGAAAGATTTTGCCCAACTCATAAAAAAGCTCGACAGTACCAATAAAACCAATGAAAAAGTGGCGGCGCTCACCGCGTATTTTCAAAATGCAAATGAGGACGACAAGCTTTGGACCATCGCCATTCTTTCGCATCGTCGCCCCAAACGTCCTGTCAATACAACGCTTCTTCGGCTTTGGGCTACGGAAATCAGCGGGATTCCGCTTTGGCTTTTTGAAGAAAGCTACCATATTGTAGGCGATTTGGCCGAAACGATTGCTTTAATTCTTCCCACTTCTGAAGCACATTCCGATAAATCACTTTCACAATTTGTTTCAGAAATTATTGAATTGCGAACCCTTCCCGAAGAGGAAAAAAAGAAATATTTGCACGATAATTGGTTGACGCTTAATTATTTTGAACGTTTCGTTTTCAATAAAATCCTTACTGGAAGTTTTAGAATTGGGGTCAGCCAAAAGTTGATGACGCGCGCCCTTTCCAAAGCTACCGGCATTGACGAGGATATTTTGGCCTACAAATTAATGGGCGATTGGACGCCTGAAAAGACAACCTATAAAAAGCTGATTCTTGAGCAAAATGAAGAAGATTACCTCAGCAAACCGTATCCGTTTTATTTGGCGTATGCGGTGGAGGATAATTTTCAGGAGGATTTGGGCCCAATTTCAGATTGGAGCTTTGAGCATAAATGGGATGGAATCAGAAGTCAAGTAATTATTCGAAACGATGAGGTTTTCGTGTGGTCGCGAGGAGAGGAATTGGTAACCGATAAATATCCAGAGTTTCAGGATTTTTTAAAAGTAATCCCGAACGGCACAGTAATAGACGGTGAAATCCTTCCTTTTGGAAAAGGGGAAATAGGGAACTTCAATGCGCTTCAAACTAGAATTGGACGGAAAAATATTTCAAAAGCACTTCTGAAAAAAACGCCAGTAATTCTGAATGCCTATGATTTGCTGGAATGGGAGGGTGAGGATATTCGGCAAAGACCTTTTTCGGAACGAAGAAAAATTTTGGATGGATTGATTCAAAAGATAAATTCCGAAGAAATTGGAATCTATTTGAGCGAAACAATGAATTTTGAAACTTGGGAAGAAGCTGCCACAGAGCGCGATCTTTCCCGTGAAAAACGAAGCGAAGGTTTGATGTTGAAACGAAAGGATTCGCCCTATTTAGTGGGAAGAAAAAAAGGGGATTGGTGGAAATGGAAAATCGACCCCTTCACAATTGACGCGGTCTTAACCTACGCCATGCGCGGCCATGGAAGGCGTGCAAATTTGTACACAGATTATACGTTTGCCCTATGGAACGAAGGCGAATTGGTTACGTTTGCAAAAGCCTATTCCG
>PAZL01000053.1 GCA_002715485.1 Aequorivita sp. | reverse complement strand
TGCCACCTGTACCTCTACCGTTACCGTTCAGGACGTTACCGCTCCCGAGGTATTCTGTGTGGGCGGATTTGGCATCTTCACCGAGTCTGAGGACTTTGAGGCCGGACTTCCGGCTGGCTGGTCAACTGTTGTAAACACAGGGACCTGCGATTGGATAAACAGTGGCGATATGCCGACTGGTGACGATTTTCCTACTTTGGCAATGCTATTCGATGATGACGATTGCGGCCTTGGAGCACCTGCCAGCAATGTTTCACTGCTTTCAGCTGTTTATGATCTGACCGGGGCATCCAATGTATCCCTTGGGTACGATGTTGCGTTTCAGGAATCAGGGATACAGACCTTTACAGTAGAGGTATTTGACGGTGCCGCTTGGCAGCAAATCGCACTTTATGAGGATGATCTGGACCCGGACATCCAGACCGAGTCTTTCGATGTTTCCGCATTTGCGAATGACGCATTCCAAGTTCGTTGGACATTTGACGACAACAATGGAGAATGGGGCTGGGGAGCTGGCGTGGACAACTTCTTATTGACCTATGAGGCAGCCTCTGGCGGCGGACTTGACGTTTTCCTTGATGCCAGTGGTGTCGCGACTGTTGATCCCAACGATTTGGTTACCGGGGTTAATGAGGCGTGTGGCTATACAATAACTGCCGGCGGCGCTGGTGGCGGGACCATGGCTTCAATCACTACGGTATTTGACACAAACAACGGCTTGGGCGCAAATGCAACCGTATTCTACAATATTACTGTTGGCGCGAACGATATCGAGATCACCGATCTTGATGTCAATACAGATGCTACGGGAGCGTTTAACCTGAGCATGTATACATTGGTAGGTACCTATGTAGGCAACGAGACCAATGCTGCGGCTTGGGGTTCCCCTGTTTCTACGGGTACCGGAACTGGAATGGGCGCGAACAATCCTAGCAATGCCGTTCTTGCAACCCCAGTGACGCTTTCCGCAAATACCACCTATGGTGTTGCGATCAATATGGATGTTGATGTAAATTACTCAGGAACGGGATCAAACCCGGCCCCGGGCGCTTTAATGTATTCCAATGCAGATGTAACCCTGAACTTAGGTTCGGCAGTTTCCGGGCTCTTTACCGGTACCGCTTTCTCTCCTCGTATTTGGAACGGAACTATTCACTATACCGTCAATAACGGTTCAGGCCTTGAGTTTACCTGTGCCGACCTGGGCGAGAACATCGTGGAGGTTACCGTTACCGACGACAGTGGAAACTCTTCTACCTGTATGGCAGTAGTGAATGTGATCGATAATATTGCGCCAGTATTAGTTTGTCAAGATGCTACAATAGAATTAGGTCCTGATGGTACTGCAGTTGTTGACCCTATGGCATTATTGGCCAGCTCTCCAACAACTTATGAAGTAATGGTTATAGGAAGCGACAACCAATCTGGAAATGAAGGTTTTACAGATTTCACAGTTAATGTTACTGAAGCAGCAAATATCACATTTGACTGGGATTATACTTCAAATGACACCCCAGGTTTTGATAGTTTTGGATACTTGTTGAATGGTACATACACCCAATTAACCGATCCAGCACAAGGAAATCAATCTGGTAGCAGTGCGGTAGCAGTAGCTCCAGGCGATGTTTTCGGTTTCCGTTCACAAACTGATGACAACGTATTTGGAAATAATGAAACTGTAATAAGTAACTTTATGCCAGGTTTCAATGGTCAGTTTGATCCAGCCAACTGGACACTTACATTAACAGATTCTGACGGCACAGCATTCTTCACAGAAATTCCTGGAGGACCATTATCCTTTGATGCTTGTGGTATTACTGTACTTGCGGTAGATGTACCTATGGTTACGTGCGCAGATATTGGAACACCTATTACTGTAACTGTTTTTGCAAGCGATGCAAGTGGAAATTTAGCTTCTTGTACTTCAATAGTAACTGTTGTTGATCTATTGGCTCCTGAGATCACTTGTCCTGCCGACCAAACCGTTGATCCAGGACCAGGAAATATCTTCTACATAGTGCCCGACTACGTTGCAACTGGCGAGGCCACAATTGAGGATAACTGTACCGACCCGGTAACTGTATATACCCAGGACCCAGCTCCCGGAACAGCAATTCCTGACGGTGTGTACACAGTGACCTTTACGGCCACAGATGAGTACGGCAATACTTCTACCTGTGACTTTGAGCTTACCGTAGAATCTGTACTTGGTGTTAGCCAGAATTCTTTGGACGCTGGCTTGGCATTATATCCAAACCCAGCGAGCAATGTTGTGAACCTTGTTAACAAGACCAACATTTCCCTAGAGAAAATGATGATCTATGACATAAACGGTAAACTGGTAAACCAGACAGACCTTCGCACTATGCAAGGTGAGAGAGCGGTAGATGTTTCATCGCTTGCTGCTGGAGTTTACGTTGTTCAGATTATTGGTGACAATGCAAGCACTGTGAAGCGCTTGATTAAAGAATAATCACCAAATAACCAACCAAAAAAAGGAAACCCCTTCAGCTTTTGCTGAGGGGGTTTTTGATTATTGGTATTTCAATCTATACATCTTACCAAATATGTATCTTTACGTTTCTTATTAAAAATTAATAAAATGAAAAAAGCAATTCCATTATTTGCATTAGCCCTTATGATTGTGGCTTGTAACAATTCCAAAGAAAAAGAAAACCCGAATCAAACAGAAGAACAAATGAATGAGGCTAAAAACCCGCTACTTTCAGAAAGTACCTTACCTTATGGTGCACCTGATTTTTCCAAAATAAAGGATGAACATTTTAAACCGGCAATGCTTGAAGGAATAGAACAACAAAAGAAAGCCGTAGAGGCAATTGCCAATTCTGAAGATGAACCCACTTTTGAAAATACTGTACTTGCACTTGAAAAAAGCGGTGAATTATTGAATAAATCTTCCCAGATATTTTATGCACTTGCCGCGGCAAATACCAATGAGTCGCTGCAGGCAGTGGAGGAAGAAATGGCTCCAAAATTTGCTACCCAAAAAGATATGATTTATTTAAATGATAAACTTTTCAAACGTTTTAAAGCACTTCACGATAAAAAAGAATCACTAAACCTTGATGCTGAATCTTTAAAACTTTTGGAAGATTATTATGAGGATTTTGAAATAGCGGGCGCCAATCTTTCTGCGGAAGACAAAGAAAAACTAAAACAATACAATGAAAAGATTGCTACACTAACTACTAAGTTCGGGAAAACCCTTTTGGATGCTAACAATGCTGGAGCAGTTAATTTTATTGATAAAGAAGATTTGGTAGGAGTGGATGAAGACTTTTTGAAGTCAAAGGAAAACAAAGATGGTAAGGGTTGGACAATTCCACTACAAAATACTACCCAGCAGCCGTTATTGCAGTCAATGGAAAATAGAGATAGTCGTGAAAAACTTTTTAAGGCTGGGTGGCATAGGGCAGATCAAGGGGTAAATAATACCAGCGACATAATAAAGGAGTTAGTGGAATTGCGGGCACAGAAAGCTAAACTTCTTGGTTTTAACAATTATGCCGAGTGGAGTCTTCAAAAAACCATGGCAAAAACTCCTGAAAAAGTAAATGAGTTTTTTAGTGGCTTAATTCCAGCAGCTACCGCAAAAGCACAAACGGAGGCAGATGAAATTCAAAAAATGATTAATTCAAAAGGGCAAAATTTCACATTAGAGCCTTGGGATTGGAATTATTATGCAGAAATGGTTCGAAAGGAAAAATATGATTTGGATGAAAACCAGATAAAGCCCTACTTTGAAATTAATAATGTGTTGGAAAAGGGTGTTTTTTATGCAGCCCAAAAATTATACGGCATTACTTATAAACCTAGAACCGATATACCCACCTATCATGAAGATGTAAAAGTATATGAGCTTTTTGAAGAAAATGGGGAGCCTTTGGGACTTTTTTATACAGATTATTTTGCACGCCCCAGTAAGAGTGGTGGTGCTTGGATGGATAATTTTGTAACCCAATCTAAACTGTATAATAAAAAACCCGTTATTTATAATGTGTGTAATTATCCAAAACCAGCAAATGGCGAACCTGCTTTATTGACTTACGATGAGGTTGAAACCATGTTTCATGAGTTTGGACATGCTTTGCACGGTTTTTTCGCAAACCAGCAATATCCTTCTCTTTCGGGGACCGCCGTGGCTCGCGATTTTGTAGAGTTTCCATCACAGTTCAATGAAAATTGGGCACTTTATCCTGAAATTCTTAAGAACTATGCCCTACATTATAAAACAGGTGAACAAATCCCCCAGACATTGATTGACAAAATCAAGAACTCTGGAACTTTTAACCAAGGGTATAGTTTGACTGAAAATTTGGCCGCATCTAACTTGGATATGCAGTGGCATACTATTTCATCTGACAAAAAGATAGATAATGTAAATGCATTTGAAAAAGAAGCATTGCAAAGAACTAAGCTTAATGTTGTGCACGCCGTTCCTCCCAGATATCGCTCCACATATTTCTCCCACATTTTTGCTGGAGGGTATGCTGCGGGTTACTATTCCTATTCGTGGACAGAAATGCTACATCACGATGCTTACAATTGGTTTGAGACTCATGGGGGTTTGACCCGTGAAAATGGACAACGCTTCCGTGATATGGTATTGTCGAGAGGTAATACAATGAATCTTGAAGAAATGTATAAAAATTGGCGCGGTAGTGATCCTAAAATTGGACCAATGTTAAAGGCGCGAGGATTAAAGTAGAAAAAAAAGCCGCGAATTCACAAATGATTTTATAAAAACAATCGTGAATCCGCGGCTTTATATTAATGATTTATATTAGTTGAAACGTAATGCCAACTGCAAATGCTCCAGCGAATTGCTCCACAGATGGCTGGAGGTAATATGAAAATCCTATGTCCACATTATTATTTTGTCCTAATTCCAATCCGAAAGCAAATGGAACGTGGTAAATTACTCCACTTTTGTCTATAGTGTCGAAAGCTGTAAATGTTTTAAATCTTCCCATGGAAGTTCCAATTCCTATTTCAATATAGGGTGCTACCCAAGGTATTGGTGCTCTTACTCTTGCTTTTCCACCTATCAATAAAGCTTTAGATTCTGCTTTTTCATCAGATGGGTTGTCGTTAAGGTCTTTTCCATTTGAATTTGTTAGAATAAAACCCAAATAAGGTCTCATTTCAAGCCAAGAAGTGGCTTTCAGCACTAATTCTCCTTGAATCAAAATACCTGTAGCCACAACCTCATCAATGCTGTTATAGGGCGTGCTAAGTCCATAACCAATTTGGGCGTTAATAGACTTTTCTTTTATAAACTGTGCTTTTGCTAGATTTGATGATAGAATTATTAGTAAAAGTATTATTGCCTTTTTCAATGGAGTGTTAATTAAAATATTTTTACTTCTTCTTATTCTTTGTCTTTTCCTTCTTAGGATGTACCATCTTCAACTCATCAATCAAGTTGGTTGCTCCGGCATACTTATCTACTATAAAAAGTACGTAACGTATATCAACCATTATGTTACGCGATAGGGCAGGATCGTAATAGTAATCACTCATCGTTCCTTCCCAAACACGGTCAAAGTTTAAACCTATTAGATTACCATAGGCATCAATAGCAGGGCTACCGCTGTTTCCTCCCGTAGTGTGATTAGTGCCAATGAAGTTAACTGGCATTTTGCCGTTTTCGCCATATTGACCATAGTCTTTTGTCTTGTAAAGATCTATAAGCTTTTGTGGGACGTCAAATTCGTAATCCCCAGGCACGTATTTCTGCATAACACCCTCAAGGTGTGTAACAGGTTCATAATAAATAGCATCGGCAGGGGAGTAGCCAGCAACTCTACCATAAGTTACACGAAGAGTACTATTTGCGTTTGGAAAAATACGAGCTTCTTTAGGGCTCAATTCCAGTAAGGCTTTCATATAATCACGTTGAAGGCCGGAAATATTAAGCTCCAGTTCTTCGTATTTTGGAGCTACTTTATCAAAATAAGCATCTGCCATTTCCTGTGCCACTTTAAACCCGGCGTCATTATTTAGTTTTACCATAACCGTTTCAGCATCACCCTCCAACAAGGTCTTTAAGCTAGAATAATCGACAAAGGCGGAATTACTATAAACAGTATTTGTTAATTGTGTAGCGTTCATATTCTTAAAAGACTCAGGTAAAAACTGGGCAGGAACATTTTGCGCATAAAGGTCAATTAAGGCTTCAAAAACCTCTTTGTCCACTTGTTTGCTGTAATTCTTATAATGGCTTTCTGCTCTTTCTATCAGATTGTTTCTTCTATCTTCAAAAGATTGGGCGCCACGTGTTTCGTATACCTGTTTCAATTGGTAGGTTTGGTAGGCTATACGGAGCAATTCCACATTACGTACTACTGTTTCAAGGAAGTATTCACGCGCTAATGTATATGGTTCAATTTCGGTATAGTATTGTTGAAATTTGGGTAAAAGCTGTCCGTATTCCTGTTGCTTTCCTTTCTTATTAATCTGTTCGGTAAGGTCTTTTTCCTGTTGTTTTTTAATACCTACTGCATTGCTTTTTGTCAATCCAAGTGTTTCGCCTTTCCATTTTTTCCAATAATTTGCAATGCGGGCAAATTTGGAAGCGTATTGAATTTTTATCTGCTGATCTGCGCGCATATACTTATCTTGAATTGCCAAAGCAGCATCGCGGATTGCGATACGGGCGGGGTTTACTGTATTTATAACCTGTTCAATGGCAATGGAAGGCAAATATTCATCTGTAGTGCCCGGATATCCAAAGACTAAAGTGAAGTCATTTTCATCTACACCATCCAATGAAATAGGCAAGAAGTGTTTTGGGGTATAAGGTACATTGTCTGGAGAGTATTCCGCAGGACGATTATTCTTGTCAGCATATATTCTGAAAAGGGAAAAATCGCCTGTATGTCTTGGCCAGATCCAGTTGTCGGTATCACTGCCAAATTTCCCTATGGAAGAAGGCGGGGCACCCACCAAACGCACATCTTTAAAGGTTTCAACCACAAATAGCATGTATTGATTGCCTTCATAAAAGGTGCGAACTCTGTTTTCCTGCCAAGTTTCTTTTGGCGATGTACGCACTACTTCGGCAATATTCTCTTCTATCTTTTTTTGTTTGTCGGCTTCACTCATAGCTTCTGTGATTCCGCTCATTACTTGGGTGGTGACATCTTCAATTCGTACCATAAAACTGGCAGTGACTCCAGGATTGGGAAGTTCCTCCTTAAGACTCATAGCCCAAAAACCATCCTGCAAATAATCATTTTCCAAAGAAGAATGGCTTTGGATTTGCGCATAACCACAGTGATGATTTGTAAGCAAAAGCCCTTTGTTGCTGATAACTTCCGAGGTGCAGCCGCCGTTAAAATGGGGCACGGCATCCTTTAGGCTGGCATTGTTTACATCGTAAATATCCTTAGCGGTCATCTTCATACCGAGATTGGTCATTTCAGAGGCATTCATTCCCTCTAAAAGCGATGGAATCCACATACCTCCCTGTTGTGCAAAAAGGGGAAGGGATAGAAAGATAAAAAGTAGGCGTAGTAATTTCATCAATTTTGATTTTAGAATAGCTTGCAATATAGTAATAGCTTTTGAGATTGTAAAACCAAATAAGAGTGCGAAATGTGTTAAGAATTGTACTTTTAAAATATTTCAATACTATGAAATAACCAATATATTAGCATATTATTACTTTAGAATATTTTTTATGTCATTGATTTTCAAAGTAGTTTGGGTTTTGAGCCAGTTTTTGTCTACGGGAGTTTTTACGCAAACCCCTACAATCTTGGCATCTTCTAATTTAAAGCCACAGCCGCCTATTATGCAATTGGAGTACTGTGATCCTAATGGTGATGGTAAAATGGAGCTGAATCTTGATGAAATATCTCAAGAAGCGCTTAACTACTATGGATTGGACCCCAACGATCCTGAAGCCATTTTAATTTGTACTAGTGTCGGTTCGTACGTAAAGCTGAATAATCCCTCATATGAGCCAACAGTGGAATATATATGCCAGGTTGCTGGTCCTCTTACCGATATTGCTGTAAACGATTTAGGTATTGTGTATGTAAATACATTTGATGCTATTTACAGAATGGACCCAACGGGTTGTACCTATAATCCTACATTTCCCATGTATTATGGTGAACTTTTAAACTCGCTTTCTTTTGATACTGGCGGAAATATGTATTTTGGTTTTGCGGATAATAGTAAGGTTTATAGGTATGACGCCGATGGTTTGACAGATCCATACATATGGCATAATTTTGGGCAGGGCAATGCGGGGGGCGATTTTGTAATGGTAGGCGGCAAGCTTTATATTTCGTGGGACACGGGCTTATATAATAGGCTTTATGAGGTTACGGTAGATGAAAATTACAATTATGTATCGCATATAAATAAAATGAACCTGCCAGAGGGTACCTATGGGTTGGCAAGTGAATTTGGAAATCTGTATGGGGTAACTAGTGAATGGCTTTACAAAATAAATTTGGAAACCCAAACTTTTGAGTCTGTAATTTATAATACCTTAGAAAATGGGTACTGGTATGGAGCAGCAGGACTACACGAAGGAATGATACTTAATGCTACCCTTTTTTCCAACAGTTCAGATGCCAATAACAATACAAACCCTCTTCCGCCTATTTGGACAACTACCCAAAGTGGGCAACAAACTATATATGTACGTATAGAAAATGAAACCACTGGTGAGTATGTAATATACCCAATAATTATAACTATAAATAATCTTCCCCAGCTTACCCAGCCCGAAAACTTAATTCAATGTAGCGATGAGGATGTAAACACGTTTGATCTTCGGCTTGTGGAAGATGAGCTTTTGCAAAACGTTACCGAAAGTGTTGTGGTTAGCTACCATGAACTTTCCGAACAAGCCGATTCTGGAACAGACCCGCTTCCGGAATTATTCCAAACAGATGTTTCTCAAAAAACTATTTTTGTTAGGGTACAGAATAGCAATAATGAATGCTATGCCGTAACGAGTTTTCAATTAATTGTAAATTCTTTTCCAGAATTGGCGCCATTGGTTACTAAAAAGCAAGAGCGTAGTTTAAACCAATGCTATATAACTGCAAGTGGTAGGGGTTATTTTATGCTTGATGAAATGTATGAACAACTCGTGACGGATGGCAACCCAGATTATATTTTGAAATACTATAGCACCCTTTCAGATGCGCAAAACGGTTATAATAGAATTCCAAAGTTGTTTTATTCTGATACGGGAAGTATTTATGAGATTTTTGTAACCGTCACCAATGATGGTGGATGTACGTCTATTTCAAATTTCTTTTTGGATGGCAACTGCGTAAAATACACTTTGGACATAAGCAGTATTAATTTTCCGAACTTTTTTACCCCAAACGCAGATGGTATTCACGACTTTTGGAATATTTATGGTGTCTCAGAGAAATTGCAGAAAGAAACGGTTGTAACCATTTATGACAGATTCGGCAAAAAAATCTTCGGATTTAAACCTTACAACATTAATGGTTGGGACGGAACTTACAATGGAAACCCTATGCCCTCCAGCGATTACTGGTTTGAAGTTGTTACGTCTATAGGGGCGAGATTTACGGGGCATTTTTCATTGAGGCGATAGCACTTTAATCTATTGGTATAAGTTAATTAGGGAATGATTTTCTAAGAAATGTTCTAGATTGTTTTTGAGCGTTATTCTCTATAAATAATATCCAAAATTTCTATTTTTCTATTTTCGTTACCGAGTTTGAATTGCACAATTTCGCCAATTTTTTTACCTGTGAGTGCAACTGCAAGGGGAGCAACAAATGCAATTTTTCGCTTTTTAACATCAGCTTCGTCAACACCCACTATCTGAAATGTTTGAGGAGTGGTAGATGAGGAAATTTTATAAGTAACAGTGGCGCCAAAACGAACTTCATTTTTAGGTTGTTGGTTTGGCTCTAAAACTCTTGCAGAGGCAATGCGTTCATTTAATAAATTCGCTTTACCATTTATTACAGCCAACTCTATTCTACGTTCTTGTTCATTCTTGGTTGGAAGCGTGGCACGTTCGTCTTCCAGTTGCTTGCGTTCGTCAAGCAACAATTGCAATCCCGTAGGAGTTACGTAATTTGTTGCTCCTTTTGGCAGGGCGGCGCGCGGAGGTATTATGGGTGTTTCTTCTTGGTCTCCTTCTTTTACAAATCCTCGGCTCATATAAATTTTTAAGTAATATCACCTATATTTAAATGTGGCTTGTGCGTACGTTATATAAAACAAAATGATAACTTACTTTTCAAAAATAGTGCGAGGCTATTTGTATGATATTTCAATATGCGGCAAAACCAGTATTTTTTTTAAATAAATAAAGTTGGAAAACTTTCTTTTTGAAATACGTCCAATTTTTCCTTTCAAATTAAGCTCTATCGGTGCGGCACACAATTTTCTTAGTCATAGTGCGCCAAATATCATTTATTTCCCTGAAGATAGCTAATTATTAACAATACCAAAATTAAGATAACTGTGGCAACAAATATATTTCCAACACCCATATTATAAGTTTTAAAGATTAATAAACACTAGTTCATTTATATTGGTAAAGATAAAAAAATAGATAGAAAGAAAACTTAGCGCGGTTTCAAAAAAAGAAATAGTGCATAGAGAAAAGCCCGAACTGCAATACAGTTGATGCTTGAGTATTTTGTAATAAAAGCTTTTTAGAATAAAATCAGAAATGAACACTGAATCTCTAGGCAGCAAACGACAAGGATTATTTGATTAAAAAAGCCCTTCGGGATTCCGAAGGGCGATGGTGGAGCCGGGGAGATTCGAACTCCCGTCCAAACGCGCAACTATACTGCTTTCTACATGCTTAGTTTTCATTTAGATTTTCGAGAGATTGCCGGTCGAAAACTACCAACGCACTCCTTATCTTTATTTAAGTTTCACGATGCCATCAAAGCACTAGCATCGCTAGGTTTACTTTTACGAAGCCACTATATCAACCGCCGTAAACCAAGGCCGTTGAGTGACTTCCTGCTTGCCCACCTTGTGGGCCGAGGCATACCGTACTATAATTCGGGTTATGCAGCTAGGGCGTAGTTATTCTCGCCGTTTAAAAAGTGTGAAATATGATATTAACGAGCTATATCCCAGCGCTCGGCATGCTTACAATACAATTAGACCCGCTGTCAAAACCAGTCGGCCCCTTCTTTCAGTTGTCAGTTTTCTAGTGTCAGTTTACAGTATTTTGAAACCTAAAACTTGCACTTGAAACCTCAAACGGAGGGCAAAGATACATGAAAAACCCTATCTTTGCCACCGCAATTATTTATTCAAAAAACATACCAAATGCCCATCACCTTTGCAATTATCAAAGAACGCAAAAACCCGCCGGATCGCCGGGTGGTTTTTTCACCAGAAAAGTGTCAAGAAGTCATACAAAAGTTTCCAGATGCCAAAATAATAGTGGAGGCGTCTGATGTTCGTATTTTTGCAGATGATGCATATCGGGAGGCAGGGTTTGAGGTAGTAAAAGATGTTTCAACGGCAGATGTTATGCTTGGAGTGAAGGAAGTGCCCGTGAATGCTTTGATTCCGAATAAAAAGTATTTCTACTTCAGCCACACCATCAAAAAACAACCCTATAACCGAAGGCTGCTAAAGGCAATGCTTGAAAAAAATATTGAAATGTTTGATCACGAAACTATCGTGAATGCTGATAAGCACAGGTTGATTGGTTTTGGCTATTATGCTGGATTGGTGGGCGCTTATAATGGTTTTAGAGGCTTAGGCTTGCGCGACAAGCTGTTTAGCCTCCCAAAAGTGGAAAATCTTCCAGATTTAGAAGCAGTAAAAGCTGAATTGGATAAAGTTAAACTTCCGAACATAAAGATTGTTCTTTCAGGAACAGGAAAAGTTACTAGAGGGGCAAAGGAAATTTTAGATCATTTAAAGATTCGGGAAGTGACCGATGCTGATTATCTTTCCAAAAGCTACAATGAGCCTGTTTATTGTTTGATTGATGTTTCAGAATACAATAGGCGAAAAGATGGTGGCGATTTTGACAAAGCGGAATTTTATAACGATCCATCAGATTATGAAAGTGACTTTATGAAGTATGCCCTTGTTAGCGATATGTTTATTACGGGTCATTTTTTTGGAAATGGCGCTCCTTATTTATTTACCCGAGAAGATGCCAAAAGCCCTGACTTCAAAATAAATTTGATTGCTGATATATCTTGCGATGTTGATGGTCCAGTGGCCAGTACTTTACGAGCTTCTACAATAGCTGAGCCCTTTTATGGATATGATCCGCAGACGGAAAGTGAAACCGCCTTTGATGCTCTCGGAGCTATTACTGTTATGGCCGTAGATAATCTGCCCTGTGAATTGCCTAAGGATGCAAGCGAAGGTTTTGGTAATATGTTTTTAGAGAACGTAATGCCTGCTTTCTTTAATGGTGATAAAGATGGTATTTTGGAACGGGCAAAAATTACTACTGCAGACGGAAAACTAACTTCTGGATTTGCATATTTAAAGGATTATGTGGAAATTGCCGATTAACAAATTAACTTTTTGTTAACAACCTAGCAATTGAGCTTACATACAGAAATACAAAAAACAGCACTTGTTACAGGGGCCGCTTCTGGCCTCGGCTTTGAACTGGCAATTCTTTTGGCTAGAGACGGGTATCAATTAGTATTGGTAGATATAAACAACAAAAAACTTCAGAAAGCCAAGGAAGATATTGTGGCGATGTATTCTTCTGAAATCCAATTGATACATAAAGATTTAAGCCGGCAAAATGTGGCAGAAGAGATATTTCAAGCCATTGCTGGAAAACGCATAGATGTTTTGGTAAATAATGCAGGTTTTGGTATTTATGGGACTTTTCATGAGACAAATTGGGAGCGTCAAGCAGCAATGCTAAATTTACATGTAATTACCACAACGCATCTAACAAAATTGATATTAAACGAAATGGTTGGACGCGGCCATGGAAAAATATTGAACATGGCTTCACTTGCTGCTTTTCAGCCTGGGCCTTTAATGTCTTTATATTATGCCTCAAAGGCGTATATTTTATCTTTTTCAGAGGCCATAGCAAATGAACTTAAGGATACGGGTGTTACCGTTACCTGTCTATGCCCTGGGCAAACCAAAACTTGTTTTCAGGATGTCGTGGCCAATGGCTCAAAAGCTTCAGAAAATAAAATAAAATTTAATATCGCTTGCCCAAAAGCTGTTGCTGAATATGGTTATGAAGCAATGCTAAAAGGTAAGATAGTGGCCATTCCCGGCAATATTAATAAGCTACTATCCAAATTGCCCAGATTTGTATCCCGCCGAACAGCCACTGCTGTAATACGTCGAATTCAAGAAAAAAACAGGGAAGTCTAAAGCTTAAATTTTCTTCAACTCAATTATTTCTTTCGATTGAATTTTCAACAAGGTTTCAAAAAATTGTTGCAATGCCGGATAGGCTTCCGTAGGGAAACTTGTGGTATTCAATTTTGCACTTAGCCTGACATTTACTTTACTTCCCGAGACATCGTAAACAACCGAAAGCTCCCCGTCATTATTTGGAAGTTTCAATATTTTGTTTTCGGGGACTTTTACTATTTCATATTGGTCTTTCACGTCAATTGAAACCAAATAATTATTTATAACCGGAAAGCCGAAATCTATTGGATATTTTCGGGTTTCTTTTGAAAATGGATTTTCGGAAAAATAAGTTTGCATCAAGAAGGGATATACAAAAAGCTTGTTGCCCACGGGCTGCTCGTTTATGGAAATATCATAATTTTCTTTATAAGGCTGCTCTAAATCTTTTTCGTTTTCAATTTGTAGGTTGCTAATATCTAAAGCTTCATTTTGGTTTTGCTTTCTTTTTATGATGTCTTCTTTTCTTCTATTATTATTTTCGGTTCTTTTTGGGACAGCAATGTAGCCCGTCGAAACTTCGCTCACTTTTCCTGAAAATAAGCCTTGTTCATTTGGTGCCAATTGCATATTTACATAGTGCATGTTTTTATTTACAGGAACAACAGGCTCCCAAAAGCTACCTTTTTTAAAGTCCATAACGCGGCCTTGTGGACAAAGGTCTCGAAAAGGTAGTACACCGAATGGAGTATGTTTATCAGTAGCATCAAGAAGGTATGTTTCTTGTCCCATTTTGAGATAAACAAGCGCGTAAATAAAATCGCTTAATACAGGATACTGCATAGTAGGTTGACGGAACTCACGTGTAGCAATAAGCATGATTTTAGAATCAATGCCAGCAGCTTCCAAGGCATTAATAAGAGCTAGGTTAATTTCTGAGCTATTTCCAGATTTGCGCTCAAAAGCTTCTTTTACACGTACATCTGAAAAAATACGGTACTTCCCATCCCAAGCCATGTGATCTTGGATGTAATAATATATCGCTTTTGCTTTTTCAAGTTTATCGGGAATGTTCATAATTGAACTTGGGATAGCATCTTTGAAATATCCCGGAAATTTAAGTTGGCGTCCAAGATCTTTATCATATTTAAAAATGTTGTCCACATCATCCCAATTTCTGGAATAGGAATGTTTTTCACCAGTAAAATCTAAAAACTCTATCAATTCATATCCCATTCCTGAAGTATAGTTTTCTATAGCAAGCATATGGTTCTCTTCTTTAGCTGCGGGTACGTTTTTCATTCCATATGTAGCCGCCTCACAATCTGCATTTTTGCCATATCCGGGTAGCGTAAAACAGTTTTTTTCTATTTCTGCATTATTTATGTCCAAGCTTTTTGACCCATACAGAGTACGGTTATATTTCATATTCCCGGGTATTTTGGTGTATAACTCAGAATATACTTTAGGAAGGTCACTTTGAAACTGCCAGTTGCCAAAATTTGAAAAGAAATAGGATTCTTTGCGATAGGTATACTCCAAAATACTACCATCCTTTACATTGGGAAATGTGAATCTTTTTATAGAGTAACGAGGATATTCATCAACATTAAAAATTTCGTTTTCTGGAAGGTATGTTTTTACACCGCCATTGTGGGTTACTACCTTTATATTTCTTATTAATTCACTATTATTTTTTTCACTGTAGTAAGGAATTTCAATCATTGCGTTTTCAAAACGCTTGGCATCAAAAACCTTCATTTTTACATGAACCTCTTTGGCAATCATAATTTTGCCATCGTAAACATCCAGAAAATTATTGGCACGCTCGTATAATACTACTGCTGGAGCTTCGGGATCTGGTGCGTAGGAGTCCATTAAAAATTCTTCAGGCAAAGGCTCTCCAAAGGTTGGAACCATTGGTGGTAATTGTGAATGGGCAAATGCGAAAATAAAGAAACAGAGTAGGGTAAAGGTTTTTTTGATGGTCATAATTATATTTTTTTTAAAACAATCGATTCTTCTTTTAAAATGGTAATTATCGTTCCGAAATATTCTTTAAGAGATTGATAAGCATCTGAAGGAAATCGGTAGGTATTGAGTTTCATATTGAACCGGATATTAATCTTGCTGCCTTCGGCAACATAGATTACGGAGCACTCACCGTCATCGTTGGGCAATTTTATGCTTCGGCTTTTGGGCAGTTGTTCCACTTCGTATGTATTGCCTAAATCTATTGAGACTAAATAGGTGTTTGAAAACGGAAAGCCAAAATCCATTGGGTAACTGCGCTCCTTCATTTTGAAGGGATTTTCGTTTAGGTATGTTTTGTTGAAAAAAGGATAGATAATTATTTTATCGCCGACACTTTCAGGTTCTATAGTAATATTATAGTTTTCTTTAAGAGGCTTATCGATTTCCTTTATTTCTTCAACTTGGTATTTATCTATTTCAATACCTGCTTTTTCATTTTGTTGATTTTTAATGTATTCCGGAAGAGTTTCTTCATCAATACTGTTCCTTTTTTCTAGTGCTATGTAGCCGTAATTAGCCTGATTCACTTTTCCAGTGAAGATTCCGTTTTCATCGGCAGTAATTTGGGCATTTACGTAGTGAATATTTTTTTCATAAGGCTCAATGGCCATCCAATAACTACCATTTTTAAAGTCCATTACACGGCCTTG
>PAZL01000052.1 GCA_002715485.1 Aequorivita sp. | reverse complement strand
GATAGTGATGATTTGATGCACCCTGAAAAACTTAAAGTAAAACTGGAGTGTGCTTTAAAGAAAGAAGCAGAAGTTATTATTGACGACCATTCGGAAAGTGATATTTTCCAAGCTCCCCAAATTATAAATACGGAATGTTTTACATCAGCGGAATTTTATATTGATTTTATCCTTGGGAAAAAACCGGTAATTACCAATGATGTGATGCTTAAAAGAGCAATTATAAATGAGGAGCGGTTTGATGAGCATTTATGGAAAGGGGAGGAATTTGAATTTTTTGGGAGGATATTTCAACAAAAACTTACCTATTGTTTTTTAGATGTTGCGCTAACTTGTTATCGTATTTCGACAGACTCTATTTCAATATCACCAAAACAGTCAGAATCATTAATTTATCTTTCAAAGATATTACAGAAAAGACATTTTGAAAATCCACTTATTATAGCAAAAGCAGAAAGGCAGGGAAGAAAAACATATAAAAACTTAGCAGAACGAAAAAAAATACAAATGATAATGCAGCATTTTAACTTTTTTAGAAAAGTGCATCATAAATCATATATAGTGTTTTTTTTATTTGTGATTTATAATGTTTTAACGGGAAGGGGTTTTGATGAAATTAAGCCAAAGAAGTAAATTAAATTTTATGGGAAATTTTAAAAAAACCATAGTAAACCTATTGCCAGCTAAAATTGAAGTAATTTTGAGAGATTTCCAACGCCGTAAAAGAAGCAACAAGGTTTACGATCCATCCCAAGTTAAAAACCCTGTTTTTCAATCCTCCATAGCCGCTTTGGATTATTACAAATGCATTTTTGTCCATATCCCTAAAAATGCGGGACTTTCAGTATGCTATACACTTTTTGGAAATACAGGAGGAAGCCATCGCAAAATTGTGGATTATAAGAAGATCTTTTCACCTGGTACTTTTAAGAGGTATTATAAATTTACATTTGTTAGAAATCCTTGGGACCGGTTAGTGTCCACTTTCTTTTTTTTAAAAAATGGGGGACTTACTGAGAAAGATCGCGTTTGGGCACAGGAACACTTAGAACAATTTGATAGTTTTGACGCTTTTGTAAAAGGATGGCTTACCGAAGAAAATATCAACAATTCACTACATTTTCAACATCAATATTGTTTTTTGGAAGATGAAAAGGGTACTATTGCTGTAGATTTTATTGGGCGGTTTGAAAACATAGAAGAGGATTTTAAAATTATTACCGATAAACTAAATATTAAAAGAACCCTAAAAAAAACAAATACCTCCAAACGAAAGGAAGACTATAGGGCTTATTATAACCAAGAGACAAAAGCCAAGGTAGGTATTATATATAAAAGGGATATTGAATTATTCAACTATGAATTTTAATGATGAAGTCTATAATTCTCATAGTACCGTATATAGGAAAATGGCCACTCTGGTTTGAAGCACATTTGGTCTCCATTGCAAAAAACCCTACCGTAAATTGGCTGTTTATTACGGATTGTGAATTGCCTAAAAATTACCCCAATAATGTTCGCTTTATTCCAATTTCATTGGAATCGCTTAATATTAAAATTAATACAGTTTTAGGAATAGATGTTCCTTTATCGCCCAGAAAACTATGTGATGTAAGACCAGCCTATGGCGAAATATTCCAAGAGTATATATCCGATTATGATTTTTGGGGATTTTGTGATGTTGATATCATTTGGGGAGATATTCGGGCATATGTAACTGAACCTATTTTATCAGAATATGATATAATTTCTAGTAGAAAAGACACGATTTCAGGGCATTTTACTATTTTGAGAAACACTGATGCTATAAATTCACTTTATCTATCCATACCAGATTATAGGGGAATGTTATCCCAAAATAAATTGATGCGTATTGACGAGGAAGCATTTACGGCGTATTTAAAAACCCCAGAAATACAATTAAAATGTAATATTTGGTGGCAAGACTATTTGATGAACAATAAAAATGGGAAAGCACATCAAGAATACTATTTGGATCGCTGGATATGGCAAGAAGGAAAGATAATTAATACCAAAACCGGCCAAGAGGTAATGTATCTGCATTTTATAAATTGGAAGCGGACAATGAAATATTCTGATGTTAAGTATGACGATGATCCCCAACGGTTTTATATCAGCTATAACGTGATTCATTATCAACCTCATGTAGAATTATCTCACATATTAAATAATTTAAAAAACTTTTTCAATGGGTATTGGGTGCAACAATATTTTAGAATTAGAAAACATAGAACGAAGAGTCTTCTTAAAAGAATAAATAAAAAAGTAAAATCAATTACTAAATAATTAGCTAATGTCATCTAACCAAAAAATGACCCTATATAAAATTAAACGTGTAATCCAAGAAATTTTACAGTTGCGTAAAAATTTTTATAATTGGGATAGTATTCTTAAAAGGTCCATAAATGGTAAATCTGTTAAGGTCTTGAACCTACGAAACGGGCTTACTTTTTATAATGCAAACCAAAACACCTTAAGTATTTTTAAAGAAATTTTTGTGAATAATGTTTACAATAGAGAAGGAGTTAAGATAAATGAAGGCGATATCGTTTTTGACATTGGGGCAAATGTGGGGATATTTTCACTCTATGCCTCAATAATTAAGGGGACAAAGGTATATGCCTTTGAACCCCATCCAACAAACTTCAAGGTTTTATCAAACAATGTGAGCCAAAACAAAATAACAAACATAGAATGTTTTGAGTTTGCGGTTGGAATAGATAATGAAGATAGAATACTTATTGAAGGGAACATTGCAGGAGGGCATAAACTTTCGAATGAAAAGGAGTTTGTTTATTCAGAGGGAAGCTTAAATGTAAAGTCGGTTACTTTGTCAAGAATGACAGAAAAATTAGATATTGATACAATAGATTTTGTGAAATTAGATTGTGAAGGAGCAGAAGGAGAAATTATTAAGTCATTAGGTCAAGATGGCTTAAAAAAAATAAAAAAAATGGCTATAGAATTTCACGATAATCATTCTATTTTAAGTCATGAAGAAATTATAGAGGAGTTGGAAAACTCAGGTTTTAAAACGTTCATAAAATGGGATGGCAAATCTTATTTTGGTTATATTTATGCAAATAGATAAGATTTATTTAAAATAATTGAAAAAAATTTCGCTTCTCCATCCATTCTCCGCCATATCCATAGGCCTAAGTGAAAACGATCTTTTTTTTTCACATAGCAAACCCCATGAAAGAGCATTGCTCAAGTTGCAGGGAGAAGGCTACGAAGTTACCATGGATTACTTTACAGGAAGTGTTTTTCCTTTTTCCAAAAAAATAAATGGAATGACCAAAAGGTTTTGGCCCATATCCAAACCTGTTCTCAAAAAACGCCACGCTTGGCGCAAGCAGCATTCCTTTTTTCATTATTGGAACGCTTTTTTTAACACCCCAGATTTAACCATCATCAATATGTCTGGCCATGGCAGTGCCTATTGCTTTAAACTAGCAGACATGTTAGTAAAGAAACAAAAACCATATGTGACTATGTTGGGAGGAATTCACATTTCTGATGACCTTACGGCCAAAAAATACTATCAAAAAGCACATCATTTAATAGTTCACACAGAAATCCAAAAGAGAGCATTGTTACAAAACAGTGTTTTTAAAGACCTAAATATTCGTGTAATGCCCTTGGGGATTGATACTGCTGTTTTTATTCCAAAAGAAAAGCCATCCAGTACTATTGAGTTGCTTTTTGTAGGCCGCATTTCACGATTGAAACAAATTGAGCTTTGTCTAAATACACTACACTATCTTATAGAGAAGCAAGATAAGCCTGTGAATCTGACTATTGTGGGACCTATAAGTGATGAAACTTATTTTTCTGAATTAAAACAATTGGCAATTAAATTGCAAATTGTAGAACACTTAAAGTTCATAGGAAGTGTTGAACAGGTACAATTAATTCCTTATTACCAAAAAGCCAATCTTTTATTATTGCCCAGTACTCATGAGTCCTTTGGGATGGTAATGGTAGAGGCAATGGCCTGTGGGACTCCCGTGGCAGCCATTAAAGGGTCGGGAGGCCCTGATGAAATTGTTGAAAATAACATTAATGGAATTTTGACTTCTAGAGCTGAGTATGCACAAGATATTTTAAAACATTTTAAATCCTTAGGCAAGCAGCAACAACTTTCAATTCAAGCACGAAAATCAGTAGAAGAAAAATGGAGCCTTAAAAAAACGGAAGAAGCTTTGCGAACATCTATTGAGTAAGTTTTTGTTAATTTGTAAAATGAAGCCAGCCTGTACCGTTATCATCCACACCCCACAGGAACTCAATCATTCCTCCTATATTCAAACAGGCCTCTTCGAGCTTGAAAAAATCGGGCTTATAAGGGTTAAGGTGCAGTTATACCTAAAAAAGAACAAAGGCGCACTTTCCGTAGATAAGCAAGGGAATATCACTACAACTTCCCGTCCGCATCCCAAAACATCTTTCTATACCTTGATTGATAGGCCTTCCAATAAAAAAATATTATTTGCTACAGATTTATATGATTTTGCCGAACATTTTTCGAAGGCCGCTTTAATGAATTGTGATTATTATTTTAAACGAAATTTTGAAAATGAACTGGTGGTTACGGCACAAAAGGACTCAAAAGCAAAAATTCAAAAATTGGGAATTACATTCGGAAACCATTCTCAATTCAAACACGGTAGCCCCAAATTTTTACTCGGTCTTTTCGTAACGAACCTACGTTTAAATAGTAAATGGGATAGGTATTTTATAAAGCGACTAATGAAAACCTATAAAGCCCAACAAAAGCATTGGCAATTTATAAACACCTCCCGTAACATTGGTCGCTTTGAAAGTTACGAAAGCCCCATAGAGGAAAGTATTATGTTTCAAACCCGTTGTTTTCTCCACGAGAACGATGAAGATGTAAAACAAATCCACCAGCAGCGTTACCATTTAATAAAATTATTGCGACATCATTTCCCCAACAAATTTATGGGTGGTTTTGTGCCTTCAAAAGTAGCAAATGAAAAGTATAGCGACGCCCTTACCAATGTTCCTTCTGCTCCAGAAAAATATTTGGATGCTATGAAAAAGGCAAAAATAGTTATCTATACAAGAGGCTTGGCAAATTCGCCAGCATGGAAAATGGCTGAATATCTTTCACAAGCGAAGGTGATAATCGCTGAACCACTTACCACAGAATTGCCAGCTCCGCTTGTGGAAGGAAAAGAGCTACTCTATTTTAATACCGACGATGAGCTTATTAAAAAAATAGAGATGGTTTTGAAGGATCAGCAATTAGCAGCACATCTATCAAAAAATGCAAGAACCTATTTTGAAACCCATGTACATCCCGTTCAAAATGTAAAACGTATCTTGGAGCTTATGTTAAAGAAACCCCTAGTTTAGTCGTGAATGTTTACTTAGTCCACCATCGTTCTTCGCACCATGCCAATAACTCAGGCTATGGCAGATTGATGGATTATATCGATGCTAAAGTTATTTACGGCACTGCCAAATTTCCATATCGCCTTGCTAAAATTTTTGCGGGATTTCAAACCCAAGCCAAGGGCAATTATACTACAGGAAGTACCTTAAAAGCGATTGAATTATACCAACTGCTTATAGAAAACAAGGGCCAAAATAACGTAGTCCACTTTTTAAATGGAGAACGGGATATACGTCATTTGGGTTTTTTTAAAAGAAGCTTTCCCAACACAAAATTTTGTGCCACCTTTCACAAACCGCCAGAGATCTTAAAGCAGACCATCCCCAATCCGGTAGCTTTACAAAAATTGGATGCAGCCATTGCCGTAGGTATAAATCAAGTGGATTTTTTAAAGGATTGGTTGCAGATTGATGATATAGCGTATATACCACACGGAGTAGATACACAATTTTTTGTCCCGGATATTTATAATAAGAAAAGGAATACCTTATTATTCGTGGGGCAGCATTTGCGTGATTTTGAGACTTTTAATAAAACGGTTCCAACGCTTGCTGAGAAAGTAAAGGATTTAAAAGTAAATGTAGTTATTCATCCGGCTTATAAAGATAAAATACTTCCCCATAGCTGTGTAAATATTTTGGCGGGTGTAAAAGATGAACAGTTGCGCCTGCATTACCAAGAGGCATCATTGCTATACTTACCTATGTTGGATAGTACTGCCTGCAATTCGCTGCTGGAGGCGATGGCCTGTGGTCTTCCCATTATTACCAGTAAGGTAGGAGGGAATGAAATCTATTTGAAGGACACTTCAAATGTTTTATGTGAAAGTGGAAATGTTGGGAAATTTATTGATGAAACTGTAGCATTATTACAAGATGAGTCACGTTTGGAAGCAATAGGTAAGACTTCCCGAAAAAAAGCGTTAGAGCTCGAATGGTCAAATATAGCAAAGGATGTGCAAGGGTTTTATAAAAAACTAAATTGAAAAATGGGATGTCTAAATCTTTAAAAATAATAATCTTCGATGGTAGTTTTAAGACCACGCCATTTATCAATCGTTTGGTAAAGGGACTGGTTTTAAAGCATGAGGTTTTTATTTTGGGGTTCAACGAAAAACTGGCAACGCCTATTGCTGGGGTACACTATGTCTCCTTGGGAAGTAACCAAAGCAAATTCAATTTTGTAATTACAACTTTAAAGTTGCGGTTGCTTGCTGGAAATTTGAAGAATATCATTTCCGCTTTTAAGAAACTATTGAAAGGGAAAAAACAAGAATTGCAACAAGAGAATCTAAACCTTGTACTACATAACATAAATCCTGATATTATTCATTTACAATGGCCCTCCGTAATTCCGTGGTTTGAAGAAGTTCTTATGGAACAAAAAATACCGGTTGTTTTGAGCCAACGTGGATTTCATAGCAACGTCCGTCCTTTTGTTGATGAAGCAAATTTTGAATATTTAAATAAATGGTATCCCAAAATAGCTGGCTTTCATTCCGTTTCCAAAACCATTGCAGCCAATGGCAATAGAATTTGGAACGCTCCAAAGAAGATAGATCATATCATTTACACAGGCCTCAATTTGGATGAAATTCCATTTTCAAAAAACTATAATCGTTCCAATCCATTAAAAATACTCTCTATTGGTAGGGCGCATTGGATTAAGGGCTATGATTATGCCTTACAGAGCTGTAAAATTTTGCTGGAGAAAGGTGTTCCATTCCAATATTCCATTATTGGCGGTGCAGGCGATGAGGAGCTACAGTTTTTAGTGGACAATCTTGGGTTAAAGAATTATGTGTACTTGGAAAAACGAAAGCCGCAATCGGAAGTATTCAGCCTAATGCAGGAAACTTCCCTGCTTTTGATGCCCAGTTTGGAAGAGGGTATCCCGAATGTGGTGGTGGAGGCTATGGCTATTGGCTTGCCGGGTATTAGTACCCATTGTGGAGGGATAGTGGATTTGATTTCAACAGAAAAAGAAGGATGGATTGTCCCCACCCGCGAACCACAGACTATGGCAGAAGCAATTGAAGCTTTTGTAAATATGCCATTACAAAAGATTGAAGAAGTACGATTGGCTGCTCGGAAGAAAGTGGAGCAACAACATTCCCTACAACAGATGATTGAAGAAATGGACGCGTTGTATTATGAGGTTGTTGATTTTTTAAAACCTTGAGAACATCCCTCCCCAGCCCTCCCTTTAAAGAGAGGAAGTCAGATTTGGACTTAATCTATATTTGGTGTTCAGATTAAAAAAGTCCCCCTTTGAAGCCAGTGCTGAGCTTGTCGAAGTAGGGGATTTAGGGGGATGTAAAATTAAAGCCCTTCCTAAAAGCTCCCCTCTTTTTTCAAAGAGGGGTGTCCGCCCAGGCGGACGGGGAGTTGGATAAACTTTTTCCAAATTATAATTCATTTCCTAAAGTTCCCTTTAATCTCTGCCAGCACCGAAGGCAACAAATCAAATACCATTCTATTTTCAAACCGTATTACCGTAAATCCCAGTTCATTTAACCGTTGTGTTCTCAGTTTGTCATATTCCTGTTTTTCAGGATTGATATGTACTTGTCCATCAAGTTCAATAATTAACTTTTCTGAAGCGCAATAAAAATCCACAATAAAATTCTCGATACTATGCTGCCGGGTAAACCGCTTCCCTTCAAATTTTCTTGCTTTAAGTTTAGACCATAAAAAAGCTTCTGCGAGGGTAAGGTTTTCACGCAGTTCCTTTCGGAACATCTTTAGATGTTTTAGGGTATGGATTTGCTTTTTCATAATGTTTAATTATGAGAATGGTTGTTTAAATTTAAAGAAACTAGAGATAAGTGGCAAGGAACCCTTTTTCCGCTAACGGACCTCTCTACTTCGGCTCCGCTTAGCTCAGCCTCTTTTTAAAAGGGAGAAGTTTTTTTATTATTAAAATCAAGATTTTTACTGAATTATTTTATAGCACTAAACAAAAGCTCCCCTCTTTTTCAAAGAGGGGTGTCCGCCCAGGCGGACGGGGAGTTTAATGAATCTATTTCCCAATTAAAAAAATAACTACTTTTACGAATCACATAAATATTCAAATGTCGAATATCAAAACCCCAATAATCCCACCCCACCAACAATTCGCAAAGGTAGCTGCTCCCCAGGAGTTGGATCATAAAGCCATTTGCATCTTTGCTGCCACAGGTTTCTTTCTCGATACGGATACCTATTGGAAAAACAAAAAAGTGCTGCCCGCCGCATCCGAAAATACACTTGATGAAAACGGTTTTTTAATTGAAAGTAAACCGTGGTTCCAATGGCATTACAGTCCGAGGGATATCAGCTTTGAAACTGCTTTGGAAGAATTTACTTCGCTTTTTGAACAGATAATCGCTGAACAGGTAAAAGACAATAAGGTAATTCTCCCGCTTTCAGGGGGCTTGGATAGCCGCACACAGGCCGTTGCTCTGGCAAAGCTAAAAAAAGAGGTTACGGCCTACAGCTACTCCTTTAAAGGTGGATATTCAGAAAGCGCGATTGGTAAAAAAATTGCTAAAGCCTCTAATTTTTATTTTAAGGAATTCACCATTGAACAAGGTTATCTCTGGCCAAAATTGGAGACGCTTGCATCCATAAACGGGTGCTATTCCGAGTTCACGCACCCAAGACAATTGGCCATTTTGGATGAACTTAAAAAAATGGAAGGTATTTTTTCCTTGGGCCATTGGGGTGATGTGTTGTTCGACCGTGGAGCGCCAGAGGGAACTAAAGACGATGATTTATTGGAAATTATCCTAAAGAAAATCGTTAAAAAAGGGGGAATGGAACTCGCCACAGCACTGTGGCAGGAATGGAATTTGGAAGGCGATTTTGAAAGTTATTTCCGTAAACGGATTGCTTCTTTGCTATATAATATTAAAATAGCTAATCCAAGTGCCAAACTCCGCGCCTTTAAGAGTATGTATTGGGCTCCCCGATGGACGTCTGTAAACCTTTTAGTGTTTGAGGCCGCACACCCTATAACTTTACCTTATTACGACAATAGGATGTGTGAATTTATCTGTAGGGTCCCTGAGGAATATCTGGCAGATAGAAAACTTCAAATTGCCTATATAAAACAACAGAATCCCGACTTGGCTAAAATAACGTGGCAAGATCATAAGCCTTTTAATTTATATACATTTGAAAAAAACACCACACCAAACAATTTACCATACAGAATAGCGAATAAGTTAAAGCGGGAGGTAAGAAGCAAAATGGGAAAACCATACATACAACGCAATTGGGAGTTGCAGTTTTTAGGAATGGACAATGATGAAAAGTTACAGCAATGGTTGTTTGGCGACAACTTGCACCCCTTTATTTCAAAACCGTTGTTGGCGCGTTTTTATAATAGCTTTAGAACTTTGGATTCGGTTACTTATTCGCATCCGTTGAGTATATTGCTTACCTTGGCGGTGTGGAAACAGCGGAATGAATAGCATATGAAGGTATCAGTAATACTACCAATATACAACGGTGAGAAAACTTTGAAAACAACCTTGGAAAGTCTAGTTGAACAAACTTTCCAGGATTTTGAATTGGTGGCCTGTATTGATGGTACTAATGATGGTTCTGAAGAAATTCTAAAGAGCTATCAAGATTCTTTTGTTAAAATGCTCATTTTAAAGAATGAAAGAAATTTGGGATTGGGACCTACAATGAACCGCTTGGTTGCCAATACCAAAGGAGAATACATTGCAGTGGCAGAGCAGGATGATTATTATTATCCCAATCGTTTGCAATTACAAGTAGATATACTGGATTCTAAAAAGGACATAGGTTTGGTGTCTGGAATTGCCGAATTTTGGGATGGGGAAAAGGTAAGCTCAAAATTTCCTGGAATTTTGGTGGCTGGAACTCAGTATCCAGAGGGAAAGGATTTATTTTTATTGAACTATCGCCATCAAATAAAAGTAGTAAATAGTTGTATGATTTTTAGAAAATCCGTGCATATTGACAATGGTTTGTATTTTACAAAACATTATCCAAGCATTAGTGTTGATTGGACATATATATTACGGTTTTCATTGGTATCAAAAATTTATGGATTACATGAGGTCTTGGTTCGTTTGGATAGAAGGAACGACAGAACATCCATAACATCTAATAAAAAACTACAGTTTGCAGCGACTAGGGAATTGTTGCGGAGTTTTGCTTATGAATATCCTGAAATTATTTCAAAAGAAGATTATAAATATGCTAAAACCACACAAAATTTAATGGAATTGGGAGCAGCCAAGCTCTTTGCTTTTCCTTTTAAATTTTTCCGATATTTTCCCCAAAGTCCAAAAGACCCCAGATGGTTACCATATTTGCAAAATAGAATTAAGTATTATTTGAAAAATAAGTTTTAAATGAAAAAAAGGGATCTTTTCGACTTTATCGCATTTCAATATTCAAAATACAAACTTAAAAAATCCTTTAAGTTTACCGACTTTGATAGTATCTATAATTTTGCTCAAAATTATGTGGGTCGGGGTTATTATGATAGGGTATCATTAAATCAGTTTGAAAGTGAATTTAAATCATTTGCTACCTACATACAATCACATAGTCCTAAAATTGTAGTGGAAATAGGAACTAAAAAGGGCGGTTCTTTTTTTATTTGGGCTCGTTTCTTAAAGCCAAAGCATCTTATATCAATCGATTTGCCCGGTGGAATCCATGGAGGAGGCTTTCCTCAAAAGAAAATTCCTTTTATGAAGTATTTTGTTTCAGATGATAAAAATGCTAAAGTTTCAATTATTTTAGGAGATTCACATAGCTCCGAAACTCTCGAAAAGCTTAAAAAAGTTTTAAATGGTGAAAAGATAGATTTTCTCTTTATAGATGGAGATCACAGATATGATGGCGTAAAGAGCGATTTTGAAATGTATAAATCCTTGGTGAAATCTGGCGGGCTAATAGGCTTTCACGATATTGTGGATACCGAATACCATCATAAACTTGATTGTTATGTGGATAAACTATGGAATGAAATTAAGAGTGATTATGAATATGTAGAATTTATTCAAGATCCAAATCAACGAAAATATGGAATTGGAGTTTTGACTATGCATTAAATATGTCAAAATTAAAGATATTATATACCATCCCAAATTTTGATACCGCAGGTAGCGGTAAAGTGTTATATGATCTGGTAAAAGGATTGGATAAAGGACTATATGAAGTAGAAATAGCCTGTTCAAGTAATCGTGGAGCATTTTTTAAGGAAATTGAAAGTTTGGGGGTGCCAATCCATATTGTTGAAACCACTACACCCTACCGTCCGTACCTTACCTTATTGCCACGAATAAAGCGAATACGAAAATTCATAAATGAAAATAAATACGATATTGTCCATTCTTGGCATTGGAGCAGTGATTGGACCGAAGCTTTGGCAACAAGATGGGCAGGTGTAAAATGGATTTATACCAAAAAGGCTATGAGCTGGGGTAACAGACACTGGAAAATAAGAAGTTATCTAGCAAGTTTTATTATCACAATTAATGATGAAATGCGGAGCTATTTTCCAAGGAAAAAATGTCAAAGGCTCATCCCGTTGGGAATAGATACTGATTTTTATAATCCTAATCACTTTCCCGAAAAATCCAATAGTGTTGAGGTATTCAATATAATTACTGTTGCCAATTTGGTACCGGTAAAGGGAGTGGAAGTCTTGATAAAAGCCATTAAAAAGCTTAATGACGCAGCAATAAAACTGACGGTATTGGGCGATAATGCAAATGAGTATGGTAGCTACTTGGCATCTTTGTGCAAGGATTTAAATATGGAGCAACAAGTGGAATTTCTAGGAAAAAAATCTGATGTGCGACCTTATATAACTGCTTCTGACTTATACATTATCCCAACTTTAAATGAAGGGCGGAAGGAGGGAATGCCAATGGCTTTAGTAGAAGCTATGTGCATGGCAGTTCCAGTTTTGGGATCTAATATTTCAGGGATTAATTATGTGCTTAAAGATTTTAAAAATCTTTTATTTGAAGCTGGAAACGAAATACTATTATCCCAAAAAATTCTTGATTTAAAAATCCTTTCAGAAGCAGAAAGAAAAAAATTGGGAAATGAACTTCGTGAATATGTAAAAGCAAACTTTAATTATAAAAAATTTATAGAAGCTCATCAGAAGTTATATAAAAAATTAATGAAATCGAAATAGCTATGCGCATCGGCATTGTCCTTTCCCAACCCCCTGGTTATTCCGAAACCTTTTTTTATTCCAAGATTAAAGGATTAAAAGAGAACGGTATAAGCGTCACCCTATATTGTCAAACTAATAAAAACGATTTTACCCTATGTCCTGTTATAAAAGCACCAAAGCTTAGTCGCAATCCCATGATGCAGCTTTTATATTTTATAAAGGAATTCTTCTTACTGTTACCAAATTTCCCTGCCCTGATCCGATATATAAAACTGGAACACAAAGAGGGTACGGGTATTCTTCAAATTTTTAAAAGTATTTACCTAAATGCACATCTGTTAAAGGCCAAACTGGATTGGCTACATTTTGGGTTTGCCACCATGGCCTTAGGCAGTGAAACAGTAGCCAAAACCATAAATGCAAAAATGGCGGTTAGTTTCCGGGGTTTTGACATAAATATATATCCAGTAAAATACCCCAATTGTTATCAAAGGCTTTGGAAATATGTGGATAAGGTTCACAGCATATCCCAGTATCTTTTGAATAAGGCAAAAGGAATGGGGCTTTCCGAAAATACACCTTACGCCATTATTACCCCAGCAGTACAATTGGATAAGTTGTCTGTATCTAAATCAATAAAAACAACTAATGGGCATATTAAAATAGTTACTATCGCCAGGCTCACTTGGATAAAAGGTTTGGATGTGGCTATTGCAGCAATGGATAAGCTAAGGAATAAAGGATTAAAATTCACATATTATATTATTGGCGAAGGGAACCAAAATTATACGGAACGCTATAAATTTATGGTCTATGAGCTAGGACTAAAAAAAGAAATTGTTTTTTGTGGAAAATTGTCCCATCAGGACACCTTGGAACATTTATCTAGTGCCGATATATATGTGCAGCCTAGTCTTAATGAAGGTTTTTGCAATGCCGTCTTGGAAGCACAGGCAATGGGAAAACTTACTATTGCATCAAATGTAGGAGGTTTACCGGAGAATATCGTGAACGGCAAAACAGGATGGTTGTTTGATGATCATAAGCCCGAATTGTTGGCAGAGAAAATTGAAATGGTATTAGCCCTACAAACTGAAGAAAAACAGCTTATTTCCCAAAACGCCCAAAAACGTGTAAGTGAAGAATTCAACATAGAAAAACAACAGTCAGAATTTATTAGTTTTTACAAAAAATAAAGTCCCCCTTTGAAGGGGGATTTAGGGGGATGTGTTCCAAAACCCCAATTAAACAATTAACCAAGTTTGAAACTCTACTACCCAAAATCCCATTACAATAAAGCCGATCGCGGGCTGCTTTTTCCATTGTTGAAACCTTTCATCAAAGCAGAGGGATTTACCGATGCACAGCGTATAGCTACTTATGGAGTTTCCGAGAAGGACATTGACTTTACAGACCATCTGCAAATGGCCAATGTGGTTATTTTAACTATGGCTTGGAATTATTACGTAAAAACAAAGCAAGAAAAACTGGCCATTGCTTTCGTCGAGGAATGTGCTGCCTCAAGTAAAAAAGTAATAGCTTTCAATGCAGGCGACTTTGGCGTGCGGATACCCTATTTTGAAAACTTGATGATCCTTCGTCCCAGTGGCTATAAATCAAAATATACGGCAAATGAATATGCCCTTCCGTCGTTTATTGCCGACCCCTTAAAAAAATATTATCAAACTGATGAAGTATTTGTACGACCTTACCTTTCAAAACCTGTCCTTGGTTTTTGCGGGCAAGCAAACCCTTCATCGCTAAATGCGATAAAAGAAAAAGGAAGTACGGTATTGCGAAATTTAAAAGCGTACTTGGGCATATCAAAAAATGAACCCCAACAACTGCTTTCCACTTCCTATTTACGGGCTTCAATTTTGAATAACTTACAAAAATCCAGTACTCTTAAAACTAATTTTATCTTCCGAAAAAAATATCGTGCGGGAGTGACCCATGATAAGGATAGCCACCAAACAACCCTTGAGTTTTATGATAACTTACGCGATTCCGATTATGTGGTATGTGTACGGGGGGCAGGTAATTTTTCAGTCCGTTTTTATGAAACTTTGGCAATGGGCAGGATACCCGTGTTTATAAACACCGATTCCCCGCTTCCCCTTGATAATTTGATTGATTGGAAAAAGCACGTTGTTTGGGTGGATTATAAGGAGCGCGCCCAAGTAGCACAAAAAGTAAAGGAGTTTCACGAGGCACTATCTAAGAATGATTTTATAGATTTACAGCTTGTAAACAGGAACTTATGGCAGGAGAAGGTGACTATGGGGGGGGTTTTTAAGAATTTTTTAAATGATAGGTAAAATCGTAAAAATATTATATGGGTGGATACCCAGACGAATTCAAAAAACTCTTGGAAAGTCTCAAATGTTAAGACCAATCCGTAATTTAATTTTGCGTCCCAACGGAACTTTTCGGGAAACTTCAGTTTGGGTAAAGCGAAATTATTTGGAATACCAAGGATCATTTAAATTTTACGCGTCTTTAAAAGTAGCTTCAAAAGCGAAACAAAGCGGGATTGAAAATACCTTGCTTCGCAACTCTATTACTCTTATAAAAAATAAAAAAGAGTTAGATAATAAGTCAGTTGTCTTGGATGTGGGAGCCAATTTTGGTTATTTAAGTTTGGTATGGGCACAATCAATTGCCCGAAATGGCAGCGTCATAGCTTTTGAGCCTAATTTGAATGTCCTTAACAGTTTTATAAACTCCATCCAAACCAATAATCTTAATTCTATAATTGAGCTGCAGAATCTCGCTGTGGGAAAGACGGAAGGAGATATCCAACTGTTTCTAAGCTCTACAACGTCCAATATCCTGCCTTCCAATATACAAGATAGACAGAACACTATTATTGAAATGGTTACTCTCGATGCCTTTACTACGAGAAATGATATAGAACATTGTGATTTAGTGAAAATTGATGTTGACGGACTAGAATTGGATATTCTGATGGGGGCAACCCATTTAATCGAAAGGTTTAAACCAATCTTTATTGTCGAAACGAATGGGGATAAAAGAATTCTTAATTTTTTTAATCAATATAAATATCAAATTCTAGATATGGAATTGAATACATTCCAAGTCGGAAACCGGCTTCCAGGAAATATTTTTTGTATCCCAAAATCAAATTAATGCTCTTCCGCTTTTTAAAATATATACAGCCCACCCATTATTTTCAATTATATCGTAATGACGAAACCTCTATTTTTCCTAAATACAACAAACTTCCTGAAGAGATTGTAGCACAATTACAGCCAGAAGCAAATTTTAAAAGTGAAAAGGCAAGGGAATACGACCTCTCTTGGCAAGCTGTCAATAGAGGTTATATTGGAAATTCGGAAGTCTATACCTCTTTTGAAAAGATTCCTGTGGTTGACGAATACCGTTTTCTACGGAAATACTTTCATCCGGTTTGGGTTTTTTATGTTTTGATGTTGCGACTCTTTTCTTTTAAAAACCCGTTCCGTGAATTTATTGCTTGGAAAAAAAGTAGCGATGTAAATAGAAGCAACTATCAACTGCACCCTATTGTATATTCAGAATGGGACTCTTTTCAATCATCTTTGGTTTCCCAAAATCCTTTGGTGAGTATCATTATTCCCACGCTGAATCGTTATGAATACTTAAAGGATGTTCTGGAAGATTTGGAAAAACAGGACCACAAAAATTTTGAGGTAATCATCGTAGATCAATCCAATCCTTTTCAAAACGATTTTTACAAAAACTTTAAATTGGATATTAAACTCGTTCACCAAACCGAACGTGCGCTTTGGCTTGCTAGAAACCACGCCATTGAGATTTCAAAAGGGGAATACATTCTCCTTTTTGATGATGACAGTAGGGTAGCCCCCGATTGGATTACCAATCATCTTAAATGTCTCGATTTTTTTAAAGCTGAAATTTCCTCTGGTATTTCCATTTCAGCCGTGGGTGCCGAAGTCCCGAAGAATTATTCCTACTTTAGAATTTCAGATCAAATAGATACAGGTAATGTTCTAATACGAAAGCAAATTTTTAAAAGGATTGGTCTTTTCGACCGTCAATTTGAGAAACAACGAATGGGCGACGGTGAATATGGTTTAAGGGCATATTTAAAT
>PAZL01000051.1 GCA_002715485.1 Aequorivita sp. | reverse complement strand
TTGTTCTATTTTATTAAAAAAAGCATCAAGCTGAACCACGAATTTTTGGCCGATCGTGCTGTTTTAAAAACAGGCGCAAAAATTTCAGAATATCAAAAAATATTACTCGCATTCTCATCAAATGCAGCTACGCCATCGCTGGCGCATTCACTGAATTATTCATCAATCAAAAAACGATTTACACTTATGAAAACACATACCTCCCAAAGAGCCATCTGGCTCCGAAGTTTATTGATTTTACCCTTGCTTTCCATATTGATTTATGGGTTTAGTACAACTCATGTAATAAATGAATTGAAGGGCGAAGCAAACAATTCTTCGGAAGTTTCAGAAGTTTTAGAGATAACTATTGATGGGAATGAAAATATATATATTGACAATGAAGAAATTCCGTTGGAAATATTTGATGAAAAAATTACAGAAAAAAATTATGAAAGAACTTCAATCAGTACCTCATCAAAAATAAGCGTATCATTTGGGCAACATATCATTCTTAAACTGTTAGAAAAAAATCTTACAGATGGTTTGAGCTTTTGTGTAACCGCTGATGGAAATACAATTCCAGAAAATTATTCGGGTAAAATTCTAGAGCCTTTACATAATTATAATAAATCAAAAAATAAAAAAGCCACCAAAACCGAAATTGCCGAGTACAACAAACTGGCAAAAAAATACAATGCGGTTGCTATTGAAAACCGAAAAATTCCATTGGAAGATTTAAAAATCTTGGAAACCATTTACCGAAAAATGACGCTTGCGCAACGAGCAGAAGCGCAACCCTTTCCCGAATGCAATCCGTCACAAAAATATTCTAGAGCAGAAGACAATAAAAAATTCATTGAAGCAAATTATTACTATAAGGGAGAACGCATCACTTTTGAAAAAGCGAATGAGTTACTTGATAAAAACAAAAACTTAGGAATGTATATTAGTAAAGAGGAAAATATAGTTCATTTGTACCAAGAACCTTTTGACAAAAGCAAGGTGGTAATCAAAGATTACCAAAAAACACCTTCAGCAGAAAACGGAAACTTATACATGGTTCCGCAGGCGCCTCCCGCCCACAATCCGGATCCCGTGGAATATGTAAAGGAATTGGGGAAACGCGGAGCTACTTTTTATATCGGCCCCCATAAATACAGCACAGATGAAGCCATTGAATTAGTACAAAAAAGTAAAGAAGCCACCATTGACGTAAGCAAATATCCAGAAGTCCATTTGGGCGGTTGTTAGGTTAATTAACTTTTAGTTAAAAAAAAATGCTTCCAAGGTTTAAAATTTGGAAGCATTTTTTGTGTGTCGGGATTTTTAAAGTTTATTCCAAGTATCGTTTAAAACATTTACGTCAGGCAACATTTTATTTGGGTCCAATACCACGCGTTTTATTTGCTTGGTGGTTTTCAATAGGTGCGTCCAGCTATTGCCGCGCTGCCATATTTCAACGGGAAGCAAAATTTCCTCATTTGAATTGTCATCATAAATAACTTGAAGCTGCACTGGCATTGGGATCTGACCATCATTTTCAACTGTAATAAGATAATTGCCATTAAACGGTTTTACTTCAGAAATACCTAAATCAATATTTCCATTGCCATAAAACCAGCCTTTCCAAAACCAAGAAAGATCTTCGCCTGCAACGTTTTCCATATGGTTGAAAAAGTCATTTGGCTGTGGATGTTTGAAAGCCCAAGTATGAATGTAACTTTTAAAGGCATTGTCAAAACGTTCTTCTCCCAGAATATACTCGCGAAGCAAATATAGCCCTGCAGCCGGTTTATAGTAAGCTGTATAGGCCAAGTTCATTGCATTTGCCACATCGGGATAGGTATCAATGCCCTCGCGATTTTCGTAAGTTAAATAACGCACCAAATTTTTCGGTTTATCGGTAGTTGTTGGAAACTCACCATTGTTAAAGGCTTGAGTGCTATAATGGTTTATAAAGGTATTAAAACCTTCGTCCATCCAAGGATATCGGCGTTCATTACTGCCCACAATCATCGGAAACCAATTGTGGCCAAACTCGTGATCTGTTACATCCCAAAGATCAGCATCCCTGCTTTGGTAATGGCAAAAACTTACTCCAGGATATTCCATACCACCTACGCTAGCCGCAACATTTATCGCATTGTGATATGGGTAAGGGAAATATGTTTTTGAATAAAACTCTACCGAAGCTTTTGTGAATTCCGTGGAACGCGACCAAGCCGTTTTGCCATCGCTTTCCTTTGGATAAACTGATTGCGCTAATCCTGTTTTGCCATTGCCAAGATCCATACGTGCTGCGTCCCAAATAAAGGCTTTGGAAGCTGCCCAAGCCACATCGCGTGTATTCTCCATTTTATAATGCCACGTGAGCGTACCTCCGTTTTTTGCGTGAGCAATTGGTTTTCCAACCTCATCCGGTTTTATAATATAAACGGTTTTGTCACTTTTTTCAGCTTGTGTCCAACGCTTCTGCTGTTCTTGGGTAAGTACTTCCTTTGGATTTTGCAATACACCAGAACAAACTACGGTCTGGTCTGCAGGGGCGGTAATTTTTACATCGTAATTACCGTACTCGCAGTAAAATTCACCTGCACCCAAATACGGATCGGTATTCCAGCCTACTACATCATCAAATACCGCAACCCGAGGATACCATTGCGCAATGGCGTAAATGGTTCCATCTTTTACACCAAGTCGCCCCATTCTATCCATTCCCTCAACTGGAACCTTAAAGTTAAAATCCATTTTTATTTCAACTTCTCCGCCTTTTGCCGCCAATGGTTTATCGAGCCAAAGTTGCATGCGTGTATCGGTAATAATATATTTTGAAGAATTGCCCGTTTTTGTTTTTGCGATAACATCTTTTATCTCAAAACCGCCTTCCACATCGCCATTATATCGGTTTCCCTGAACCGGAGTCGTTAAGGTTCCACGGGAGTTTTCAGTAAAACGATTTTGTTCCAGATAGAGCCAAATAAAATCCAAGGTTTCGGGGCTCTTATTTGTGTAATGAATTGTTACGTTTCCAGAAACCGTGTGGGTGTTATCATCCAATGTTGCTTCCAGATTGTAGTCTGCAGAATTCTGCCAGTACTCGGGCCCAGGTTTTCCCGAGGCGGTACGGTAAACATTGCCTTGCCTGTAAGAGAAATTGTCAAAAAGGTGTTGGTTGTCTGGTTTTACTTCCTGAGCATTTAATGCTGACGAGAAGATTAAAAGGAACAGCGATAGAAGGGTGCTGCTTTTGAAATATTTCATCTGTAAAAAATATTTAAAAAAATTGGAAGATGGAATGCCTTATACATCTTCATTTTGTTTATAAAATTTTAATTGGCATTTCTATTTATTAAACTTTTAAAGAAGCGATGCGAAGGTAGTAAACCAGATGTAAAAATGGTGTTAAATTGACCAATTATGAACCGCTTCAAATTAATAAAACAGAAAGCGATTTTAACCTCACAAATGTCTTCAAAATTTTAAATACTATAAATTCATTACTCAAAATTCCAAAAAAATTTAAAAAATAAATTGCGAAACCAAATAGTTGCGTATATTTGCAACCGAACAGTTTCATAAATTAAACCAATATAAAAATGAGGAGAGATATTTTCCAAGCAATTGCAGACCCTACAAGACGGGCTATCATTGCCTTAATTGCATTACAGGCAATGACCCCGAACGCAATTGCAGAAAATTTCAACACTAGCAGGCAAGCGATTTCAAAACACCTTCGCATTCTTACCGAATGTGAATTGGTAAAACAGGAACAACAAGGGAGGGAAATTTATTACTCGCTTGAAATTGAAAAAATGAAAGAAATTGATAAATGGCTTGAACAATACAGAAAGATTTGGAAAAACCAGTTTAATCAACTCGACGAAGTATTAACAAAACTTAAAACCCAGAAAAAATGAACAACAATTTGTTATTTGATTTTACCGTTGATAAAGCAGCAAAAACGGTATACATAACCAGAGAATTTGCTGCCGATCTTTCACTTGTATGGGATGCTTTTACCAAAGCAGAGATTCTAGACCAATGGAACGCTCCCGCGCCGTATAAAGCAAAAACAAAGTATATAAATTTTGAAGTTGGCGGAAAAAGACTTTACGCCATGGTAAGCCCTGAAGGCAATGAGAACTGGGTACTTCAGAAATTTATTTCCGTTAGCCCAAAAACCAATTTTAAAATGTTCAATGCTTTTGCAGACAAAGATGGAAATTCGGAAGCAACTGGCTCTGAATGGGATTATAATTTCAGCGAAGCAAACGGCATAACCAAGGTGAATATTACTATTTACAATGAATCTCTAGCGCGCTTAGAGAAGATGATTGAAATGGGCTTTAAAGAAGGGTTTAATGCAACATTGAAAAATCTGGAAAATGTATTGGCAAATTTGTCGCAGAAATGATTTTTAAAAATATCAATTAAAAAAACGCATCATCTAAAGTAGATGATGCGTTTTTTAGTAGCGGGAACAGGACTCGAACCTGTGACCTTCGGGTTATGAGCCCGACGAGCTACCTACTGCTCTATCCCGCGATATGGACGGCAAAGATACAAAGCTTTTTAGAGTTCACAATGAAGAAACGCTAAATTTTTCAAAAATAAAGGATCATCCATTTTTACATCCTTACTTTGCTTATATTTAAATAATGGAAAAGAACTTTAAAAAAATCGTTTACATTATTCTCGCTTTGGGAGCGGTATTCATTATCGGTACTGTTTCTATAAATATAATCTTGAAAAACAAGCTTGAAGATTTTATAAAAACACGATTGCCAGAGAACATGATTCGATCCTATGACGATATCACAGTTGAAACTTTTGGCGGCTCTCTTTCTATCACTAATGCTTCTCTGATTATAAAGAACAAGAGAAATAACCAAGAGCACACATTCGTTAATGTGGAGAAACTTAAAATTTCTGATATAAGTTACTGGGATTATTTATTTAATGACGAAATTAATATAGAAAATATTTCACTGGAAAATCCCACAATAGCTTATTACGAAAACCGAATAGAAAAAAATGAGGATTCCCACGGGAACAGTTTTATTTCAATCTACAAGCCAATTATTATAGAAAACTTAAAAATCAACAATACCAGATTGGCCATCTTTGAAAAAGGAAAAGATTCGACAAAACTCTATACAAAAGGGCTTTCTGTTGAACTTGACGGAATAAAAATCGACAAGAATACCATTACCAAAAAAATACCCATTGAATACAAAACCTATAAAGCCAAAAGCGATACGGTTTTTGTAAAAGTTGGGCCTTATGAAAACCTAACTGCCAAAGGCTTTATAATAGAAAATCGAACTGCTGTCTTCAAAGATTTAACCTTAAAAACAAAATATTCAAAAAGAGAACTCTCAAAATTGATTTCCAAAGAGCGAGATCATTATAACTTGGCCGTGGAATCACTTTCGATTAAATCTATTGATTTCGGCTTTAAGAACAATCGTTTTTTTGCGGAGAGTGACATGGTCTCATTGACAACTCCTTCCTTAGAGATATACCGGGATAAACTAGTGACTGACAATGAGGAGTCAAAACCTTTATATAGTAAAATGCTTCGAAACTTGCCATTTGATTTAACGGTAGATTCTTTACAAATATCGAACGGAAAAATTAAATATGAAGAGCGCCAAAATACAGAAAATATGGGCGGATCTATCAATTTTGAAAACTTAAATGCTACAATGGCGAACGTTAGCAACACTTATAAAAGTCCTACCAAAACAAAAATAGAAATAGACGCCCATTTTATGGAGAAAACCCCAATTTCTGTAAACTGGAGTTTTGATGTTCAAGACAAACAAGATCGGTTTCAATTTAGTGCTGAAGTGGGCCAGCTTGCTGCTGGAAGATTAAACAGTTTTACCGAACCCAATTTAAAAGTAATGCTTGAAGGCAATACCAACAAAACTTATTTTACAATTGATGGAAATAACACCACCTCAACAATAGACATGAAAATAAGTTATTCAGATTTTAAGGTAACTTTGTTGCAAAAGGACGGTAAAGACAAGAATAAGTTTCTCTCTACGATTGCTAATATTTTTATCTCAAAAAATAGCGAAAAAAAGGATGAGTATTATAAAGAAGGAAAAGCAGATGCCACTCGCAACAAATCTAAATCTGTCTTTAATTTTTTGTGGATAAACGTTAAGGAGGCTCTTATTAAAATTTTAATTTAAACAAAACTTAGTGACTGATCCACTGGATAGCGTCCAGTCTCTGTTGCGTAGGAAAAATTCGGAGCTCGGCATTAAAAAAAAGCTTTTCGAGCGTACTTACAATCTGCAACCATTTTCGGTCTGTAACCACAGCCACTCTATCAAACCGATTTCCAGTTTTAATTTTAAAAGGTAAACTTTTGATAATTGCCTTAAGCGATATATCTGCATTTATAGTATCTTCTATATACAAACTCACACTATCATACATTTCAAGTTTATTGTTTACTTCTATTTGAATTTTTTCTACAGATCTATCATCATACGGGCCATCAACAATAAAACCAATAATATTATCTGCGAGCGTAAAGGAGGAGATCATAGAGAATGTATGTCGGGTTTGTCCCTATAAATTTATAAAATTAAAACTTACTGACCAATACTGTTCGCTGAAAAGCCAATAATTTCGCCATCTTGAAATGTTACATCAAGTTCAATAGGATTGCAACAAATTTCGCAGTCTTCAATATATTTTTGATGCCGAATGGAAGTATCAAGCAACATTGAAATCTCTTCCCAACAATGGGGACATTGAAAAAAGTATTCGATCATACCGTTATTTTAAGAGGTCATTTTCTCCAAGTTCCTTTTCCAATGCCTCTTTTACAAATTTATACCCAGCATTTTTTGCATAAAAGAAATTGGCTAAAAAAGAAAGAAATTTATTTTTCAGCAAGTGTTTCACTATCAAACCAATTCTATCCTTGATTTTAGATTTGTAACGGCTTTCAAAATCCGAAAAAGATAATTTAGGGTACGGCAAATCCTGAATTTCGGCATCCTTACCATAGTTTATTTTATCTACCTGGTTGTCAAAATTTCGCAATACGCGCATATCGGGTATAATTGGAAAGAATTTTTCTCCGTTCGGGTCCATTGCTGGCACCGAAAATTGATACCTATCCTTAATAGCACTATTGGGCACAATACTCAAACGCTTTTCAATATCTTCGGAAGCTACCGCAAAATAGTACCGTAAGAAAACCTGACAATTTTTTCTGCCCAATTGAAAATCATGTTCCCGAAAATCTCGGCTCAAAAACCCGGCAAATCCACCAATTGGTGCAGCAGCCAAATCATTTTTGGGGCGAACCCACTTCCCATCCTTTTCAATTTTGCGAATAGGTTCAATCAAAAATTTAGTTCTATCTGTCATATCCAGTGCGTCCAAAATTCCATCTTGGTTGAACATTACTTGATTGCGAAGCGCTTTCAAAAGACCGCCGGCTATGCTCATTATCCCGCTCCCGCTTTCAGCTACGTCATGATCTTTATTGGGAAACGGATCTATCATTATTACTCCATACTTGCAAGCTTCAACACTCTTGGGGTTCTTTTCCCGCAAAACTTTCAGTCCAATTCCGTAAGGTTCGTTATTAATAACGCCCCCATCCACAGAGTTGAATTTATAAATAGCGCCTTCGGGCAAAAGCGGTTCGATGCCTTTTGATTTATTGAACAAATATTTCGGATAACGTTTTATATATTCAGCAGAAATAGAAACCTCCCGCGATTTTAAACCAATTGGAAAGGCTGCAGTACTCAAGGTGGCATCCTTTAAATATTGAAGATGCGTTTCGTTTGAAAGATCGAGCACATAGTACAGTTCGTCTTCATTTTCGGGTATTCCGGTAGGGAATTTATCATTTTTTAGCTTATACCTGAAAAAACCTCCGTGATTTGTGATCACCGTACCTTTAGAAGTATCGCGGCCCCTTGCATCAAAATTTACCATAAAATTAATGCCTCGTAAATTGGTAGTCGTCAAAATCACGTCCAGACTGTCTGAGGCATATTTGGGAATTTCACGCTGTTCGCGTACAGCCAGAGCTTCGTCGGCAATTACGTCTATTGCTTGGGTGTTAAGTAAAGAGCGTACTTCGCCATATTCCTTTAAATCACTATTGTTAAGTAGTTTATCAACCGTACTGTTTTCAGCAGTATTGCCCATATCTACCCAACTTTTGTAAAAAATGTTATTGGTTCCTGTGGGATTGTCTTTGTTGAAGCTTTTGAAATTTTTGTCAGCCAATGCCATAAAAGTCAGCGACCCTGAAATACCGCCTGCCGATGAACCGCTTATTACATCAATCTCCACTTGATGCATCGGGATGGTGTGATCATAATCTGGATGTGCAACTCCAAGTTTTCGATTTTTCTCCTTGGCCTTTTCCCAAAGGTCGAGTGTTTCAATTAAATAATCCAAAACCCCAGCAGTATATGCCCCGGCAGATACCGCACCTGCCATTGTAATACAAAGCTTGAAAGTGTTTTCGTTTTCCATAATCCCCACGATTTATTTTAACCTATTTAAAAAGAACAAGTTAAGATAAATATTCGAAAGAAATTACAGGATTTTTCCTGTTTTTAGGATAGGGTTTCCACTGTTTCTTGAAGCACTTCCCACTCTTCCATCAGCTTTTTCAATTTCTTTTTCTTTTCTTGGTACTTGTCAAAAAAATGGGGCTTTGCAATGGTTTCCTCATAATTTATAAGAAGTTCGGTGTCAATAGTTGCAATCTCTTTTTCTAAAGAAGAAATTGCCGATTCTACATTGCTTAATTTATTTTTTACCGATTTCAGTTTTTTCTGAATTTCATATTCCTCGCCGGCGCTTCTCTTTTCTTTTACTTCTGAAACAACCGTCTTTTTTTCAGCTTCACGAAGGTTTTGAAGGTTGCGCTGTTCAAGGAAATAATCAATATCACCCAAATATTCTTTGATGTGATGATCTTTAAATTCGTAAACCTTATTGGTTAATCCTTGCAGAAAATCACGGTCGTGGGAAACCAAAAGCAATGTTCCTTCAAAACTTTTCAGCGCATCTTTCAATACGTTTTTAGACTTTATATCGAGGTGGTTTGTGGGCTCATCCATCACCAAAACATTGAACGGCTGCAAAAGCAATTTTGCCAGAGCCAAACGGTTTCTTTCGCCCCCACTTAGCACACGTACAAATTTTTCAACCTCATCTCCACGGAAAAGGAAAGACCCCAAAATATCACGGACGCGGCTACGGTTTTTTTCATTTGCGGCATCAATCATCGTATCGAGTACCGTTTTGCTTCCGTCCAGGTAATCAGCTTGGTTTTGGGCAAAATAACCTATTTGTACATTATGGCCCAATGTGAGTTTTCCGCCGTACTCAATTTCACCTACTATTATTTTTGCCAAAGTAGATTTCCCTTGACCGTTTTGACCAACAAAAGCAATTTTGCTGTCGCGATCTACCAAAAGGTCCACGCCATTCAAAACATTTTTTTCGCCATAGCTTTTTGAAATATTTTTGGCTTCAATAACTACTTTGCCCGGTGTAATTGAAACGGGAAAACGCAGCGTCATAACACTGTTATCGTCTTCATCTACTTCAATACGGTCAATCTTGTCCAACTTTTTTATGAGCGACTGTGCCATTGTAGCTTTACTTGCCTTTGCACGGAATTTATCAATCAATTTTTCAGTCTGCTCAATCTGCTTTTGCTGATTTTTTTGCGAAGCCAATTGTTGCTCGCGCAGTTCATTCCGAAGAATTAGATATTGGGTGTAAGGCTTGTTGAAATCGTAAATCTTGCCGAGGGAAATTTCAATCGTTCTATTTGTAACGTTATCCAAAAACATTTTATCGTGCGAAACGATTACAACAGCACCTGCATATCCTTTTAAGAATTCTTCCAACCAAAGAATAGATTCAATATCCAAGTGGTTTGTGGGCTCATCCAGCAAAAGAATGTCGTTGTTTTGAAGCAGAAGTTTAGCCAGTTCAATCCGCATGCGCCACCCGCCGGAAAAAGTTTCGGTTAACTTTGTAAAATCTTCGCGTTGAAAGCCCAAACCTTGCAAAATCCGTTCGGTTTCGCCCTGGTAATTGTAACCGCCGTGGATTTCATATTGATGTTGCACCTCATTTAAATCAACCATTAATTGATGGTAACCATCACTTTCATAATCGGTGCGCTCGGCTAATTGTTTATTGATTTCAGCAAGCTGCTTTTCAAGTTTTTTAATTTCCGTGAAAGCTTCGTAAGACTCCTCCAAAACAGTTCTTCCCTTTTCAAAATCAATATCCTGTTTTAAAAAACCAATGGATATTTCCTTATCAGTCGCTATTTGTCCACTGTCATATTCCTGTTCGCCAGCAATTATTTTTAGAAGCGTTGATTTGCCTGCGCCATTTTTGCCTACCAAACCCACCCTGTCTCCGGGTTTTAATTGAAAGGTAATTTTCTCAAACAAATAGTCGCCTTGAAAGGAAACCGATAAATTGTGGATATTGACCATTATAAAGCGCTAAAATTTCTGCAAAGATGCTTAATTTTGCATTGCTAAAAAAACCGATTATGCAATTCCTTAAAGGCTCCAAACTCTACAGTATTTTTACGGGAACTTGCCCTGTCTGCCATAAAGGCGAAATGTACGTGGAGCGCAACCCCTACAAATTCTCAAAAGCCTTAAAAATGCACGAACGTTGCAGCCATTGCAATACCAAATTTAAAATTGAGCCTTCGTTCTTTTACGGAGCAATGTACGTGAGCTATGCCGTGGGAGTAGCCATAGCGGTAGCTACCTTCATTATTGCATACTTTTTTATTGGTCTAGACAGAAATTATACCTTTTTGGCGATAATTGGAACATTGATTGTTATGCTTCCGCTCATTTTAAGGGTATCGCGAAATATCTGGATCAACTTTTTTATGAAATACGACAAAAGTAAGGCCGAAGCATAATTCAAGGCTTTTATAACATTCTTTTAATATCAATTTCTTTCGGTAGCGGTGTTTCTTTTTCCAAATAATTAAAAAGAATTTCCGAAAGCAACGGAGCCATCAAAAAACCGCGGGAGCCCAAACCGTTAAAGAAAACCAAGTTTGGACTTTCATTTAAATTTCCCAATAAAGGCCTGTGGTCTTTGGTAGTGGGCCTTATGCCGGCAGTTTGCATAATTAGGTCAAAAGGACAATTAATAAAGGATTTTAATTTTGATAGTATTTCTTCTTTCGCTTCCTCAGTAGGATCAAGACTATAATCATCACGACTGTAGGTTGCACCAACTTTATAGTGATCTTTTCCCAAAGGAATAACATATACGGGACCTTTTAAAAGCGTTTCCATTTTAAGTTCAGGGGCGTGAATAATAATATATTCGCCTTTGTTCCCAATTAAAGTCTGCTTTGGAAAAAAGGGATTCTCAATCGCTTTTGCGCCTTCGGTGAAGATGATTTTTTTTGCTGAAATATTTTTATAAATAACTCCGTTTTCTTTTTGCACCACGTCTTTGTATTGAAAGACTTCAGCAACCAAATTGTTTGTTTTAAAAAGAAAATTTCGATATTCTGAAAGTAAAATATCGATTTGTATCTGGGCTGTTCCCAAAACCTTTCCGAAACCGAATGGAGCATCAACGGATGGGTTTTTATTCTTTAAAAACTCAGAAGAAAGAAACTGCCGAAGCTCATTTTTATCACTTGCAACAGACCAGTTGTTTTGCTCTTCAACGCTTTTAAAAATTCTAAATATTGGAGTTTCAACAAAAAAATCTTTTCCAAGCTTCCCTGATAGGTTTTTATAAAAAGTAACGGCCACTGGGGAAAAGCCCGAGGCATTCCAAGCTGCTGTAAAGCGCTTAAGCACTGTGGGGTTAAAAACCCCGCCAGATTTTGCAGTTGAGCCCTTTACGCCGCTATCGATCGCTAAAAAGCTTTTATTGTGCTTGCTTAGTTGTTCGCACAAACATATTCCAGCAATTCCGAGTCCTACAATTATGTACTCTTTTTCAACCATCCTTAAGATATAAAAAACCCTTCAGTTTCCGCAAAATGGAACTTGAAGGGCTTTCTTCAAATTATGGGTATATTAATCAATTAATAATTCCACAAATCAATTTCTATGTTTCGTATTTGTTCTTTGATCCTTTCAGATTCCAGCAATTGCATCAGAGCATTATCATTGATGTAATCTTTCACATCTCTATCACCCTGTACGTTGTCTTCTTTATAAATTACGGCATTAAAACGTCGTGAATTTAACAAGTGATCGTATGAAATAGGCTGCGATGTATTTTTTCTATTGAATGCTTTTGCTTCGTGCAGTACTTCACGCGCTCCTGGGAACCATACCCAAAAAAGCTCCACTTTAGAATCGATACCATCTTCAGGAAATGCTTTGGAGCGAGCTTCATTCGCTACTGGACAAATTCCCAACATACGGTATTTAAGTTCGCCTTGGCGTTTGTCTAGATACCAATAGCCTCTAATGTGCCACTCTTCAATATCACCTGCATCCAATGAAAAACGACGGACATACTGAGGATCAACAACCCCTTCAGCGTTGTACTGTTCAATACCTAAATCTGTAGTATCGCTATAAACCAACGATGCTTCAATATCCTGTAAGGTACGTTTTTCAGTAAAATATGAATCTGCGTAAACGTTTTCAATTTTTCCATTTTTGATATTTTTCACCAAAACATCATAAAGGGAACGTCTGTCAGCACCAATGTTGTTTGTATCTATAGGATAATAAAGTGGGAAATTGACTCTTTCATCAAGATCAATTATTTCCCAAGTGGTTTTGGACCACAATACATCACGCTCATCCGTATAACCATAAGGCAACGGCTCATCATTGTCATAAGCAATCTGCGCTTCAGTCTTTTTGCCTATATCTTCGGGGGTTTTGGCGTTCAAAATGTTTACTTGTGCACTTGCACTAGCAGCCACTCCAAGACCAAAAACACATAAAACAACATTTTTCAAATTCATACTATAGGGTTTTATACTAAAATTAGTTTGTCAATTCAATAATAACTGGAGATGTTTTCTTAAGCATTACGCCACTACCGGCAACATTTGCATTGATATCAAAAATTTGAACAGTTTCACCTCTTCCAGCCCTTCTTAGAGCACCTTTGGCAGCTCCATCCAACTTAGTTCCGTTTACACGAACTGTTGGTTGACCAGATACTTTGAAACTGAATCCCGTAACGTTAAGCTTAACATCAAAATCGAAATCTGGTAATACTGCAGATACTGAAGAAATTTCAAGACCTCCACGTTCCATACGTACAATTCCGGTTTCACCACGGATGGCACCTACTGGAGCAGGAATGTCCTTGATACGGAACTCAGATTTTGAACCTACAGGTTTTCCATCAGGTAATGTACCTGTTGCAGAAATTGTAACTGTTCTACCAGATCCTGGTCGCATTACATATTTGCTGCCTGATACTCTTGAAAGTCCTGGTGCTGATGCATTTACCTTATTATCGGGAATACCTGGAATAGAAACCGTCATTGGGTTATCTACACCACGGTAAACAACATTCATCTTATCAGCTGCTATTACCGCAGAATTAGGCAATGAAATTGTTGCGAAAGATCTATTAACTTCTACTTCAGTTTCCTCTCCACCTTCACCATAATAGAGAATTCCTTCAATTTTGTGGTCACCCGGTGAACCAGCACTTACATTCATTTTTACTTTTCCACCTTCAAAAGTGTAATCTGTACCTTCTATAAGTTTTCTCCCGTCTAAAGTCAATTCGGCTCTTTTGGGTTTTGTACTCTCATCTGTACGACCTAATACAATTGCACCATCAAATTTTTCACCAGAGTAGTACGCAGACTTTGAAGTTTCCAATAAGGTTGAATAATTACTGAACGATAGTGCAGCTGCCTGTTGCCCTGCTAGCATTCTTTGTAAAACTTCGCTTTTAGTGGTTTTAATATCTGCTTGAATTTGTGTTAACTTAGTCAAAGAGGCAACTAGAGGAAAGCCTTCATAGTTATAATTTAACCAAGCTACTTCTTTTCCATCGCGATTGGTTACCGGGGCTGTAGAAAAGTTTGCTTGAATAGATTTTTTTATTTCCTCTATACCAGCCACTTTTGCAAGAGCGGTGTCAGACAGAACCGCAATCATTTCTGTGCGATACTCATCCATTTTATTTAAAAATTCCTGGCCTCCTTCTTTGTACTTATCTCCCGTAAAGAACAAATTGTTAAAGTAATCTGGCTTGTCCATTACTTCATAGTCTGTCGGGTCTTCAATATTTTCAAGTGAAGCGGACTTAAGAGTAGTAAGGTATGCATCATACTCATCAGAAATTTGAGAAATTTCCTTTGCTTTTGCTTCAACAGCTGCATATTGTGCAGGTTCATCACTGGCCTTTATAGCCAACCCTTCCATAAAAGCAGTGTTACGCTGTGAAGTAGCCACATTTGCGTCAGATATTTTTTCGTTAAGTAGTCCAAAAGCCGATAATACTTCTTTGGACATATTCAGTGCAAGCATTGCGATGAAAACCAGATACATCAGGTTAATCATCTTCTGCCTTGGGGATAGTTTTCCTCCTGCCATTTTTATTCTTTTTTAAAGATTAATAATTAAGGTGAAAACCTATCTTAGTTTCTATTAGTCATTGCAGAAAGCATACCTCCGTAAACACCGTTCAATGAAGAAAGGTTGGTAGCCAAGTGCTGCATTTGTTGTTTTAATTGTTCAGCGTTTTCCGCAACTGCTTGGTTAGCCTCTGCTTGACGGCTAGTTGACTCAATCTGTACTTTGTACAAGCTGTTCAAAGAATCCATTTGAGCTGCTGCCAATGCCATTTCTTCGCTGTATTTTTTAGTGGAGTTCATTGCCTCTGCAGTAGGAGCCATACTTTTAGTAGCACCTTCAAAAGAACGGATGCTGGTAGAAAGACTGTTCATCAACTCTGAATCGATACGGGCCTCTTTAAGCATTTCATCCAACTTTTTAGAAAGAAGTCCTTGTGCATCTTCAGGCTCTTTCTTTTTTCTTTCTTGTGCGGTTCCACCAGCCAATTCAGGATAAACCAATGACCAATCTAAATCGTCATCTACTGGCTCAAAAGCGGAGATTGCGAAAATAATTGCCTCGGTAATAAGACCTATTGCCAAAAGAAGACCTCCATTTAAGGGACCTAATTCCCAGTGAAGAATTTTGAAAAGCGCTCCTAAAATTACAATAGATGCCCCAAGGCCATAGGCCATATTAAATAATTTTTTTGATGATCTTGATTGTGCCATAATACTTAAATTTTTAGTTGAGAGTTTTTGATTAAGGTTATTTTAGTTTAGTAAATAAGGGAATATTAGCGAGCATCGCCAAAGTTTTGGTTAAGAACAACATCAGTTCCCATGTAATCCTGTACAGTTCTGAAACCGATATAGCTTCTGGCAGAGTCTGCATATTCATAATCACGGGTACTTACTTGTAAGAAATATGCAACGTCTTTCCAAGAACCACCGCGTACTACTTTTCGCATATTGTCAGGATCGTTTACATTTGGATTCATAGTGGAAGTGTAATCGTATGAAGCGGGATCATATGAAGAAGCCACCCATTCCGAAACATTTCCTGCCATATTGTATAAGTTAAAATCATTAGGCTCATAAGATTTAGCCTCAACCGTATATAAAGCTTGGTCTGCGGCATAATCTCCTCTTAGGGGTTTAAAGTTCGCCATAAAACAACCACGGTCGTTTTTAGCGTAAGGACCACCCCAAGGATAAGTTGCTGACTCTAGACCACCACGCGCGGCATACTCCCATTCTGCTTCACCAGGAAGACGGAAAGAGTTCACAAAGTTTTTCTTCTTTGATTTTTGATACGAATTTTTATACAAAGTTCTCCAAGCGCAGAATGCCTTGGCTTGCTTCCAACTAACCCCAACAACAGGATAATCGCCGTATGCTTCGTGCCAGAAATAATCGTTGTGCATTGGTTCGTTGTAAGAATAGTTGAAATCCTTAATCCACACTGTAGTATCTGGATAAATATTCAACTCTTCTTTTTTGATGAAATCTTTACGTCGTTTGGTTTTGTCTCTAGCCGCAGATTCAATATCCATATAAGTATATTGGAAATTTAGCTTGCTAACATCAATAGTACGCTGACCGTTATACGCTTCTTCGGTAGGAATATACATTGTATCCATTACTTCAGAATAGTATTCGTCTGGATATTCCGCTGTATCCCAAATTAAATCTACTTTATCGTTCAATTTTCTTCCGGCATAGTAATCTTCTCCCATACCGAAATAATTATCGTACATATACTGTTGATAAGGAGTCATTTCCTCGTTTTCCTGATCAACGAAAGCAAATTGTCCAATTCCCGCTTCATCACCTGGTGTCGCGCCAACTTCATCGGCCATAATAGCCAAACGAAGACGTACAGTTGAATCTCTTACCCAATTAACAAATTGGCGATATTCAGAATTGGTTATTTCAGTTTCGTCCATATAGAATGAGCGTACGGTAACTGTTTTAGTTGGCGCATCGTTCACGGCAACAAAATCATCATCACTTTTCCCCATGATGAAGGATCCACCTGGGATAAGCGTCATTCCGTAAGGTTTCTGAGGATACCATTTTTTACCTTTTGCCCCTACCAGTTCTCCTCGGTCTCCGGAGTTACAACTGAACAAAAAGGCAACGATCGCAGTTAATGCAATAAACTTCTTCATAGGTATTTAGGTTAAATTTCGAGATTCAAGGGCGTAAACCTATCTATAAAATTTCAAAAAAACAATTTTTTTTTGAAAAACCCTTGATCCCCGTTTTTACTTGTGTTATTTGATTATACTTCATTTTTGTGGCGGGCCTTTAACCACCGTTCAGGAATTTCCTGATTGCATGCACCCAAATATTCGCCATAAGTGCAAGGTAATAACGTTCGTCTTTTTAATTTATTATTAACATTTGAAAGAAAAGGCAAAACAATCCACCATCTTTCGGTTTTATTGCTTTTTTTAAATTCCAAAACTTCGTCCTCTACTGGTACTTTATAGGTAGTGAAGAGGTTTTCGTTATCAAAATCGTCATCTTCAACCCTAAAATTATATCCTTCAATAAAATACCAAAATATTTGCGCCACAAGCATTGCGCCGCTCTTACTTTCAATGGAATCGCTCAATTCATAAACGCCAAAAGATTTCACTTTATTGCTGATACCAGCATATCGGGAAATGGCGCAAATTTCTCGTCCATCAAAACCATTGGGACTGTCGTTATTTTTATAACTTAATTCTGCACTTTTTATTGCGGAAACATCTAAGGTTACCATATCTGCATCGCGCATTATTGGTTCTACAACGGTAATGTCTGCACAAATTTCACCCAATCTGTAGGCATCGAAGAACAATTTGTCCATTAAAGCAATCTCTTGCGGGGCATTAAAAAATGATTGATACCCCAATACACTGTAATTAAAAAGCTTATAGGGTTGTTCAACTACCATTTTTCCGACATACGATTTGTTTGAGATCGGCAACTCAGCGTTTCCAAGATCAAAACGGTTGTCGATATTTACCACATTAACCATTCCTTCCACGCCATCATAAGCCCGATAGTGTGCAAAGGCCAAATCCTGGCTTCCACCAAGTATCAATGGTACAATATTTTTTTTTAAAAGAGCGGCTATAACTTCTTTAGCAGCAAAGCGGCTATCTTCGGCTGTTTCACCTTTTTCTATATCGCCAAGGTCAATTATGCTGTAATTCCAATTTCCGGGATACAGTGAATAAAGAGCTTTTCTATATGGGTCAAATGATATTTCTCCTCCAATGAAATTCTCATCGGCTCGGTTTTCCTTTATTCCAAGAATTGCAAATTTTACGTTTTTTAAAGAAGGTAATTCTCCTATTTGGGAATGGGTTTCTATCTGTTTTCCCAAAGTCCCGGGTGGTAGAATTTCCCTGTGTGCCAATACTTTTTTAGAAACTGGGGATAAAAACTCTATCATTATTTTTTCTTGGCCGTAGCTTTTTTCTTAGTTGTGGTTTTCTTTTTGGCTGTGGCCTTCTTTTTTGGGCTTTTCTTGGCAAGCAAATCTTTTGCTTCTTCTAAAGTAATCTTATCTGCTGCGGTTCCTTTTGGCAATTCAACCTTAGTTTTTCCTTTTATAAGGTTGAAACGTCCCCAACGTGCTTTTTCAATACGTATTTTTTCCTCCGGCCATTCGTTAATGAGCTTGTCAATCTCCTTCTGTTTTTTATCTTCTATTAACTCTTCGATGTCCTCGCTTGAAAGATTGTCGAAATCGTATTTTTTGTTCACGTTTATGAACATATTGTTCCACTTTATAAATGGGCCAAAACGCCCAACACCTTTTTGGACTGGTAAATCCTCATACATATATATAGGAGCATCTGCCTTTTTCTTTTCTTCAATCAGTTCTTTTGCAAATTTCATATCTACATCTAGCGGATCCATTCCCTTCGGAAGCGATATAAATGTTTTTCCAAAGCGTACATACGGCCCAAAACGGCCATTGTTCACCTCAACTTCTTCATTATCGTAAACGCCCAAAGTTTTTGGAAGCTTAAAAAGATCCATCACTTCTTCAAATGTAACTAAGTGTAATTGTTGGTCTGGGCGAAGGCTGGCAAATTTTTTCTCTTCGTCTTCAGGAGCGCCAATCTGCGCCATAGGGCCATATTTTCCAAGGCGCACCAAAACGGTTTTTCCGGTTTCGGGATCTTCGCCAAGAATACGCTCGCCACTTTCGCGGTCGGCATTTTCTTCAACGTGTTCAACCCTTGGGTGAAATTTTCCGTAGAAATCTTTCATCATCTTCGTCCATTCCTCTTTCCCTTCGGCTATGTCGTCAAAGTCCTGCTCAACCTTGGCCGTGAAATTGTAATCGAGAATATTTTCGAAGTGTTCTACCAAAAAGTCGTTCACGATCATTCCAATATCGGTGGGAACCAACTTCCCTTTATCCGAACCAACGGTTTCAGTCAGGGTTTTATCTTTAACGTTTTCCTTTTGAAGCGTAAGTTGAAGATATTTTCGCTCCACGCCTTCCACCGTTCCTTTTTCAACATAATTTCTGCTGATGATGGTAGAAATAGTCGGCGCATAGGTTGAAGGTCGGCCAATGCCAAGTTCCTCCAATTGTTTTACCAGCGATGCTTCCGTGTATCGGTAAGGCGGACGCGTAAATCTTTCCGTTGCGGTGATGTAATTATTTTCGAGCGAATCGCCGTTTTTCATATTTGGCAACATGCCTTCCTGCTCCTCCTCCTCAAAGTCGGTTCCTTCCAAATAAACTTTTAGGAAACCGTCAAACTTTATCATTTCACCATTTGCAGTGAAATTTTCTGAAACTTTTTCCTTTGAAAGTACGTCGATTTTCACATTTGTACGTTCCAATTGCGCATCGCTCATTTGCGAAGCCAGCGTGCGTTTCCATATTAAATCGTACAAGCGCGCTTGGTCATGATCACCAGAAATGCTGTGCTGGGTCATATCGGTTGGGCGAATGGCTTCGTGAGCTTCCTGCGCGCCCTTGCTTTTGCCTTTGTAATCGCGCGGTTTACTGTATTCCTTCCCATAAGAAGAAATAATTTCCTTTTGCGCAGCATTTTTTGCATCGTTACTAAGGTTTACGCTATCGGTACGCATATAGGTTATAAGACCAGCTTCATACAAACGTTGCGCAATAGTCATCGTTTTTCCTACTGAAAAATATAATTTTCGCGCTGCCTCCTGTTGTAAGGTTGAAGTGGTAAAAGGTGCTGCCGGACTTTTGCTGGCAGGCTTTTTTGTTAAGTCTGAAATTTTATAGGAAGCTCCCAAATTCTTCCGAAGAAACTCGCGCGCTTCTTCTTCGGTATCAAAATTCTTCGGAAGTTTCGCTTTAAATTTATTTCCTTCGGAAGTAGTAAATTCAGCATCAATCCTATAGGAACCTACGGGCGTAAAAGCTTCAATTTCACGTTCGCGCTCCACAATCAATCGCACGGCAACGGATTGTACCCGGCCCGCGGAAAGTCCACCCTTGACCTTTTTCCAAAGCACAGGTGAAAGTTCGTACCCAACCAAGCGGTCTAAAACACGGCGAGCTTGCTGTGCGTTTACCAAATTATAATCAATTTGGCGTGGATTCTCAATGGCATTTAAGATTGCTGATTTTGTAATTTCGTGAAAAACAATCCGCTTTGTTTTGCCTTTATCAAGCTTTAATTCTTCAGCCAAATGCCACGCAATGGCTTCCCCCTCTCGGTCCTCATCACTCGCCAGCCACACCATATCTGCATTTTTTGAAAGACTTTTCAATTCTGCCACCAACTTCTTTTTGTCGCTGCTCACTATATATTTAGGTGTAAAATCCCCTTCTACATCTACGCCCAATTCTTTGGACGGAAGATCTGCAATGTGCCCAAAACTGGAGGAAACCTTGAAATCTTTACCAAGAAATTTTTCAATGGTTTTTGCTTTTGCTGGGGACTCAACGATCACTAAATTCTTTGCCATATACATATTTGTTATGCGTACAAAAGTATATGAATTTTTTAATACGCAATTTTTGACACCTAAATTTAGCCAACTCTTAACATCCTAATACTTCTTAATTACACTATTTTTAGAAGGCCTGAAAACAGAAAAATTATTTTTTTATGAAACCATACGTACCACAAATTTTAGTTTTTGCGAAAAACATTCTTTGGGTTTTCTTTCTGATATTATTTCAAAATTGTAATCCTGCGATTAAAATTTTTGAAACAAAAACTTTTTCAGAAAATAACAACGTGAACTGTATCATCGAAATCCCAGCCGGGAGCAACAAAAAAATTGAGTTGGACAAATCTTCACACAAATTTGTAGTGGATATGCGCAATGGAAAAGAGCGCATTATAGACTACCTGCCCTATCCGGGAAATTATGGTTTTATTGCCTCAACATTTTCAGATCGCGCTAATGGTGGTGATGGCGACCCCCTAGACGTACTGGTAATTTGCGAAACCTTAAAGACCGGAACTATTTTAGAAACCAAACCTATCGGCATGCTTCGTCTTTTGGACGATGGGGAAGAAGATTTTAAAGTAATCTGTATTCCAGCAGAAAGAAATCTGCAAACGGTTTCGGCAGAAACCTTTGATGAATTTTCAGAAAAATACCCGCAAGCACTTGAAATTATTGAAACGTGGTTTATAAACTACAATCCTGTAGATCCCGTAAAAATTTTAGGATGGGGCGATGAAAAAGAAGCTCTGGCAGAAATCCAAAAGGTTTCAGTTCCTTTAAAAAATTAAATGATTTGGTGATTTTTTGAAAATAAATCTGCCACTTTGACAGCGTGGCAAATTAATAGTATCTTTGCAAGTTCAATGAACTCCTTTTTGAATTTGCATTGAACAAAGATTTTATGGAAAAGATAATTGATGAAAAAATTCAGGGAAATACGCTAACGCTCGAAGCCCGCGAAGGCAATTCCCGAAAATTATTTATTGAAAGTTATGGCTGCGCTATGAATTTTAGCGACAGTGAAATTGTGGCTTCCATCCTTGCAGACCAAGGCTACAACACCACAAATTTATTGGAAGATGCAGATTTAGTGTTGGTAAATACTTGCTCTATTCGTGATAAAGCCGAACAAACTGTTCGTAAGCGTCTTGAAAAATACAATGCAGTAAAACGCATTAACCCAAAGATGAAGGTTGGCGTTCTAGGCTGTATGGCTGAACGTTTAAAGGAAAAATTTCTCGAAGAGGAAAAAATAGTTGATTTGGTGGTTGGGCCGGATGCCTACAAAGACATTCCAAATTTATTGAAAGAAGTTGAAGAGGGCCGCGACGCCGTGAATGTAATTCTTTCAAAAGAGGAAACCTACGGCGATATTTCACCGGTACGTTTGGGCGGCAATGGCATTACTGCTTTTGTGAGCATAACCCGTGGTTGCGATAATATGTGCACATTTTGTGTGGTTCCATTTACACGTGGGCGCGAACGCAGCCGCGATCCGCAGAGTATTTTACGCGAAGTGGATGATTTGGCTGAAAATGGCTACAAAGAAATTACACTGCTCGGTCAAAACGTGGACAGCTATCTATGGTACGGCGGCGGCTTGAAAAAAGATTTCAAAAAAGCTTCAGAAATGCAACAAGCAACTGCAACTGATTTTGCTCAATTGCTTGATATGGTTGCGACGGCACATCCAAAAATGCGCATTCGTTTTTCTACAAGTAATCCGCAGGATATGCACGAAGAAGTTTTACATGTAGTTGCAAAACACGACAATATCTGCAACCACATTCACCTTCCCGTACAAAGTGGAAGCACGCGTATTTTAAAGGAAATGAACCGCCAGCACACGCGAGAGGAATATATAAAATTGATTGACAGGATTTGGGAAATCATTCCCGGCTGTTCCATTTCACAGGATATGATTGTTGGCTTCCCAACGGAAACAGAGGAAGATCATAAAGAAACCTTGAGCTTGATGGAATATGTGAAATATGATTTCGGCTATATGTACAAATATTCCGAAAGGCCCGGTACAATGGCCGCCCGAAAACTGGAAGACGATGTGCCCGAAGAAACAAAAAGCCGAAGGCTAACCGAAATTGTGGACCTTCAGCAAAATCACAGCGCCATTCGCACCGCGGAATTTTTAGGGAAAACCGTGACAGTTTTAATTGAAAAGGAATCAAAGAAAAATAAAGACGAATGGAGCGGAAGAACGGAGCATAACAATGTTGCGGTTTTTCCGAAGGAAAATTATAAACCAGGCGATTTTGTAAAAGTAAAAGTAACCGATTGTACTACGGCCACGCTCATTGGCGAAGCTGTGGGATATTCAGCAAACAATTAATGCTAATAAATTGGTATATTTATTCATATTCAATTATATGTTTAACCAAAAGGTAACGCCATGAGATATTTTCTTTTACTCAGTTTAATTTTTAGCATGTTGTCCTGTTCAAACAATGACAATGATATTGTTCAAGATGAACAACAGGATCAAAATGTTGAACTTAAAATAAAAAAATTTACAATTACGGCAGTACATGCCAATAATTTGCGAAATGAATATTATTTTGACGAAGACGCTAAACCAATTCAATATTTTAGCACCCTAAATGGTATTGATGGTGTGAAAATGGACGTTTCATACAATGATTCAGGACAATTACTGGGAGTTGTTGGGGTGCTAATTAGTGAAGGTCAAACAGCCCCTTGGCAACACACTGAATACGGATATAATTCTTCCAATGAGATTGAACAAATTAACAGATTTGACGAATATGGCTCTGATTTTGGATCGTTGACTGCTATCCATTTTCAGGACAGCATTCAAGTTCAAAGAGAATTTGGCGATGATGGCAATACTAATTTTACTTTAATATTTGGAGTAAACAACCTGCTGACCCAAGAGAATTTAGAACCCCACGCGTGGAATCCTAATCCTACATTAACAAAATATACCTATAGTGACGGAAACCTTATAAATATATTCAGTGAATCCGGCGGAATTACTCGGTTGGATACAAATTTTGAACATGATGATAAAATAAATCCCCTGTACCCTGTTCTCATGAGGGATTATAAAAGTTTTATTTTAGATGACATCGGTTTATACTTAGCATTAAATAGAACATATTCCTATTCAAAAAACAACATAATATCTTATAATGAGTTAGGCAGTTTGCGTGTTATAACCTACCAATACAATGATCTTGGTTATCCAATAAGCGCTGAGGTTACTATTGATGGACAGCTTTATGAGCTCTTTAGCTATGAATATTATCAAGAATAAAAACAATTATATCTCGGCATTAGCGGGAATGACTTTATGGAAAGCATACAAGCAACAAAACAACGATTCGGAATAATAGGCAACGACCCAAAACTGAACCGGGCCGTAGAAAAAGCAATACAGGTGGCACCTACGGATATTTCGGTATTGGTTACTGGTGAAAGCGGTGTTGGG
>PAZL01000050.1 GCA_002715485.1 Aequorivita sp. | reverse complement strand
GCATATTCCAATGTTTTTGAAACCGATTCGCTTTCTTCCTCAACGGGAATAAAACCGAATTCCTTATAACTTTTCAATCCCAATTTATCCTGCATCGCGCTGTGTTTCATGGCTTCGAAAGCTTTTTCCGCATCAAAATCGCCGATTCCTTTTAGATAAGCATCGGCAATAACGGGCACTGCGTGATAGCCAACCATACACCACGTATAATTACCCGCCAATGGCCAGATTGGGAGGATGCCACCTTCGTCATATTTCGCCAAAAGTGAATTTATAAAATGTGTGGTGCGTTCTTTTTCAATAATGGTGTAAAGCGGATGCGCCGCGCGATAGGTATCCCAAAGCGAAAAAACGGTGTAGTTTTCAAAATCGTTCGATTGATGGATTTCCAAATCCATTCCTCGGTAACGGCCATCAACGTCCTGATAGAGGTTTGGCGCAATCATTGTATGATAAAGCGCAGTGTAGAAAATCACTTTTCGGTCATATTTCCCCCCTTGGGGGGTTGGGGGGCTTTGAATTTCGATTTTGCGAAGCTGTTTTTCCCAAGCAATTTCGGCTTCTGTTTTTATTTGTTGAAAAGATTTGTTTCCAATTTCTGATTCGAGGTTTTTCTTTGCGCCAGCTTCATCGACTGCTGAAATTCCTACTTTCACAAAAAGTTCGTTTCCTTCGGAAGTGTCAAATTCAAAAGCAGCTTTCACTTTTTCGCCTTCGGTTTTATCATTTAAGAAAGTTACATTTTTGTAGGGACGGGAAAACTGAATATTGAAAAAAAGCCGCTGGTCTTTTGCCCACGCTTCCGAATGCCGATGGCCGGAAATCTCGGTTTTTGAAATAGTATTTATAGCAGAAGAAAGAACCTTGTCGCGATGTTCTAAATCCAAAATGACGACTTGTTTTGAATTTTTGGGAAATGTGTAATGATGGATTCCACTTCGTTTTGAAACTGTGAGTTCTACTTCAATTTTAGTTTCATTTAACAGCACTTTGTAAAAACCTGGTGAAGCTACTTCGTTTTCGTGCGAAAAGTGTGCACGGTAACCTGAATTTCCATCGGAGCCATTGTTAAAATTAATAGCGTTTGTAGGCATTAACAAAACATCACCATAATCACTAACGCCAGTTCCGCTAAGGTGTGTGTGAGAAAACCCATAAATATAATCATCGCTATAATGATAACCACTACAGCCGTCCCAGCCATCCAAGCGTGTATCAGGGCTCAGTTGCATCATCCCGAAAGGCATGGTGGCGCCGGGATAGGTATGGCCGTGACCGCCCGTGCCTATAAATGGATTTACAAAGGAAGTCAGTTTTTCAGAAGAAATTTGCTGTGAAAAACTGAAAGCAGAGCACACAAAAAGAAGTAGGGATAGGGTGTTTCGCATTTCAAAAAAATATTTCGAAAAGATACTAAAAACCGTTAAAATAAAGTGAAGTAGCATTTCAGTTTTTTGAAACTCACTACCTTTAAAAATTCTTTCTACTTTATGCGTTGGTTCATTTTTATAATCATTTACATTCTTGTTGATATTTATGCCTTTCAGGCCATAAAAACGATTACCAAAAATCCTTGGGTTCACGGTTTTTATGTTTTCATTTCTTTAGCGGTATTGGCTGGGCTTATTTATGAACTTTCCTTTTTGGGTTCCGCAAAAATGATGGAGCCTCCAAAAATGTATTTCTTCGGAATTTTCCTGGCTGTCTTTGTTCCAAAATTGATCATAATCGTGTTTATGTTTGGCGAAGACATAGCACGTTTTTTTGTCGGAATATTTATGAAAGTAGCTGGCAGTGATAATTCACAATTTATGGCCTCCCGCAGAAAATTTGTGAGTACCATTGCTTTGGGGATTGCGGCAATCCCTTTTGCCTCGCTGCTTTACGGAATGATTCAGGGGAAGTATAATTACAAAGTGTTGAAATATGCTTTGGAATTTGACGATCTGCCAGATGCCTTTGACGGTTTTACCCTAACACAAATTAGCGACATCCACAGTGGTAGTTTTGATAATCACCGAAAAGTAGCGTATGCCGTGAATCTTATAAATGAACAGCAAAGTGATGTGATTCTTTTTACGGGTGATTTGGTAAACAATATTGCCGATGAAATGAATGATTGGAAAGAACTTTTTTCAACTTTGAATGCACGGCAAGGAGTTTTCTCGGTATTGGGAAATCATGATTATGGTGATTATGTTTCTTGGAATAGTGCTTCGGAAAAAGCTGAAAACCTTCAGAAATTGAAAATGGTTCAAAAAGAAATGGGCTGGAATTTATTGCTGAATGAAAACCGATATTTTGAAAGAGATGGTCAAAAAATTGCTTTGATAGGGGTTGAAAATTGGGGCCTTAACGGTTTTAAACAATCTGGAGATTTAGACAAAGCCTGCGAAGGAATTTCAGATAATGATTTCAAAATTTTGATGAGTCACGATCCATCGCATTGGCAAGCAAAAGTAAAGGATGATCCACGCCATTTTCATCTAACTTTGAGCGGGCACACACACGGAATGCAATTTGGGGTTGAAATACCCGGATTTATAAAATGGAGCCCAATAAAATACAGGTATAAAAACTGGGCCGGAATTTATGAGGAATTTGGAAGGTATATAAATGTAAATCGTGGTTTTGGTTTTTTGGGCTATCCGGGCAGGGTGGGCATTTGGCCAGAGATTACAGTAATTCAACTTAAAAAGAAACAGAATACCGTATAATAATCGGGAAATGTTATATTTGTAATACAATTGTTCAACTAACACATTAGGCAAATGTCAAAATTTGGAGAATTAATTGAAACAAGAGTTCCAGTTCTGTTGGACTTTTATGCAGAATGGGACGACGCCTGCAAAGAAATGCACCCCGTATTGAGAGACGTTGCCGCCGCACTTGGCGACAAAGCGCGGGTTATAAAGATAGATGTTGATAAAAATAAAGAACTAGCCGAAGCACTTCGCGTGAAAGGGCTGCCCACTTTAATGATCTACAAGAATGGCGAAATGAAATGGCGCCAAAGTGGTGAACAAGATGCCAATACACTTATTGGGCTTGTGAACGAATACGTTTAACAAGTTTTTCTTTTTTTAAACTTATTTATTTTTTCATAAAACGATATGAAATAAGGATGATTTTGGCAGAATTATTCTGTTTATTCTTTTTGTTTGCCTTAATTTTTGAAATTCCTACAAAAAGGTTAAAAGTTTAAAAAATTATCGTTAAAAGGGTTGTTGTTTCGGATTAACTCCTTTAATTTGTCCGAAAAATTTTACATTATCCCCAAAACGCTATGAAAAAATCCTACAAGTTAACTTCCATTTTCGGAAGTTTATTTCTTTTTGCAATTATATTTTGCTCACTTACCAGTCACGCCCAAGTCGGAATCGGCACGACAAACCCCGACGCATCATCTATGCTCGATATTACCTCTACCTCAAAGGGTCTTTTGGTTCCTAGGATGACTACAGCGCAAAGAAATGCAATCACAACGCCTTCAAATAGTTTGTTGGTATACGATACTACCTTAAAATCTTTTTACTATTACGACTCAACTACTTCTTCTTGGGTTTCTATCAACTCTGCATCAAACCAAAGAAATAATTATAAACTTGTAAAGTCTGTTGCGGATTTAGCTCCGGAACTTGCAGCTGGGGGTGGCTCAAAGTATTTATTGCAAACAAACACATACTATGAAATAAACGGACAAATAACATTGGCTTTTCCCATTGATTTAAATAACGCCTATGTTTCTGGACTTGATGCAAATGAAGATATATTAACAAGGGCAACTGGGCCAATATTTCAAGGAAGTACGGGAGGAAGTATTCGAAATGTTACATTAACTGGTGGTGGAAGTGCCTTTGCCATTACTGGCGGTTCATCTTTATTGGTCCAAAATACTGTAATTGCAAATTTTGCCAATGTGGGTACAATTTCTAATGTAGGGCTTTACTTCGGAAGTATTATCCAATTTACTGGTAACACAACAGGTATTACCTATTCAAATATTGGAAATCTTCTACTAAACAATCAAGCGTGGTTAGACACAAATAACGGTACATTTGAAACCTTTACTGGTACTTTTGGATTGATAGAAAAAGTGAGTGGTTTTACTGCATTAAATGGAAGTGATATTGCTATAGATGTTAGTTCAAACCCAACGGTGGGCAATGGAGTATTATTGAGTACGGTTTTTTCCGGAACAACCACGGCACCTGGCGGATTTATTAAAAAATATACTACTGGTTCATATCAAGGCTTTAATTTTACAAACTCTTGGACGGTAAACTGCCCTGGAATTCCAAGAGAATCTGATGATATTGCCTCTGGAAATATCTATTATAACGGGACAATAACAACTGGTTTTGTTCAATCTGTTGCAAATGGCAGTGAGTTCAATCTTTCGGGAACTTCTCCAAATTTGAATACTACAACTGCAGTAAATTTATTTCGGGTGTCCTCTCCACAAAATAATAGGTTGACATATCTTGGAAAAAAAACAAGAACCTTTCAGATTAATGCTTCTCTTTCGGTTAGAGGAAATAGTGGAACGGGAGATTACTATGCTTTTTTCATAAAAAAGAATGGATCTACAGGAACTTCTTTGGTTGAAACAAATACGTTAATGAGAGTAAACAATACCTCTGATATATCTAGTAATTCAATTTCTGGTACCGTAGAATTAGCGCCGAATGATTACATAGAAATTTGGGGACAAAGATTGATAGGAACTGGAACAACTTCAATTACTGTATTTTCACTAAATGTTAATTTAAAATAATTTTTCGTTTTGTATTGAATTGCACAACCATCCTTTCTTCACAATAATCTCCAAAACCTTCGGCAGTACATATCGGAGGTTTTTTTCTGCCTTTAAGCTATCGTGAAACACAATAATACTTCCTGATTGAATATTTTTCAAAACGTTTTCAAGACATTTTTCTTCGGAAACTGTGGAGTCATAATCATAGCTGATTACATCCCACATTACAATTTTAAAACCTTTTATTTGAAGAATTTTAGCCTGTTTTGAAGTGATTTTTCCGTAGGGCGGGCGGAACAATTTTGAATGGATTAATTTTTCTGCCAGTAATGTGTTTTCAATGTATTTTGAAGTTTCTGTCTTGCTTCCTTTCAAATGATTAAAAGTATGATTGCCCACAGAATGACCTTCGGAAAGTATCCTTTCAAAGATTTCAGGATGTTTTTTTACATTTTCGCCAATGGAAAAAAAAGTTGCTTTTGCGTTATGTTTTTTTAACTCATCCAAAACCCAAGGGGTTACTTCAGGAATTGGACCATCGTCAAAAGTGAGAAATACCGAAGCTTTTTCATGTGAAAACGCCCAAATTCGCTCAGGGTATAACCGCTGGATAAATCTGGGCATTTTTACCAAATTGAATTTCAAAATGGTTTAATTTACAGGTACATCTTCGTTAACCTGATTGGTTGGCTCCAGTTCCATTTCTTCTAATAGCGTAGAATCTAACGGTATTTCAATGGTGGAGTCTTTTTCCACATCTTTGTCCAAATCCATAGCTTCGTCTGGAGAATAGAAATGACGGAACAGTTTTAAATAGTCGTTAAATTCTTTTGCTTCGTCTCTGCCAAATTGTTCGTCGTCATAAACAACCACCAGTTGTACAAGGCTGCGATAACGTTCCATATCGCTAATGATGTCTTCGGCGAGGGCGCGTTGCTTATTGAATTTTAAACTATTATAATAAGTTAAATTTTCTTGATATTTTTTAGTAACATCTTCATAGACCTTACGAGCTTTTTCGGGTTTATCGAGCTCGTAGTAGCCAATAACAAAAGGTTCCAAAAGGGAATAGTACTCAAAATACTTTATTGGCATTTTCTCCATTGCAAGATCCAGCACCTTTTCGGCTTTTTCATTCTTACCTTCATTAATAAGTGCTTCTGCAAGTCGTGCAAGATTACTTCTGTAGGTAATTCCGTTTCTTCTAGTTTCTGTATCGTGATAAATATCTGGACTGCCGCTATTGCCCCAATCCCAAGACATAACAATATCGTACATTTTATCTGTATCAATTCTGCCCATATCAAAAGGACTTCTTTTGTTTAGTGGTGTTTTAATGGGAACCAACTTATAAACCACCCCATCCAGCTGCAGATAATCTTTCATCCATAAATAATCATCATCACCAAAACTACCGCCACTGAAATAAATGGGTCGTTCCCAATTATTGTTGGCAATAATATCCAGCATCATCATTCTGTTTTTATAAATAATATCGCCCTTAAGATTAATGTCTATATATGGAACAATCTTATCGGCATCCTTTGCTTCAACAATGCCATTGCGAAGTACTGCTTCTTTATCTACGGGTATTCGAATAATTTTGGAAGGAAAGGTGTTTACTTGCTGTCCACTTGGAAGTTCCATTTGGGTTGCTGGACTATCATTGGCCACAAAATTCATCCATGTTTTAATGTCAATGGTGTCTTGAGTGGTTTGTTGATAGATTAAAAAATCACGTGTTCCCCACCGATATTTTTCATGCGATAATTGTGAAGGGATTGGGTCGCTGGTAAAGGCCTTTTTCTTCATATCATCAATATACCAATCCGTCTGGAATAGGCTGGTGTTTACAATACGTACATCTTGTCTATAGCCTTCAATATTTTGGGCATACCAAAGGGCAAATGTGTCATTATCCCCAATGGTGAAGAGAATCGCATTTTTATCGCAGGAGTCCAAATACATTTTGGCCATGCTCTGTGCGGTATATCGGTTGCTACGATCGTGATCGTCCCAGTTTTGGGTGGCGAGTAAAACAGGAGCTGCCAAAGTAGTAATAGCAAGTACTACAGGTAATGCTATTTTCGGTTTTAAATAATCTTTTGCAAGGTCAAACAGGGCATAGACACCATAGCCTATCCAAATGGCAAATACATAGAAACTTCCCACAAGCGCATAATCACGCTCCCTTGGTTCAAAGGGTCTTTCGTTCAGATAAACTTTAAGTGCCAATCCTGTAAAAAGGAAAAACACAAGCAATACCCAAAAACTTTTTTGATCATTTTTAAAGTGAAAAACCAAGCCAATAATACCTAAAATGAGCGGAAGGAAAAAGTAGGTATTACGAGCCTTATTCTCTTTCATGTCGGTAGTAAGTTGGTCTTGATTGCCCAAGCGCAATTCGTCAATAAATTTAATACCGCTTATCCAATTGCCATGAAGGTCTGTATATTGTCCCTGCACATCGTCCTGTTTTCCAGTGAAATTCCACATAAAATAACGCCAGTACATATAGCCAAACTGAAACTCGAACATAAATTTCATATTTTGGAAAAAAGACGGTTTTTGAATGTCGATATAACTCCCAAAATTCTTCAGGAATTTGTCATAATCACTTTTGTCAACCAGGCCTTGGTTGTATGCCTGTTTAAATTTATTTACTTCATCAACAAGGCGAGGTTCGCTCAAATATTCACTTTTTACTGAAAAATCCAATCCGCCGGTGAATTCCATATAATTGGCATTATGCTCAGTGCTCCACATGCGGGGCATAAAAGCTTTCTGGGAATCGTCGGTATTTTGGCCCGCGTTTTTGTAATTATTTACAATGATGTATTTACCTGTAGCTTCATCCTTTTCGTATTTGGGTTTTTCATCTTTATAAGGATTGTCCTCATCAAGTCCAACATAGGTTTCAGTGAAAAGAGGCCCGTAAAAAAGGTGTGTTTCTGGATACTGCTCGCGATTGTAATAGGCCAAAAGCTCACGAGCATTGTTTGGGTTATTTTCGTTGATTACGGTTCCCGCATTGGCACGAATAGGCAACATCAACCAGCTTGAAAACCCAATAAATATAAAGAGTACGCACAATAAAAGGGTGTTCAGTTGTACAAACCCTTTTTTTCGTGTTAATCGAAGTCCATAAATAAAGAGAACAATAAAAAGAAGCGCGGCGAAAATGGTCCCAGAATTAAATGGAAGACCAATACTGTTTACAAAAAATAATTCCGAAGCACTGAAAAATTTCATCGTCATCGGCAATAAAAGCTTGAAGATAAATAGCAGTATGGCAACGGTGACAATATTTGCAATGATGAAGTTTTTTACTGTAACGGTTTTATAATGTTTAAAAAAATACAAAAAACCTATGGCCGGAATGGTAAGCAATGCCATAAAGTGAACCCCAAAGGAAAGCCCGATAATAAAGGCAATCAAAATTACCCATCGGTTACCTCGTGGCTCAAGCATTTCACGTTCCCAGCGCAATGCGGTGTAAAACAATACAGACATTAAAAAAGCTGCACTTGCATATACCTCGGCTTCCACGGCATTAAACCAAAAACTGTCCGTGAATGCAAATGCTAATGAACCTACAGCGGCACTTCCAAGAATGGCTATTGAGCCAGTTTTTCCAATTTCTTGATGTTTAGAAACCAAATTGGTAAGCAAGATGGTTAGCGACCAAAACATAAAAAGTATGGTAAATGCACTGGCAAAAACCGACATTAGGTTAATGGTAAGCGCTATTTGTGAAGCCTCCGCTGCAAAGATGGAGAAAAATGCACCGAGCAATTGATACAAAGGTGCTCCCGGTGGGTGGCCAACCTCTAGATTACTAGCTGTTGTAATATATTCGCCTGCATCCCAAAAACTGGCAGTAGGCTCAACGGTTAACCAATACGTAGTCAATGAAATAGCAAAGACAAGCCAACCTGTAATCTTGTTCCATTTTGTAAAGCTGAAAGAACCCATAAGCACTTAAAAAAAATTATGGGACGAATTTACTAATAATATACATAGCCCCAAGTATGTAATTGAGGTAACGTATAATATGATATGATATTTTTAACGTATAACGCCTTTGATAAATTTGAACTCATTTTTTTGCAATAAAATGTTTGCACAACACAAACTTTGTATTAAATTTGCCACCTCATTGTGGAATTGGCCCATGGTGTAACTGGCAACACGTCTGGTTTTGGTCCAGAAGAGTCTAGGTTCGAGCCCTAGTGGGCCAACAAAAAGTCTCAATCTTTATTAGATTGGGACTTTTTTTATTTCCATAATAATATCTTAACCGAAGTTTTTGAGCCACATTGGGTTGATTACAATCTTGAATTAAATTGGAAATTTTGTATTTATAAAACTTTATTCAATTGTTTTTTATTTAAAAAACATTCGAAATTGCTGAATTTCAAAGAGTAAGAATTTGTTTTTTATATTTTATTAAAAACCTACCCTTTTTGATTATTGTCCCACAGTATGTGAAAGATAATAATTTGTTATGTTTACGACTCTTAACACGTAAAAATCCATTGACAATGAAAAAACTCCTACTCTTTTTAGTGCTGTTGTCAGCACCTTTCTTTAGTTATTCCCAAAAAGAACTTTCAGCAGATTACAGTTACACTGTTAGTGAGCCATATCAAGTTTATGATGCTCCAAAAAAATTCTACTTTTCTGATAGCAATCAAATTTTGAGCGTAAAACCTTGGAAAAAAAGTGTGGTACTGCAAAAATTTGATGTTACTACCCTCAAACAAATTTCAGCCACAGAATATGAGGATTTTCCAGATAACTATCAAGTGGAGGGAATGGAGCAATTACAGGATAAATACTATCTTTTCTATTCTTCATGGACTGGCAAAAAAACCCAGCATGAACAATTATTTTACAGAGAGATAAACTTTGAGACTGGCACTTTTGAAGGCGAGGCGGTAAAGTTAATTGATATTGATGGTAGATTGGCTGGGACGTTTGCATCTACCGCTGGAGTTTCAGCGCCTTTTGCATTTGGATTTGGAGTGACAGATAAATTTGATTTTTTAAAATCTCTTGATGAGTCTAAAATTCTAGTTCAATATAGAAGAAAACCAGAAGAGAAAAATGATAAGGAAAGTTATGATATTATTGGTGCCGAAGTTTTCGATAAATCCTTGAAAAAACTGTGGTCAAATGAGTACACCATGCCTTATACTGAAAGAAGAATGGACGTTGAGGATTTTGCCGTTGATTCTGATGGGAATGCTTATTTGATGGCCAAAGTTTTCCATGATGATAGTAATAAAGATAAGAAAAGAAGAAAGGATGAAGAGGCCAACTACCATATGGAACTTTTCAGACTTTCAAAAGATTCTCCTGAAATTGAAAAAACCAAAATAGAATTAGGCGATAAGTTTATAAACGGAACCTCACTTTTTGAATCTTTTGAAGGCTATATGATTTGTTCGGGTTTTTATACCAATGGACTCAATAATGAAATGCACAATGCAGATGGACTATATACTTTTAAAATCACAAAAGATGGAAAGTTGATTGATGAAAAATCCTATGAAATCCCTTTGGAGGTATTAAACCAATACGTTAAAAACCGAACAAAGAAAAGAAACGAACGTAAAGATGAAGACGGCAAAGCAGAATTTGAGCACATGAAATTGCGAAATCTTGTAATTAGTGACGATGGCAGTCTGCTACTGATTGGCGAACAAACATTTTTAATTGTGCACTATACCCGTAGAGGAAGTTACGTAACATATCATAATAATGACATAATAGTTTCAAAAATAGATGCTTCAGGAAATTTGGCTTGGATGAAAAAAATTCCAAAAAGACAATCCGGTAAGCCTAAAATGGGCGAAGTTTATGATACTAGCAAAGTGTACCAAGGAGGGATGTCTTATTCCTATTTTAATGCAAATGGAAATCATTACATAGTATTTTTGGATAACGTAAAGAATATTGATCTGGAGTTGGACCAAATTCCAGCCTTGCACAGTGATGGGCATGGCGGCTATTTAACTTCTTATAAAATTAATGATAATACTGGGGAAATGTCTAAAGGATCCATATTAGACACCAGAAATGTTGCCGAAGATTTAGAAGTTTATCAATTCAGCAATAACAGAATCGTCAAGACTGATGAAAATCAATTTGTTTTGGAAGTTTACAAAAAAAGCAAAGAAGATGTGCTTATTAAAGTAGATATTAAATAACATCAACGATTGTATTCGCTTATAGATAACAGCCATTTAATATTAAATGGCTGTTATTTTTTTTAACATTTGTAGGTTTGCATAAAAATGGTAAAAATGAAATTTACATATTTCTTATTGTTTATAAATTTTTCTGGATTCGTTTCTGCCCAAGATATTACAATAATTACCGGGGATTTTAAAAACCTTAAAACGATCTCTGAATATAATCTTGTCTTTGATTATTCAGACTTAACAGTAACAGATTTTGAAAGTGAAGAAGCATATCTTCAAAAAACAATGCTTGAAAAAGAACAAGCAAAGCCAGGTAATGCACGTGTTTTTAGAGAAGAATGGTTTGGTGACAGAGTATATAGATATGAGCCTCGATACATAAAAGCCTTTAATGAATATTTTAAAAAAGGAGAAGTAAAGGTGGTAAAAGGCCGACCAGACTTACCTTTTACTATGAAGGTTCATACAACCGAAATCTACCCAGGATATAATAATGGGTTTACTAGAAAAAGTGGAAATTTGGAAGTAATTATTTCCATTTATAAAACTGAGAGTGCAGACAACATCTTGTTTTCTGCAAAAATCATGGATGTAGAATGTACGTACGCAGGAGATAAAGCTACCCTTGAGGGTTTTGATTTTCACCAAGGCGAACGAATAGCTTATGGCTATTGGAATCTTGCTAAGTTTTTCGCAAAGCAATTGCGGAGAGGTATTAAGTATAATTAGTTGGCCATTTCATTCTCCATATCAATAACCTTTGCTACCGTCTTTACAAGTCGGTTGTGGTTTTTTACAAAAGGATTCGTTTCATCCCAAACATAGCCTGCAAGCACTGCGCAAATCTGCTCTTTAATAATAGGATTTTCGGGGCGGTGGAAAAATATTTTCTGAAGATTGCCCGTATACCATTCGCTAACATAGGTTCTGAAAACATCTACACCTTTCATAATGTAACCAGTATAATCATTTTCCCAATCCACCTTTTCGCCATTCAATTCCTTCGTGATTAATTTAGCTGCTTTCAGTCCAGATTCAGTGGCAAAGGTCACGCCCGATGAAAAAACTGGGTCTAAAAATTCGGCGCTATTTCCCGTTAGGGCATAGCCTTTACCGTAAAGCTGTTTTACAGCTTTTGAGTAGTTTTTTATGATATGTGGTTCAAAAAGAAAATCCTCGTCTTTCAGCCTGTCGTAATAATAGTCTGAAATTTTCAGCATTTCACGAAGCTTGGCGGTGTTTGTGCCTTCATAAGACTCAATGAATTCAGTGGGTCCCACAAAGCCAATACTGGTGTTTCCGTTTGCAAAGGGTATAAACCACAACCAAACATCATCTCTTACCACATCAAAAGTAATGAGCGTGCCTTCAACTCCTTCTGGACGTTTAGTGTCTTTAACATGTGTGTAGATAGCAGAATTTGGAGAAAGTGAAGAGGGTTTTTCCAAATCCAGCAAGCGCGGCAAAACCCTACCATAGCCACTGCTATCTATAATGAATTTTGCAGTTATATTATATTCTTTCCCGTTTTCATCTTTTACTGTAGTGTTAGAATGGCCGTTGGTGTCAAACTTTACATCGGTTACTTCGTGCCCAAAGGACACATCTACTCCCTTTTTTACAACCTCCTTTACTAGCGTGTGGTCAAAATCGGCTCGGGGAACCTGCCAGGTATAATCCCAACCGGGAGTATGCTTTTTACTGAAATCAAAATTACACACTACATCATTCTTTAAAAAACGAGCGCCTGCCTTTATTTCGTACTTTCGTTCCATCAAGCAATCTAAAAGTCCTGTTTCCTCAAAATGGTCCATACAGCGAGGCAAAAGACTTTCGCCAATAACAAAACGGGGAAACGTGCTTTTTTCAACAACTTTACAGCTTATTCCGTTGTTTTTTAAGTAGGAAGCAGCAACGCAACCCGAAGGTCCTGCGCCAATAATTAACACATCAACAGCAATATCATTCATATTATTAAGATATAGATTGTTAAAAAATTCTAAATTTGCATTCTAAAGTTACCAAATTATTTTAGACAAAAACGTTAATAAATCAATTGATTCAACTATAAATGCCGACATTACAAGGAAAACTGGAAATAGCCGATTTTGATAAAACCATTTTTAAAAACGAGCATGTCCAACTTCACAAAGATATAATAGAAAGAGTTCAAAATAGTTTTGACTTTCTAAAAGAATTTTCTGAAAATAAAATTATTTACGGTGTCAACACAGGTTTCGGCCCGATGGCACAATATAAAATAAAGGATGATGAGCGCATCCAGTTACAATACAATCTTATTCGTAGCCATGCATCCGGTACCGGTAACGCTATTCCGGCGGCATACGTTCGTGCTGCAATGCTTGCCCGATTAAACACTCTCAGCTTAGGAAACAGCGGCGTGCACCCTTCTGTTATAAAATTGATGGGAGAATTATTAAATAAGGATATTATTCCACTTATATATGAGCACGGTGGCGTGGGCGCTAGTGGCGATTTGGTACAACTAGCACATCTGGCTTTGGTTTTGATTGGTGAAGGTGAAGTTTTCTACAAAGGCGAACGCAGAAAGACTGAAGAAATTTTCAAACTTGAAAATCTTCAACCCATAAAAGTAGAACTCCGCGAAGGATTGGCTTTGATGAATGGGACGTCTGTAATGACGGGGATAGGCGTGGTTAACGTGCTTTATACAAAACAAATTATGCAATGGATGATTAAGGCATCATCCGCTATAAATGAAATTGTAAAGGCATACGATGACCACCTTTCCTTAGAATTGAATGAAACCAAGATGCATGTGGGTCAACGTAAAATTGCGGAAATGATGCGCACCCATTTAAAAGATAGCAATCTAACCCGAAAGCGCGAACACCATTTGTATAACAATTCAAGCAAAGAAGAGGTTTTTGTTGAAAAAGTACAGGAATATTACTCGCTGCGTTGTGTGCCCCAAATTTTGGGCCCTGTACTAGACACGCTCAATTCCGTTGAAAAAATATTGATTGAAGAAGTAAACTCAGCCAACGACAACCCAATTGTGGATGTTGAAAAACGTCACGTGTATCACGGCGGAAACTTCCACGGTGATTATGTTTCCTTAGAAATGGACAAACTGAAAATAGTGGTTGCAAAAATGACGATGCTCGCCGAGCGCCAATTGAACTATCTTCTCAATTCAAAATTAAATGATATACTTCCTCCGTTTGTAAATTTGGGCAAACTTGGTTTAAATTTCGGAATGCAGGGCGTACAGTTTACAGCTACGTCTACAACGGCCGAAAGCCAAATGCTTAGCAACCCAATGTATGTACACAGTATCCCGAACAATAACGACAATCAGGATATAGTGAGTATGGGTACAAATGCTGCGCTTATCACCAAAAAAGTGATTGAAAATGCTTTTGAAGTAGTAGCAATTGAGCTTATAACCATCGTTCAGGCTATTGAATATCTGAAAGTTCAGGATAGCGTTTCTTCCGAAACTAAAAAAATGTATAATGAAATTCGTAAAATTGTCCCTGTTTTTAAAGAAGACGTAGTGATGTATCCTTATGTGAATAGCGTAAAAGAATTTTTGATGGATTCTGTAAAATAAGAACAGAATATTTTTGTAAATTGTTCATCTCTCCTCACTAACTTAAAACCTAGATAATTATGAAAACAATTTTTTCCTTTGCACTTATTTTAATTTTGGGGATAACTGCAGTTTCTGCGCAGGAACTAGCTTTAGTTCGCGACAATGATCTTTTTGGGTACATAAACAAAAGTGGTGAATATGTTATCCAGCCGCAATTTGAAAAAGCAGATAGTTTTTCCGGAAAGCTCGCGGCCGCTATGAAAGATAAAAAATGGGGCTTTATCAATACTTCTGGTGAATGGGTTATCCAGCCACAATATGATCGCGTAAAGGCTTTCAATTCTGGATATGCGGTGGTATTGGAGAACGATCAATGGAAATACATTAACGCTAAAAACGAAACCTTAAATACGCCTGCCACCGACAAAATCTATGATTTTGACGATGGAGTAGCTGTAATCCGTAGCGGTGATAAAATAGGTTTGATGGACATTAATGGAAAAACTATTTTAGAGCCAAAATATGATGAAATAAAAGGGTTCAACAGAGGTTACGCAAAATTCAAAAATGGTGAAACCTGGGGCTTGCTCAGCAAAAAGGGAGAAGTGTTTGTTCCTGCAGAATATGATGAAATTGGAGATTTCAGCAAAAATGGTATTTGGGCAAGAAAGGGCGATAGTTTTGGAGTGCTGATTAATGGAACATTTACACCAATCAGCGGAGTAGATAAAATTTGGGATTTCACAAATGATTCCCCATTAACCTATGCCCGAAGCAATAAAAAAATGGGTTTCATAAATGGTAAAGGCGAATGGGTTATTCAACCAGCGTATGATAAAGTGCGTGCTTTTAACTCAGGTCTCGCACCTGTGAATGAAGGAAAAGAATGGGGCTTTATTAATGAAAAAGGCGAAAAAGTAATCGGTATTAAATACAGAGATGCCGAAATTTTTTCTGACAATGGCTTGGCTCCTGTGAAAGAGAAAAAATTATGGGGCTTTGTAGACAAAACTGGAAAGCTTGTAATACCGATGGAATACGATATATCAATAGGTATGTTTGGCTTTTTGCAAAGTGGTTCTGAAAAAGGTTTTATTGATGGCTTGGCACGTGTAAAAAAAGACAAGAAATGGGGCTTTATCAATGAAAGCGGCCAAGTAGTTGGCAAATGGTACCAGAATGCCGAAGCTTTTGTGGATACTTCAAAATAGGAATCCCCAAAAAAAAACAGAAAATGAAAAGTTGCAATGTTGTTTTTTAGCGACATTGCTTCGTTGCGAAAAAATTTTATGGAACAAAACAAAACAAAACAGAAATACGCACTAGTAACAGGAGGTTCACGCGGTATCGGCCGTGCAGTTTGTATTCAATTGGCCAAAGATTTGAGCTACAACCTCCTTATAAATTATAATGGCAACAAAGATGCCGCCCAGCAAACTCTTAATGAAGTAGAAGCGATGGGGGCTAAAGGTGAAATTATCCAGTTTGACGTTACCAATCCCGAATCTGTTAATAAGGCATTTGACGTATGGCACGAAAATAATAAAGATGCTATCATTGAAGTCATTATAAATAATGCTGGAATAACTAAAGACGGGATGTTTATGTGGATGAAACCTGAAGATTGGCACAGCGTAATAAACACCAGTTTGAATGGTTTTTACAATGTTACCAATGCATTGATCCAAAAATTATTGGTCAATAAATATGGGCGTATTATCAATATGGTTTCGGTTTCAGGATTAAAAGGTACGCCTGGACAAGTAAACTATTCAGCAGCAAAAGGAGCGGTGATTGGAGCTACGAAGGCATTGGCACAAGAAGTTGCAAAGCGAAACATAACAGTAAACGCTGTAGCACCGGGATTTATAAAGAGTGATATGACTGCTGAACTTGATGAAAAGGAGCTGAAAAAAATGATACCGGCCAACCGGTTTGGTGAAGCTGAGGAAGTGGCACATGTGGTGAGTTTTTTAGCATCACCAAAAGCTTCATATATTACCGGCGAGATAATTAATATTAATGGTGGGATTTATTCTTAAAACGAAGGAGAAGTGAGAAGAGTAGTTATAACCGGAATGGGCATTTATTCCTGCATCGGCAAAAACCTGCAGGAAGTGAAGCAATCGCTTTATGAAGGAAAATCTGGAATTATTTGTGACGGAAAACGAAAGGATTTTGGATATCGCTCTTGTTTGACTGGCTGGGTTGAAGAACCCAATTTAAAAGAACAACTTTCACGAAGAGAACGTGTGAGTTTAGGAGAAGAAGGCGCTTATGCATATGCCGCAACCGTTGAGGCGCTTAAAAACGCTAAAATAGATCAGCAATTTCTTGACGAAAACGAAGTAGGTATTCTATATGGTAATGACAGTACAGCAAAATCTGTCATTGAATCTGTTGATAAAATTCGTGAAAAAAAAGATACAACCTTAGTCGGTTCAGGTGCAATTTTTAAGGCGATGAACTCTTCAGTAACTATGAACCTTTCCACTATATTTAAACTAAGAGGGATTAATTTTACAATAAGTGCGGCCTGTGCCAGTGGTTCACATTCCATTGGAATGGCCTATTTTCTTATAAAAAATGGTTTGCAGGATTGTATTATTTCGGGTGGAGCCCAAGAAATTAACGAGCTTGCAATGGGAAGTTTTGACGGTCTCGGGGTTTTTTCAACGCAATTAGACCCAACAAAAGCATGTCGCCCTTTTGATAAGGATAGAGATGGTTTGGTGCCAAGTGGCGGCGCGGCTACATTAATTATTGAAAGCTATGAAAGTGCAGTAAAACGTGGCGCTCCAATTTTGGGCGAAATTATTGGCTATGGTTTTTCTTCAAATGGCGATCATATTTCAACCCCAAATGTGGACGGACCCGCAAGAGCGATGAAAATGGCTTTGGAACAGGCAAACGTTCAAGCTTCTGAAATTGATTATGTAAATGCCCACGCAACATCAACTCCTGTGGGAGATGCAAACGAAGCGCTTGCAATCACTCAGGTTTTTGGAGAAAATGGCCCCTGTGTAAGTTCTACAAAATCAATGACAGGCCACGAATGTTGGATGGCTGGAGCAAGTGAAGTTGTTTATTCAATGCTTATGATGGAACATTCCTTCATAGCGCCAAATATAAATCTTGAAACGCCAGATGAGGCTGCTTCAAAATTAAACCTTGTTAACAAAACGTTAAATAGAAAAATTGATGTATTTTTGTCCAATTCTTTCGGCTTTGGGGGAACCAATTCCGCATTGATAATTAAAAAATGCACACATTAAAAATGAATAAAGAAGTTATAGTTGAGAAGATAAACTACTTTTTGGTAGATGAGTTTGAGGTAGAAACCGAAGATATTGAACCAAGAGCCAATTTAAAGGAAACTTTGGAGCTGGACAGCTTGGATTTTGTGGATTTGGTAGTTGCCATTGAGGCCAATTTTGGCGTTAAATTGACTGGCGAGGATTTCCTTAACGTTATTACACTACAAGATTTTTACGATCTGATTGAAACAAAAATCAGCTGAAATTTGCAATAACTATTTATGGCGGGCGAGTGGGAAGGCAAAAGCAAAGGAACCGTTTTAGGGTATAAAATCTTTATATTTTTTATCAGAAAATTAGGTGTTCGCGCTGCATACGGACTGCTTTACTTTGTTGCTCTTTATTATGTTTTCTTCGCCGGAAAAAGCACCCAATCCATATTTTACTATTTCCGTAGAAGGTTAAAATATTCGTGGATTAACAGTCTTTTCAGCATTTACAAAAGTTATTATATTTTTGGCAAGACCATTATTGATAAGGCCGCAATCTCCTCGGGCCTAAAAAATCGATTTACTCATGAATGTGATGGAGTCGAGAATATAATAGAACTTCTGGACAAGAAACAAGGAGGCATTTTGATCAGTGCACACGTGGGTAATTTTGAAATTGCTGAATTCTTTTTTGAAGAAATCGACACGCGCTCCCAAATAAGCCTTGTTACTACCGATGCCGAACATAAAAACATCAAGGAATATATGGAAAAAGTAACCATGCGTTCCAATGTAAAGTTTATATTGGTTAAGGAAGATATGTCGCATATTTTTGAAATAAACAATGCGCTTAGCAATGGCGAATTGGTCTGTTTCACTGGAGATAGATATATGAAAGGCCAAAAATTAATGTTGGAATCATTGATGGGAAAAGAAGCAAGCTTTCCCGCCGGTCCATTTTTATTGGCAAGTAGGCTAAACGTTCCGGTTTTGTTCGTTTATGTAATGAAAGAAACCAACAAACATTATCATTTGTATGCCCGTCAAGCAGAAGTAAAAAATCGCGATTCACAGGGACTTCTAAAAAAATATACCGAGAGTGTGGAATGGATGCTGAAAAAATATCCATTGCAATGGTTTAATTATTTTGATTTTTGGGAAAAGGATGATTAAAAAATGAAAGAAGTACTAATAATTTATTATTCCCAAACCGGACAGCTTTTCGATATTCTGCAGAATATTGCCTCAACAATATCAAGTGAAAAAGTAAACATTTCCTATTGCGAAATACTTCCGAAGAAAAAATTCCCTTTTCCGTGGAAAAAGGAAGAGTTTTACGGTGCTTTTCCTGAAACTTTTCTTCAAATTCCAGCAGCTTTAGAAGCAATTCCCAGTAAAATTCTTAATAAAAAATACGATTTAATCATTTTGGGTTATACCACTTGGTACTTAACGCCATCAATCCCAATCAATTCGTTTTTAAAATCGGAAGAGGCTAAAAGGTTGTTGGCGAATACACCTGTTGTCACGGTTTCCGCAAGCCGTAATATGTGGATAATGGCACAGGAAAAAGTTAAAAAACTATTGGTAGCTAACAAAGCAAAGTTGGTTGGAAACATTGCTTTGGTGGATCGTAATTTAAACCATATCAGTGTCATTACAATTGTGCATTGGCTTATGGGAGGCAAGAAAACCAAAATGCTCGGCATTTTTCCAAAGCCGGGAGTATCGGACAAAGATATTGAGGCGGCCTCCCGTTTTGGAATTCCTATCAAAGAGGCTTTGCTTCAAAATCAATATTCAAATTTGCAGCAAAATCTTTTGGACGTTGGTGCTGTAAAAGTAGATCCATCGTTGATTGCTACCGATATTCGTGGAAATGTTGTTTTCACAAAATGGGCCAGTCATTTAATTAAAAAAGAAGGTGAAGAAAGAAAGAAATGGCTCGTTTATTTTAAATATTATTTGTTATTTGCAATATGGCTAATAGCGCCAATAGTATTTATTGTATTTTTGCTCACTTATGTTCCAATGTACCGTAAAATACAAAGGGACAAAGCTTATTATTCATCAGTTGCATTAAAGCAAGATTAATGAAGAACGTATACATTACAAGGATTGCGAAGTTTTTGCCGAACGAGCCTGTGGACAACGAGGCCATGGAAGAAAAACTTGGGGTTATTAATGGAAAAACCTCAAAAGCTCGCCGTATCATCCTTCGGAATAACCAAATTAAAACACGTTACTACGCCATCGATAAAGATGGAAACGTTACCCATAACAATGCGCAACTTGCTGCAGAAGCAGTGGAGGCTTTGTGCGATGAAAATTTTAATAAAAACGAAATTGAATTGCTTTCCTGCGGCACTTCCAGCCCAGACCAGATTTTGCCAAGCCACGCTGCAATGGTACACGGTTTTTTAAAGAACGGAAACCTTGAGATTAATTCACCTTCTGGTGCTTGCTGTAGCGGTATGAACGCCTTAAAGTATGCTTATATGGCTATAAAATCAGGCCAAGTAAACAATGCGGTTTGTACTGGTTCTGAAAGAACTTCCTCTTGGATGAAATCTGATATTTTTGAAGACGAAGTAGCGCATTTGCAGCAAATTGATGAAAACCCAATTCTTGCATTTAATAAGGAGTTTTTACGCTGGATGCTATCTGACGGGGCAGGGGCTTTTCTTTTGGAAAGCGAACCTAAGGGAGAAACTCCTTTAAAAATTGAATGGATGGAAGGCTACAGTTACGCCTTCGAACTTGACACCTGCATGTATGCCGGTGGAGATAAACTGGAAGACGGTAGCCTAAAACCTTGGAGCGAATACCCTGCAGATGTCTGGGGAAAAATGTCACTTTTCGCAATGAAACAGGACGTTAAATTGTTGGGTGAAAATATTCTTCAAAAAGGAGTGGAAAGCATGAAAGATGCCATGGCAAAGCACAACATTACCGAAGATGATATTGATTATTATCTGCCACATATCTCCTCCTATTATTTTAAGGAAAATCTTTATAACGAAATTGAACGCCAAGGCTTGCATATGCCTTGGGAAAAATGGTTTTTAAACCTTCAAAAAGTAGGCAACGTTGGGGCAGGTTCCATATATCTTATGTTAGAAGAATTAGTACATTCCGCAAAACTAAAGAAAGGAGATAAAATATTTTTGCAAGTACCCGAAAGTGCACGATTTGCTTATTCCTACGCCTATTTAACGGTTGTTTAAATGAATCATTTTACTGAAAAAATAACGGACAAAAATTTTATCGGAAAGTTGATTCCGCAAAAAGCGCCGTTTATGATGGTGGATAAATTGCTCCATTTTGAGGAAAAAAAAGTCGTTGCAGGCTTGACCATTTCCGAAGATAACATATTTACGCAAAACAATAGATTTACAGCTCCAGGCTTAATTGAGCATATGGCGCAAACCGTTGCCCTTTACACGGGGTACCAATTTTTTTTGAAAGAAGAAAGTGCTCCTACTGGCTACATTGGTGCCATAAAAAAAGCAGAAATTTTTGAGCTTCCTTCTGTGGGAAATGAATTGAAAACTACCGTAATAATTTTACACGATATTATGGGAGTTACACTTGTAACTGCCGAAACTGAAAGTGATGGAAAAGTTATCGCTTCCAGTGAAATGAAAACCGTATTGGCCCATTGATGAAAAATTCGGACGTTTCAAATATTGACGTTTCCAACTATTTACCGCACCGAGCGCCGATGCTTATGGTAACATCCGTTTTAGAAATTGACGATACTTCGGTTGCCACAAAGTTTCATATTTCAGAAGACTGTATTTTTTTGAAAGAAGGAAAGCTTTCTGAAACGGGGTTAATTGAAAATGCTGCTCAAGCAGCGTCTGGCGTTGTGGGACAAAGTTTTTTTGAAAAAGATGATTTGGACGGCACGGGCAATAAATTGGTTGGCTACATAAGCGCCATAAAAAAAGTTGAAATACTTCAACTTCCAAAAGCTGGAGATACCATAATTACCAAAGCAAAATTACTTTCAAGGTTTGACACTGGCGAAGTAACCATGTGCAGCCTTGAAGCCGAAACCTTCCTTGATGAAAAATTAATTGTATCTTCTACCATGAATTTTTTAATCCATGAAGTCTGATTATGAAGAAAAAAGAAGTACCCCAGGACAAAAGTAATCTAGAATCTGCCAATTTTCGCGAACTCTGCTACGCCGTTGATGAAAACGGAGAGTACACCACCGAAAACAGTACTGGCTGGGAACCAAAAACAGTAGCTTTAAAGAATGCCATTGAAGAAATCAATGAACGCACCCAAAACGCAAAAACCCGTGTGATTGCGGGCAAGACCAGCCCTATAGAATATTATATGGAACTTCATAAAATGGACGTAGGTATATTGGCGAGTTACGTGGGTTTTTGGCAATGGAAAGTGAAACGTCACTTTAAACCTTCAGTATTTAAAAAATTGAGCAATAAAACCTTGAGTAAATATGCTGAAGTCTTCGATATTTCAATACAAGAGCTTCAAAACATTTCAAAATAATGGAAATAGACTTCACTCACCATCAATCCGCCCATTGTGAAAACGGCGTAGTTTCAAATTTGATGAAACACAACGGTTTCAGTATTAGCGAGCCTATGGTCTTTGGCATTGGCAGTGGTTTGTTGTTTTGTTATATCCCTTTATTAAAGGTGAACCATGCGCCCGTAATAACATATCGTGCATTGCCAGGACACATTTTTAAGAAATTTGCCAAACGCACCGGTGTAAAAATGAAGCGTGAAAAATTCAAAAACCCAAAAGATGCCAAAGCGCGATTGGATGAAAATCTTGAAAAAAACAATCCCGTAGGTTTGCAGGTTGGGGTTTACAATCTCCTTTATTTCCCTGATGAATATCGATTCCATTTCAATGCCCACAATATGGTGGTTTATGGAAAACAGGGGGATAGATATTTAATAAGCGATCCTGTAATGGAAGACGTTACTTCCCTTTCCGAAAAGGAGCTTGAAAAAGTGCGTTTCGCCAAAGGAGCTTTTGCGCCAAAGGGGCATATGTATTACCCAATCTCCTTTCCCGAAAAACTGGAACTTGAAACAGCCATCGTAAAAGGAATTAAAGATACTTGTAAAGCAATGCTTGCGCCGGTTTCATTTGTTGGCGTAAAAGGAATCCACAAAATCGCTGGTCTAATCAGAAAATGGCCAAAGAAAAAAGGTATTAAAACCGCAAACCATTATTTAGGGCAAGTAGTGCGTATGCAGGAAGAAATAGGAACTGGGGGTGGCGGCTTCCGTTATATTTACGCCGCATTTTTACAGGAAGCCGGAAAACTTTTAGGGAATGAAAAGCTTATTGAACTTTCAAAAGAGATGACAGAAATTGGCGACTTATGGCGCGATTTTGCATTGGAAGCCTCTCGAATATATAAAAATCGAAGTGCCGAAACCGACAGCTATAACAAGGTTGCAGACCAATTGGACCATATAGCCGATTTAGAAAAAGTATTTTTTAAGAAGCTTAAAAAAGCGATATAAAATATCCTACAATGGAGTGCTTAGCAGGAGATGATTGAAATAAACCAACTTTCAAAAAAATACAAAGGTGCCGAATATTTTTCGGTAAAAGATCTTAATTTGAAAGTTGAAGAAGGTGAAATCTACGGTTTGCTTGGCCCGAACGGTGCTGGAAAAACCACGCTTATTTCTATGCTTACTTCTTTGCTGAAACCTACTTCGGGTTCTTTTACAATCAATGGATTGAATTTCAAGGAAAATAAAAATCAATTAAAACAATTAATTGGCATCGTTCCACAGGAATATGCTCTTTACCCAACGCTTACTGCTTTTGAGAATTTAGCATATTTCGGTAGTATGTATGGAATTAAAGGCGAAACCTTAAAAAAGTCCATCGATGAGCATTTGGAAATAATGGGACTTTCAAAATTTGCCCACAAAAAAACAGCCACGTTTTCCGGTGGAATGAAGCGCCGCGTAAACTTGATAGCGGGGATTCTTCACAAGCCAAAGGTTCTTTTTTTGGACGAACCTACAGTTGGTGTTGATGTGCAATCCAAAAACGTGATTATTGATCATTTAAAACTGCTGAACAAACAAGGAACCACAATTGTTTATACTTCCCACCATTTAAATGAAGCCGAATTTTTCTGTACTCATGTAGCAATTATAGATCGAGGTGTGATAATTGTTAAAGGCATTCCATCGGAATTGATAAAAACCCAAAACGACGCCAACAATCTTGAAGATGTGTTTTTGGTAAAAACGGGAAAAGCCCTTCGTGACCATGCATAAACTCTGGGCCTCCACATATAAAGAAATGCTTTTGTTGGTTCGCGATATTGGCGGAATAGCAATACTTTTTATAATGCCGTTGTTGCTTTTGATTGTAATAACTTTGGTACAAGACAGCACCTTTAAAACCATTAGCGATATAAAAATCCCGGTACTTTTGGTGGATAATGATAATGGTGAAGTTTCAAAAAAAATCATTGAAAATCTTTCCGAATCCAATTCGTTTCAAATTCTTCAGAAATCTTCCGAAGAAGAGGCAAAAGAAGCTGTTTTCTCTGGAAAATATCAGCTTGCCATTGTAATTCCTGAAAATCTTTCGGCTTCGCTTCAAAAGAAAGTGGATCAAAATGTGGAAGGTATTTTATCAAAATTTGGGCTGGAAGAAGATACTTTGGCTGTTGAAAAAGAAACAATTCCACAAAAGGAAGTCCGTTTGTATTTTGATCCCGCAACGCAGGTAAGTTTTAAATCTTCCGTGAAAAATGGTATTGATAAAATGATTTCAAAAATTGAAACGCAAAGTATTTACAAAGCATTTCAAACGGAATTGGGAGAAGAAGATTCGGAACCTATCTTCGATACTGAAAACTTTATTGCCTTCAAGGAAATTTTACCCACAAAAAACAACGAAGAAATCATTCCGAACTCAGCACAGCACAACGTTTCGGCGTGGACACTGTTTGCAATTTTCTTCATTATTGTTCCGCTTTCCATCAATCTATTAAAAGAGAAAAACCAAGGTACATTTGTGCGTTTGCGCACCACTCCGGTGAGTTATGCTACTATTTTGGGCGGAAAAACTATTGTTTATCTCTCAGTCTGTCTTGTTCAATTTACGTTAATGTTGCTCGTTGGTATTTTTCTTTTTCCCGCCATCGGCCTTCCGGGAGTTGATGTTTCTGGGAAGTTACCGATGCTTTATACCGTTGCCCTTTTTTCGGGTCTTGCCGCAATTGGGCTGGGATTGTTGATTGGCACCGTGGCAAAAACACAGGAGCAGGCAGCGCCCTTTGGCGCCACTTCGGTAGTTATTCTGGCAGCACTCGGCGGTGTTTGGGTGCCCGTTTTCGTAATGCCAAAATTTATGCAGTTTGTTTCTAAAATCTCTCCGATGAATTGGGGCCTTGAAGCATTTTACGATGTTTTCCTAAGAAATGTCGGTTTTGCTAAAATCCTTCCCGAAATTTCATTATTATTGTTGTTCTTCCTCACAACAACCGCAATAGCAATAATTTATAATAGAAGAAAAAATGCCGTCTGACAATAAAAATGAAATAAGCTTTACTTCAGAAATACGAGTTCGTTTTACTGAAACGGATCCGTTGGGAATTGTGTGGCATGGAAATTATATACAGTATTTTGAGGACGGTCGCGAAGCGTTTGGTCGCGAGCACGGAATTTCCTACTTGGAACAAAAAGCAAATGGCTATACTTCCCCCATTGTGAAATCATCCTGCGAGCATAAACTTCCTTTGCGTTATGGCGATGTGGCCACAATTAAAACCACATTCATTCCATCTCCTGCAGCAAAAATGATTTTTCAGTACCGAATTTTCGACCCTAAGGGAAGATTGGTCTGTTTGGGTGAAACCATCCAAGTATTTTTAAATGAAGCCGGCGAGCTCTCGCTTACACCACCAGAATTTTTTGCTCATTGGAAAAAGAAAATGGGACTGTAAAAAATGCCAAAAACCTTTCTGTCATATAACAATATTTTTAGCAACCTTGGTTTTGACAGTGAAACTGTAGTTGAAAATATTTTCAGCGGAAATTCTGGGCTTGAAAAATTTGATGATACTTCTCTTTTGCCCGAACCCTTTTGCGCCTCGATGATTTCTTCAAAAATAGTTGAAGAGAAGTTCAGTAAAATCGGTAACACTTCAAAATTTACAAAGCTAGAGCAGATGATTATTCTTTCACTGAAAGAAGTTATTGATGATTCAAATATTCCGTTAAATGAAAGAGTGGGGTTACTGATTTCAACCACAAAGGGAAATATTGACGTACTTGAAAGTAAAAGCAACTTCCCAGAAAGTCGCGCTTATTTGAGCGAATTGGGGAAAACAATACAAAATTTTTTCGGTTTTAAAAATGAAGCTATTGTACTTTCAAATGCTTGTGTATCGGGCATTTTGGCTGTTTCTGTTGCAAAGCGATTTATTTCCGAAGAAAAATACGATCACGTTTTTATTGCAAGTGGCGATTTGGTTACAAAATTTATACTTTCAGGTTTCAATTCATTTCAAGCCTTATCGGCAGAACCGTGTAAACCATACGATAAAAACCGAACTGGGATCAATTTGGGCGAAGTGGCTGCAAGTGCTTTAATTACTTCTGAAGAAAAAGATCTTCCAACGGGTGCTGTTGAAATATTGGGCGATGCAACCTGTAACGATGCAAACCATATATCAGGTCCGTCTCGAACTGGGGAAGGACTGTATAGAAGCGTAAAAGCAGCGCTGAAAGAAGCAAATATAGGTGCTGCACAAATAGATTATATTTCAGCGCATGGAACCGCCACGCCTTTCAATGACGAAATGGAGGCAATTGCATTCAGCCGATTGGGAATGGAAGAAGTTCCACTAAATAGTTTAAAAGGTTATTTTGGACACACTTTGGGTGCTTCGGGACTGTTGGAAACTATTGTGGGAATGCATTTTATGATGAAAAATATTCTTTTTTCTTCCAAAGGATTTTCCGACCTTGGGGTGTCAAAAAAAATAAATATCATTAAAGAGAACACCCCGAAAGAATTGCACATTTTTTTGAAAACCGCCTCAGGTTTCGGTGGTTGCAATACGGCGGTAATTTTTAAAAAAGTAAACAACTAACCAACCATAAATGTCAAATTCAACTAAAAAAATGAATGCTGTTGAAGCTTTGGAAGAGGCCCACCGGATTGCCTTTGCACCTTTTGTTTTCCAAGCTTCGGTGTCGCTTCGTAAACTTGGAATACTTGATTATATTTTTGACCAGCGCGCAAATGGCGGTCCTACGGTTGAAGAAATTTCACAAGACCTTTCCATAACTCCCTATGGCGTAGGGGTACTGCTCGAAATTGCCGAAACCTCAAACATTGTGAGCAAAAATGAAGCAAAACAATATGAGCTTACAAAAGTGGGTTATTTTTTAAACTACAATACAACTGCGGGAGTAAATCTCAATTTCGCAAATGATGTTTGCTATAAAGGGCTGTTCCATTTAAACGACTCTATCAAAAATGGAAAACCCGAAGGGCTAAAAGAGCTTGGTCAATGGAAGACAATTTATGAGGGGCTTTCGCAGCTAAACCCTGTTGAACAGCAATCATGGTTTGATTTTGACCACCATTATTCCGATGATATTTTTGGGGAGGCTTTGGAAAAGATATTTGAAAGAAAGCCAAAAACACTATTTGATGTGGGCGGAAATACAGGCAAATTCTCTATTAAATGCTGTAATTATAATGAAGATGTTAAGGTGAAGATCGTTGATCTGCCTGGACAGTTAAATTTGGCAATGGCAAACGCCGAGCGAAATGGTTTTAAGGAAAGAATTTCCGGTCACGCTATCGATTGGCTTTCTGAAAACCCTCACATTCCTAAGGGTGCCGATCTTATCTGGATGTGCCAGTTTTTGGATTGTTTTTCAGAAGATGAAATTGTAAAGATTTTAAGTACTTGCGTACAATCTATGGATGACAATGCCGAGTTGATAATCGTTGAAACCTTTACTGATAGGCAGGCCTTTCGCGCTTCGCAATTCATTTTGGAAGCAACTTCATTATATTTTACAGTGCTTGCAAACGGAAACAGCAAAATGTATCCAGCCAGTGTCTTTTTAAAATTGATTGATAAAGCAGGTTTAAAACTGAAGGAAGACGTGCAGTTAGGTGAATATCACACAATGTTGGTCTGCGAAAAGAAATAATGTTTTGTCTGAAAAGTTTTTCATAAAAAATTATTGTCATATAAAAAACCAGACCGTTTCGGTAAATGGAAAGGTAATTTTTAATGATGTTCCAATAACTCTCGGAACCGAAGACTTTTCAACATTTATTAAGAACGCATACAAGTTTTTAAAAACGGATTACTCCAAGTTTTTTAAAATGGACAACCTCAGTAAGCTCGCTTTTTTGGCGGCATACCTTTTGCTGAAAAGTGAAAATTTAAACGAAGAGGAAAATAATATAGCCCTTGTTTTTTCAAACAAAGCTTCCAGTCTGGACACAGACCGAAAGCACGAGGCAGCGATAGAAAACGAAGCAGAATACTTTCCAAGTCCGGCGGTTTTTGTTTATACCTTGCCAAATATTTGTTTGGGCGAGATAAGTATCAAACACAGGCTGTATTCTGAAAATAGTTTTTTTATCTTTGACCGCTTTAATGCTGAACATTTACAGTTGTACGCCAACAGTTTATTACGAAGTGGAAAAGCACAAAAAACCCTCTGTGGCTGGGTAGATTTTGATGAAAACAGCTACGACGCCTTTCTCTATTTAGTTGAAAAAGAAGGTGAAATTGAACACACAACCGAAGAAATAACCAGATTATACAATACATTATGAGCGAATTAAAAGAAGAATTGAAAGCAAAAATCATAGAACAATTAAATCTTGAAGATGTTGCGGTTGCAGACATTGCAGATGATGATGCACTTTTTGGTGACGGATTAGGATTGGATTCCATCGATGCTTTGGAACTTATCGTGATGTTGGACAAAGACTACGGCATCCGTTTGAGCGACCCAAAAGAAGGCAGAAAGATTTTTGAATCTGTGCAGGTTATGGCAGATTATATTCAAGAGCACCGCACGAAGTAATTTCCTAAAAGCTTTATGAACAAAGGCGTAGCCATAACCGGAATGGGTATTATTTCTGCCATTGGCAACAATGTGGCGGAGAATTATGATGCGCTCATAAATGAAAAAAAAGGTATCACCCGCGTTGATCATATTGAAACAATTCAACGGGAAGAAATCATGGTTGGCGAAATAAAATTCACCAATGATGAATTGATTGCCCAATTAAATCTTTCGCCAGAGAATAATTATTCCCGTACCGCGATGCTTGGGGTTATCGCCGCAAAGGAAGCAATTGCCGATGCTGGAATTAATGATATAAAAAAATTCAAAACCGGTATCGTTTCTGGCACTAGTGTAGGCGGGATGGATATGACCGAAAAATATTATTATCAATACCTAACCGAAAAAGAACCACAAAAATATATTGAAAGCCACCACGCGGGTGACTCTACCCAAAAAATTGCTGAGCAATTAGGGATTGAAGAAAGTTTGGTAACAACAATCAGTACCGCGTGTTCTTCAGCAGCCAACGCTATTATGCTGGGAGCACGCTTGATAAAATCCGGGAAATTGGATCGCGTTGTGGTCGGTGGCGCAGATTGTCTTTCAAAATTTACCATCAACGGTTTTAAAACTTTGATGATTTTAAGTGATACCTACAATACACCTTTTGACGAAAATCGAAAAGGTTTGAATTTGGGCGAAGCCGCGGCTTTTCTTGTTTTGGAAAGCGATGAAGTGATAAAAGCCGAAAACAAAAAAGTACTCGCCTATGTAAAAGGCTACGGAAACGCCAATGACGCTTTTCACCAAACTGCTTCTTCTGACAATGGTGATGGGGCCACTTTGGCAATGGAAAAAGCATTGAAAGTTGCAGGTATAAAACCTTCGGAAATAGATTACATCAATGCCCATGGCACTGCAACTGGCAATAACGACCTCTCGGAAGGGCGCGCAATTCTTCGTATTTTTGGAAATGAAATGCCAGAATTCAGTTCCACAAAAGCATTTACGGGCCATACTTTAGCCGCTGCTGGTGCAATTGAAGCAGTTTATTCCGTTTTGGCGCTTCAAAATAATGTGATTTTTCCAAACTTGAATTTTAAAACCCCGATGAAGGAATTTTCAATGATTCCCCAAACAGAATTGAAAAAGAAGGAACTGAATACAGTACTATCAAATTCGTTTGGTTTTGGAGGAAATTGTTCAGCGGTAATTTTTTCAAAAGAAGCGTAATGAAGAAAGTTTATATAAACAGTATCGCTTCAATTTCACCTCAAAAAACTTTTGACAACACTATTTTTTTGGATGAAATAATCGATTATAACGACACGGTAATTTTTGTCCAAGACCCAGATTACAAACAATACATTCCGCCCGCAGCCGCCCGCCGAATGGCAAAAGGAATAAAAATGGGAGTCGTTGCTTCAAAAATAGCAATGGATGAAGCAGGAATTGAAACCGTGGATGCCATCATCACTGGAACGGGAATGGGCTGTATGATTGATTCTGAAAAATTTGTGAGCGCTATAATTGATAACAACGAGCAGTATTTAACTCCAACCTCCTTTATTCAAAGTACACACAACACTGTTGCGGGACAAATTGCGCTAGGGATGGAATGTAAAGCCTACAATTTTACGTATGTACATTCCGCGATTTCGTTTGAAGCTGCTTTGCTTGATGCAAAAATGCAGCTTGAAAATGCCGAAGCCACTCATATTTTGGTTGGCGGTGTTGAGGAATTGGGCGAGCATACTACCAAAGTACATCGTGTAATCAATCACATAAAACCTGAAGCCGTTACAATTTCTGAAGTTCTAAATTCAAAAACCAAGGGCGCTGTTTTTAGTGAGGGAACCAACTTTTTTGTAATTTCAAACCAAAGAAGGGAAAGCTGCTATGCAGAGTTGGTTGCCATTGAAACATTTAATACACTTCAAAAAGATAGGGTTTCAGAAGCAATTGAAGCTTTTTTAAAAGAAAATAATTTAAAGGCAGACGATATTGATGTGGTGGTTTTTGGCAATAACGGCGATGTAGATTTTGACGGTTTTTACAATCAACTTTCCAAAGGAATTTTCAGCAAGACCCAACAGGTTTTTTACAAACATTTGGTGGGAGAAAACAACACGGTTTCTGCGTTTGGAGTTTGGTTGGCTTCAAAAATTTTGAAAACCCAATCTATTGCCGAAATTGTAAAAATCAATAAAATCAATCCTTCCAAAATCAAAACGGTTTTGTGTTATAACCAATACCGCGGTCAAAACCATAGTCTTGTTCTTCTTAAAAAATGTTGAGGTTTTATACCATAAACGCACTGGCTTTGGTAGTGTTTTTTGGGCTACTGCTCGCAGGTTTTTTTGGTGATGTCCCAGCTTGGCTCTATATTCTTTTCATTTTTATTTGGGTTATAATTACTGCCATTGGGTCTTTCCAGATTCGATGGAACTACCATTTGCAATCGTTAAACCACAATCATCAAATTTCGGAAAACTATATTTCAATCACTTTTGACGATGGTCCGCACCCAGAGTTCACACCAAAAGTTTTATCACTTCTTAAGGAATACAATGCAAAAGCAACTTTCTTTTTAATAGGAAAAAATGCTGAAATGCATCCAAATTTTGTTCATCAAATCTTAAATGAGGGTCACACCGTCGGCAATCATTCCTACTCTCATTCTAAAAATTTTGGTTTTTTTTCTGCAGAAAAAGTCGCTGCTGAATTGAGACAAACCAATTCAATTTTAAAAAAAATCACTGGAAAAGAAGTAAAACTGTTTCGTCCACCTTTTGGCGTAACAAATCCGAACATAAAGCACGCTTTGAAAAAAACGGGCCACCTTTCTATCGGCTGGAACAAGCGCAGCTTTGACACCACAAATCTTTCTGAAAAAAGAATACTCAGGCGTATTACTTCAAATTTAAAAAAAGGCGATATAATCTTGCTTCACGACAGCAGCGCAAAAACCGTTGCCGTATTGGAACAGTTATTGTTAACTTTGCAACCGCACAAACTGCAGTCGGTTCCGGTGAATCGTTTGCTCGAAATTGAAGCTTATGCGTAATTATTGCTTATTACTATATTTTATTTTTATTGGAATTGCACTTCAAGCGCAGGAAACCGCGATGAATGCTTCGGAAATTGCAGCTTTTAAAGAAAAAGTTATCGCTTCGGCAAAAACTACCAAAACCATCAAAACCGATTTTGTACAGTATAAGCACCTAGATTTTTTATCGGACGACGTAAAAACTTCGGGAAATATGGTTTTTAAAGCGCCCGGTTTGGTAAAGTGGGAATACACAAACCCGTATCAATACAGTGTGGTTTTTAAGGAAGACCAGCTGCTAATAAACGATGGCGGAACCAAAAGCAAAGTTGATATTGGCAATAGTAAGCTCTTCAAGAAGCTAAATCAATTGATTGTGAATAGCGTAAAGGGCAATATGTTTAGTGATGCCGATTTTACGGTTAGTTTCATTAAATCTTCCAAATACAATAAAGCTGTTTTTATTCCGAAGGATAAAAAAATTGCTAGTTACATCGCTTCATTTGAACTTCTTTTCAATAAAGATGATGCACAAGTTTATGAAGTGAAAATGATAGAACCTTCACAAGATTTTACACGAATTGTTTTCAGTAACCGCACATTAAATGGCCCCGTAAATGATTCGGTATTTAACAATTAGTTTTTTGGTAAGCCTGTTTTTTGTTTCGTGTTCATTAAAGACTACGGAAGGTTTGCGGCAAGTACACTTCAATGAAACTGAAGTTGAAAACCCATATTTTTTAAACCCTGAAATAGATTATGTTTATAAAGCCAAAATAGCAATTTACAAGAAAAATTTTGGTGGAATTTTAATTATAAAAAAAATAGGCCCCGAAAGCCATCGAGTGGTTTTTACAACCGAATTTGGCAGTAAGTTGTTTGATTTTCAGTTTGAAGGCGATACATTTACGAAGCACTTTGTTGTGGAAGATTTGGACAAGAAATTTATTGTTAACATTCTAAAAGATGATTTTAAATTGCTTGTGGATGAAAAAGCAAATATTTTGGCGGTTTATGAATCTGAAAAACAACGAATTTATAAAACGCAGCGCGAGGATAGGTTTAATTTTTATTTTATTGAAGATGAATCAGAGAAGCTTCAAAAAATTGTAAACACCTCAAAAACAAAGGAGATTGTTGCGATAGATTTTACTGCTTCCGAAGAGAATATTGCAGAAACAATTGCGATAAAGCATAACAATATTAAACTAACCATCCATCTGGAAAAATTTAAAAAAGAATAATATGCTCATTGAAGGATTATATAAAGTTACTGCCACAGAGAACACCTCCGAAGGGATTTTGGCTGCTGTGCATTTAAATAAGAATCACGAAATATTTAAAGGTCATTTTCCAGGAAATCCTGTAATGCCAGGCGTTTGTATGATCCAGATTATAAAGGAGCTTACCGAGGAAGCAATCGGTAAAGATCTATTTTTGACTGTTTCGTCAAACATAAAATTTATGGCGATCATAAATCCTGAAAAAAATCCTGATCTAAAATTGACTATTGATATTAATGAGGAAAATGGCGAAGTGAAAGTTAAAAATACTACGCTTTATGACGATACAGTGGCCTTGAAGCTAAATGCTACTTTTAAAATTGTTGAATGATGAAATATTTATTAATTATAGTTTTTTTAATTTCTGCAGCTGGAACTGCCCAAGACTTGAACCGAATCCGGTCAGCTTATCCAAAAGCTGTGGAAAGTGCAGAAATAACTGATCAACTTGACGGCGAACTTGCAAAAGTAAATTCCTCAAACAAGCCATTTTTACTCGCATACAAAGGAGCTGTTTCCACATTGAAAGCAAAATTTGCCAAAGCAAGAAGTGATAAAAAAGAATTTTTTAAAGAAGGAATTTCTTGGGTCGAAAGTGCCGTTAAGGCCGATGGCTCCAATATTGAAATCCGTTACATCCGTATGAGTGTGCAGGAAAACTCGCCACGATTTTTGGGGTATCATAAAAACATTGATGAAGACAAAGAATTTATTTTAAAGAATTACAAAACTATTTCATCAACGGAATTAAAAGAATTGGTTAAGGATTTTGTTTTAAAATCGGAGAATTTTTCAGAAACTGAAAAAGCTGGATTTTAATTTTTTTCTTTTCTTAAACAATACGAATTC